>CBHCMF010000001.1:0-88781 GCA_965974465.1 uncultured Noviherbaspirillum sp.
GATGGATTCAGAAAGGCATTTAAGAGTGATGTCGCAGAAGCCCTGGACGAAGGCGAGACACAAGGGCCTGCCAAATCTCCTCAGAAAAAATCCATCGATGACCGTTCCGCCAACGGACGGAAACTCTGGACGATTGCAGAAAGGCAGCATCAGGCGACCAAGTCTGGTGGGCGATACTTAGGCCAACAACGGTAAGCAGGACCGAAAAGGATTGTATCGATCGCTGAGACAGTTCCTATGGACGAACAGGTTAGCCCCTTGCGCGGGCCCTTCTATGGATGAAATGCGTTCCAGAAGCGTTTGTCAAAACGCCAGCGTTACCCTAATGCGACAAATCCTATAAATCGTCACTGCTGCAGTGCAGCGACTGCTATTATTTCCGGCGTCTCTATTCAATCATTATCGGAACGCCGCATGAAACGTGTCATCTTTAATCAGAAAGGCGGCGTCGGAAAATCCACGATTGCGGTCAATCTTGCTGCAATTGCAGCGCGCCAAGGGAAGCGGACACTGCTCATCGATATTGACCCGCAGTGCAATTCCAGCCGCTATCTGTTGGGCGAAGTCACCAAGGATGCGACGCCGACGCTGGCCGACTACTTTGAGCAGACGCTGAACTTCATTTTCTATCCGAAGCCGGCAGGCAGTTTTGTCCATATGACGCGCTTCGATAACTTGTTCCTGATCCCATCGCATCCGGCTATCGGCGAACTGCAATCCAAGCTTGAATCGCGCCACAAGATTTATAAGCTGCGCGACATGCTGAACGAATTGGCGAAGGAATACGACGAAATTTTTCTCGACACGCCCCCAGCCTACAATATCTTTACGCAATCAGCCCTGATCGCCGCAGAGAGCTGCCTGATTCCATTTGACTGTGACGACTTCTCGCGGCAGGCGCTGTACACACTGATACAGAATGTGGGTGAGATCAAGGCCGATCATAATCCGGGCTTGGAAATCGAAGGCATCGTGGTGAATCAGTTTCAGGCCCGTGCCACGCTGCCGCAGCGCATGGTGGATGAATTGAAAGCAGAAGGCCTGCCGGTATTTGATAGTAAGCTCTCCAGCTCGATCAAGATCCGCGAATCCCATGACCGGGGGCTGCCAATGATCCATCTCGATGCACGGCATAAATTGAGCCAAGAATATCTGGCGCTGTATGAAGAATTGAAGGCAGCATGAGAAAAAACAGGTGGCTTGGCCACCTGTTTTTTTGAACTTCTTGGCACCTGAATCGGTTCTTATTGCTTTTCCCGTAGCATTGCCTTGATGCCGCGAATTGCCTGGCGAATGCGCGCTTCATTCTCAATCAGCGCAAAGCGCACGTACTCATCGCCATATTCACCGAAGCCGATGCCTGGCGACACGCATACCTTGGCTTTTTCCAGCAGCAGCTTAGAGAATTCCAATGAGCCGAGATGGCGGTAGGCCTCGGGGATGCGTGCCCAAATGTACATTGATGCCTTGGGAAGGTCCACCGGCCAGCCGGCTTCGTTCAAGCCCTTGGCCAGCACATCGCGGCGGCGCTGGTACTGGGCGCAGATTTCTTTGACACAGGATTGGTCGCCTTCTAACGCAGCGATGGCCGCAACTTGCACCGGCGTGAAACTGCCATAGTCGTGATAGCTCTTGATACGTGCCAGTGCCGCGACCAGCTCCTTGTTCCCGACCATGAAACCGATGCGCCAGCCAGCCATGTTGTAGCTCTTGGACAGCGTGAAGAACTCGACCGCGACATCGCGTGCGCCTGGTACTTGCATGATGGAGGGCGCCTTCCAGCCGTCGAACACGAGGTCAGCGTAGGCCAAGTCGTGCACGACCAGGATGTTGTGCTCCTTTGCCAGTGCAACAACGCGTTCGAAGAATTCGAGCTCTACGCATTGCGCGGTCGGATTGGATGGGAAGCCGAAAATCATCATCTTGGGCTTCGGGTAGCTTTCGCGGATGGCGCGTTCCAGTTCGGCGAAGAAATCGACACCGGGACTCATGCGTACCGAGCGAATATCAGCGCCGGCGATCACTGCGCCATAGATATGGATCGGATAGCTGGGATTGGGCACTAGCACGGTATCGCCGCGGTCCAGTGTGGCTAACATCAAATGCGCCAGACCTTCCTTCGAACCGATTGTCACGATCGCTTCGCTATCCGGGTCGAACTCGACGTCGTAGCGGTCCTTGTACCAGCGCGTGATCGCACGGCGCAGGCGCGGAATGCCCTTGGATGCAGAATAACCGTGCGTATCCGGACGCGTGGCCACTTCGTTGAGCTTGGCCACGATATGGGCAGGCGTCGCACCATCAGGATTGCCCATCGACATATCGATGATGTCCTCGCCGCGCCGGCGGGCCGCCATCTTCAGCTCGGCGGTGATATTGAAGACGTAAGGGGGAAGGCGATTGATACGCGGAAAACTCCGCGGTGTATCGGATTGGGACATGAGGTTCTTTCACGTAAGCGCCCGGAACCGTCCGAGCGACGTTGGAACAGAGAATTGTTCCGCGCTCGATTGTAGCAGCGATGTGCAATTTGGCAAGCCGTCAAGTTGGACGAGAAAAAGGGGGCATGCGATAGAATGCCATTTCGAACGCGGCATGCGCCGCGCTACTTCTTTTCTCAATTCACACCACCACGATGAGCGCATATCCTGTCATTAGTTGGACCGAGGCAGGCGAAAGCCGCGCGGCCCGTTGGCGTTCCGAAGCCGGTGTACTGCCCCCGAAACGGGTTGTCATTGCTGACGACCGCATGAGTGCCGATGCTGCCTACCGTCTTGCCTGCGAAGGGACGGCACTGCTGTGGCGCGGTGACTTCCAAAATGCGCGTCAGTTGTTGCAGGCACTGGCTCGGCGTATCGACCGCAAACCGAAGAAAGCACGCGCACCGGCGCATGAGCCTGCGCCCACCGAAGCATTTCATTTGCATCGTCAGGCGCAGGCGCAGCGGGCACGTACGCTTGGCATGCTGTTACTGCCATTCGAGAAGGGGCATATTATCCTGCTGCGCCGCGCTCCTGAGGTGCGACAGGCTTGCGAGGAAGCCTACGGTACGGCGGATGAAGCGTATGTTGCGTCGCTCCGTGAGTTGCTGGGCCTGATCGGTGCGCACGAGTGGCGCAAGAAAGGTGTTGAGATCCCGGTGTTAGGCGCGTGCATTCATCCCCACTACGGCGTGTTTTCGCCGGTGCGCGGCGAATATGTCGACCTGGTGGCGCAAGCGCCGTTGCCGTCGAAAGCATTGGCCTTCGATATTGGCGTCGGTACCGGAGTGTTGTCGGCAGTGCTGGCACGCCGTGGTGTCGCACGCATTGTCGCCACCGATCAGGACCCGCGTGCCCTTGCCTGCGCGCGTGAGAACATCGAGCGGCTGGGGCTGGCCAAACAGGTGACGTTGTTGCAAGTCGACTTATTTCCCCCGGGACGAGCGCCGCTGGTGGTATGCAATCCGCCATGGGTGCCGGCGCGGCCGAGTTCGCCGATCGAGCATGCAGTGTACGACCTAAACAGCGGCATGCTGCGCGGTTTTCTTGTGGGGCTGGCTGCTCATTTGGAACCGGGGGGAGAAGGCTGGTTGATTCTTTCCGATTTTGCGGAGCACCTCGGTCTGCGTACACGCGAGGAATTGCTTACCTGGATCGATCAGGCCGGCTTAGCTGTTGTGGGCCGTATCGATGTGCGTCCGAAGCATCCGAAGAGTGCCGATGAAACCGATGCACTGCATATGGCGCGGGCGGCGGAAGTGACCTCGCTCTGGCGGCTTTCCGTGCGTTAAGTACCCGCGCATAAAAAACGGTGAGATGGATGTGGTCCTGGCCGGATGCGATGCAAGGCGCCCGACCCGACGCAGTGCAAGCACTGCTAGGGAAGGGCAACGCGGCAGCGCGCCGGGCTGGGTCGCAGACACTCACCGTTTTTTATGCGCGGGTACTTAGCTAGCCTTTTCCACCCGGTTGCGTCCCAAGCGTTTGGCTTGCATCAAGGCCTGGTCGGCGGCTTCGGTCAAGCCCGTTGCGGTGTGGTGTGCGAGTGGATAGGTCGCGATACCGGCACTGAAGCTTGCATGCAGTGCGCCTGCAGAATGCGCATGCGGCAGTGCGGCGAAGTCGCGGCGAATCCGGTCGATCACCTGTTCGGCACGCGTCAGGTCGACGCCGGGCAGCGCGATGATGAACTCCTCGCCGCCATACCGGCCGATCAGATCGATCGAGCGCAGGCGTCCTTTGAGCAGCCAGGCTAATCCGCGAATCACCTGATCGCCGACCGGGTGACCGTAGGTGTCGTTAATTGATTTGAAATGGTCGATGTCGATCATCGCCACCGTCAGCATGCTTTGCATCCCCGTTTGCTCAACCATGGCCTGCAGGCGTGCTTTTGCGGCTGTGTGGTTAAGCAGGCCGGTTAATCCGTCGAGGCGCGTCGAGCGCCGTGTTTCGCGGAAGCGTTCAATGCGGGTCTTGACCACCGCTGCGAGCAGCACTGGGTTAAAGGGTTTGATCAGGAACTGATCACCGCCGAGGCGCAATGCTTCGACCTGCATGCCGACATCGGATTCGCCGGACAGGTAGACGATCGGCAGTGCGCTGTAGGCCGCCATTTGACGCAGCACTCGGGTGGCTTCGACGCCATTGAAGCGCGGCATGTACATGTCCATCAGTACCAAGTCAGGTTTGTAGGACTCAAGCGCTTCCAGCAGCTGTGCAGGATCGTTGATGGCGTGCGTATCGATGTCGTGCTGCGCCAATGTGCGCTGGATCAATGCTACTGCGACACGCGAATCCTCTACCACCAGCACCCGGTACTGCTCCTGCTCGTTGGTTTGCACTAGGTCGAGCATACAGTTGAGCACCATCGCGGGTTGGTCTTCGGTAGGGATGGTGACATCGATGCCTACCCGCATCAGTTCGACAATCGGCTCGATTGCTGACTGCACACCAAGATAGAACAACTGACTGGCTGGGCAGGCTTGCCGAATCTTTGCGATGCAGGAGAGCTCAGCTGCGCCTGCCTGATCGTGCCCAGGGATGAAGAGGACCGCCAATGGCATGTCTTCCGGCAGGCGTTTGGCCGTCCAGTCCAACAGAAAAATCTTGAAGCCGAAGAATTTGAGCTGACGTCCGATAGCGTCGGCCATGTCGCGCTTTTGGGGGGCGGTTACCATCCAGACTGCGCGCGGCTTGATCCAGTCGACTTCAGACGCGGCTGCCGGTTCGTCAGCGCGCCGCCCGCACGCGCAGGGGCGCGATGTGGCGACGGAACCGAGTAAGGTGTCCATCTGGCGTTGCAACGCCAGAATGTCCGGCTGCGGGATGGGGTGAGAGGATTGATCGCCAAGCTTGGTGAGCGCGGCATTTTCAAGACCTTCGCAAAGCCGCACCAGGCCTGGCAGGCGCAGGCGATTGAAGTATTCGGTCAGGCTGTTGATGGCGACCGCAAACTCGATGAATTGTTCAAAACGGCCTTCCGCGACATAGCGCTCCCAGCGCGTACGCAGGACATAAAGGCGGTCTTCGATTGGATCCGGAGGAAGGGTAGTCATAGCCTGCTTTCGGAGCTCGTTTTGACAGATTACCACGTATTTGTATCCGTAAGGAAAGTTGAGGCTTTCTCGGGGCTGCGATGCTTACCGTCCTTGCAGGGCGCACCCTGGCTTACCAGTCGGCCGTTGCGTGGGCGGGCGGCATGCCGCCCGAATCCCCCCTTCACCCTCACGTACGGTTGCGCTTCTCAGCCCGATCCGACCTCTCTTGCATGCACAGGCAAACCGCTCTAGATTTTTATGTGCTTTCGCGATGCGTTGTCGCTTCATGCCAGTCAGGATGGGCATGCGCGGACGTCCATGTATCGATATGCAGACGCGACAGAAGGATCGGATCGCTCAGCAACAGGTTCTTCTGCGCATCGGAGAGTGCCGTAGGTCCTGCCTGGAGCGCTAACAGGGCAAGCCGTTCGCGCTCCCCCTTGCTGGCTAGTGGCAGGTGCAGGCGCGGCCTGCCGCTGGCACAGACCAGTGCATTAACGATCGGATCGATCACCGCATCAGTGAAATTCGGCGGTGTCACTTCAGCGCAGTTGTAAGCAAACGTCGCTTGCCATTCCGTTGGCGTTGCCATTTCCTCTGGCACCATGAATAAGCCCGCTCGGCGAAACAGGCGGCCTGGGGAAACCCGGCTCGACAATACCGATACTGGCATCGATAACACTAGCGCGCCGGCGATGGGCAGCAGCCATGGCAGAAATGCAGGGTTGAGCAGGTATACGCCAGTGCCCCATACAAGGCCAAGCAAGGTATGCCAGCCATGCCTACTGATTGCTTCGCGCCAGGTGGTTTCGGTATCGGCGCGTGGTGGTGATTTCCAGTGGATTGCCAAGCCAAGGAAGGCGGCGGTCACGAACCGCGTATGGAACAGCATACGCACTGGCGCGAGCAGCATGGAGAACAGGGTTTCGAGCAGCATACTGGCGACAAGGCGCAGACGGCCGCCGAACTGTTGCGCACCGTGCAGGCAGAGCAGCAGCACGCTCAGGATCTTCGGCAGGAACAGCAGCGTGGCCGTGGCAGAGAACAGCGCCAGTGCTTTTTCCGGATGCCATTGCGGCCAGATGGGGAACAACTGGCGTGGTTCCACAAAGTATTGCGGTTCGGTCAGCATATGCTGCGCGAGCATGCCGGTCGATAGCGCTAAGAACAGGCACCACAACGGAGCAGACAGATAGGCCATCACGCCGGTGACGAACACGGTGCGGTGTACCGGATGCATACCGCGTGCGGTCACTAGGCGGAAATTCATGAGATTGCCGTGGCACCAGCGGCGGTCACGCTTGAGTTCGTCGAGTAGATTGGGGGGCATTTCCTCATGGCTGCCATCAAGGTCGTAGGCGATCCACACCGCCCAGCCGGCGCGTCGCATCAGGGCTGCTTCGACGAAATCGTGCGACAAAATCTCGCCGGCCAGCGAGCCGCGACCTGGTAGCGGTGACAACGCGCAATGGCGCATGAAAGGCGCCACACGGATGATGGCGTTGTGGCCCCAGTAATGCGATTCGCCAAGCTGCCAGTAGTGCAGGCCAGCAGTAAAAAGCGGGCCGTATAAGCGCGTGGAGAACTGCTGAATGCGTGCATATAAGGTATCGCGCCCAGCGGCCGTGGGCGCCGTCTGGATAATGCCGGCACCTGGATTGGCTTCCATCATCCGCACCAGTTTTGTGATGCAGGTGCCGCTCATGACGCTGTCGGCATCGAGCACAATCATGTAGCGATAGGCGCTGCCCCATCGACGGCAGAAGTCGTCGATGTTGCCACTTTTGCGTTTTACGCGGCGTGTGCGGTGGCGATAGAAAATATGGCCGAAGCCGCCGACGGCACGGCACAAAGTGGCCCAGGCGGTGAGTTCGGCGCTGCGAATGTCGCTGTCACTGCTGTCACTTAACACGAAGAAGTCGAAGCGAGCCAGCTCACCGCTGCGCGCCACTGATTCATAGGTGGCGCGCAGCCCAGCCATCACGCGCGTCACATCCTCATTACATATCGGCATGACGATCGCGGTACGCGCGTCTTCCGGGATCGGTGTACGATCATCGACATGGCGCGCAATCGCATAGCGGTCGTTGCCACGCATGAGCACCAGAAAGCCCGCCATGGCTGTCCAGAAACCGGCCGATACCCAACAGAACAACACCGCAAATAATCCCAGCAATAGCATTTCGAGCAGCGTGGTCCCTTGATAGGGCAGGACTTGGCTCATGTAATACGTGGCGAGGATGGTTTGTGCCAGCATGAGTGTCAGCAGCACGATGCGCCGGATATTGCCAAGGGTTTGCCAGCGGCCACGTGCATCGGGAACATCGACGACGTCCTCCGGTACCAACGGTATATTGGCAGGCCAAGGCTGACGTGTGGGGTCATCCGTGCTGCGTTCAATCCATTGGTCACGCCGCCGCCTCAGAGAGGCAAGCCAGCGCCTGGCCGGATTGAGTGGCCCCCATGGATAGGGAGTCATTGAGGCGCGCTGCAGTGGCGGGACGAGTTGCCTTGGCATCTGCCGCCGCCGTTCCGCATCCAAGCGCAGGATATTGTCGCCCTGTTGCACTAACGGCTCGCGATCATCAAAGGCTAACTGTAGGCGGCGTGTCACCGATCCATAGGCCGGGATGGCATGCTGATGTCTTCCAGCAAGGGCGCCGTGTAGCTGGATGAGCGCATCGCGGGGCGTGGGGCCAGTGATGCGTGATGCCAGCGTGCGATGCTGTTCAGAGGAAAGTGGCAGGCGCTCCAGGTAACGCTCGCATACTTGCGATACGTTGTTGCCGGCAGTTACCGGTGCGCGCCTCAGCTTTACTCGGGGGGTAATATGTAACTCCACGTTTCGGATAAAGTATTGTTATTGCTGTTGAGATATCCACGCAGCTCGACGGGCTTTTTCTCGTCGTTGCGGCGCAGCCGGATTGTCATGCGCCATCCGCCAGTAACGTCGTTGCGGATGGTATTGGTCTCCAGCACCTTGCCGTTGGCATCGCTGCTAACCACAGCGTTGACTTGCGTACCGGCAGCAAGGTTTTTTAGAGCGGGACCATCGAAATCGACTGATAACGCGATGCTGTCGTCCTGCTTTTGTATCCACCCGTGGCCACGCCGCGTCTGGCTTACCCATGCCAACGGAGGACGCTGTTCTGCATCCTTCTGCCACAGTAGGCGGTATTCGAAATCAAAGGGTACGCCGGGTTTGGGCGGCTTATCAGGCACCCAAAACGCCACCACGTTGTCATTAGTTTCGTCGGGGGTCGGGATTTGGATCAGTTCGACACGCCCTGCCCCCCACTGTCCCTTCGGTTCGACCCAGGCGCTTGGGCGCTTTTGATAATGCGCTTCAAGGTCTTCATAACTGGTGAAGGCACGATCCCGTTGCATCAAGCCAAAACCAACAGGATTGTTCAGTGCAAACGAAGTCACCAGTAAACGTCTGGGGTTGACCAATGGACGCCAGATCCACTCGCCAGTTCCCGACTGGATGGAAAGACCATCGGAATCATGCACTTCCGGGCGGTAATCTTCGATCTGCGGTCGCTGGTTCTCCCCAAAAAAATACATGCTGGTGAGTGGCGCGATACCGAGCTTGCTGACGTTTTCGCGCAGATAGAGTTGGGCTTTGACATCAATCGCGGTATCGCTGCCCGGTTTGACTGTGAAGCGGTAGGCACCGGTCACTCTGCGTGAATCCAGCAGCGCATAAATAGTCAGTTCTTTGCTGGTTGCAGTGGGGCGGTCGATCCAGAACTCAGTGAAGTGCGGAAACTCCTCGCCTGAGTGGAGCGCTGTATCGATAGCTAGACCACGCGCAGAAAGGCCATACAGCTGTCCCTTGCCCACCGCACGGAAATAGCTGGCGCCGAGAAACACCAGCACTTCATCTTTGTACTTGGGCGTATTGAGCGGATAGTGGACGCGGAAACCGGCAAAACCAAGGCCCGCAAGATCCTTCTGATGCAAGGTGTTGACGCCGTAGTGGAAGGTCTTTGGATCGAATCGGATTTCATGCACACTCTTACCGCTTATTTCGTACACCCTCACTGGCGTGTTAAAGGCCATGCCTTGATGAAAGAAGGCTAGCTCAAACGGAAGTTTGGCATTGCGCCACCAAGATTTTGATGGGTCAAAGCGGATGTCACGATATTGATCATAGTTAAGACTGGCCAGCGTCTTCGAGATATTCTTCTCCGGTTTGCGATAGGTGCTCGCCGCCAGTCGCTTGGCTTTTGCAGCGACATCATTGAAGTCGAATGCATAGCTCGGCTGCGAAAGCCATAGCGGAGACAACATCAACGTTGTGGACAGGATACGTCTACAGGCACGGGATAGGTTCATCGGATAGATAGGCATCGGGGTCTATTTCAAATGCATAATGGCGTATGTTGCAGTGCATCGTTATTGCTGTTTTGAGGCATGGCATTATTTCTTATTTATTAATTGCAAAATTGCAATATGACTCCATTCACGTCTAATGGTTCCATCCGGGAACACGGAATTTTTTGAGGAAGCGATGAAACTGTCGACCTTCATCACACACAACATGGAAGCCATCATCTCGGAGTGGGAGGCAGTCACCAGAACGCTGCTACCTGAGGCAAGCGCCACGTCGTGTCTGGCACTGCGCCATCATGTGCAGGAGATCTTGGAGAAGGTGACTAAACATATCGACGCGCGTGACAAGGAATCGCCGTGTGCTGCCGCATCTGGTCATGGTGTGTCGGGCCATGCAGCTGGCTTCGACCTCATGCAACTCGGTGTTGAATTTCGTGTGCTACGGGCGAGCGTGATTCGTCTCTGGGCGAACGGCGGAGGGCAGACCGATGAAGCAGGCTTCCATGAGATGCTGCGCTTTCACGAAGCGATTGACCAGGCACTGGCGGAGTCGATGGTGCGTTATGTGGAAGACATAGAGCGTTCTCGCACGCTCTTCATCGGCATGCTCGCCCATGACTTGCGCGCGCCGCTCAGCGCCATCTCCATGAGTTGCCAATATCTCTCTCGTCAAAATGTGTCAACGGACCGGCTCTCTGAAGCCGTGGGGCGTATTAGCCGAAGCGCCGATGCGATGAGCGGCATGATTAAGGAATTACTCGATTTTGCTCGGTCCCGGTTGGGCAAAGAGATGCCGATCACACGCCGCCGGACCGATATTGGTGCCGTCTGCCTCTCGGCGCTGGATGATATGCGCGCTGCACATCCCCGTTGTGAATTTTTGTTGGATGTGACGGGCGAGCTTGTTGGTCAGGTTGATGCCGCACGCTTGCATCAACTCTTGTGGAATCTGTTGAATAACGCGGTTCAGCATGGCGCGCGCGGACAACCGATCATTTTGACGGCACGTAGTACATCCGATGCTGTGCTGTTGCAGGTGAAAAACCGCGGACCCGTCATTCCCACCGAAGCGATCCCTATGATCTTCGATCCGCTGGTGCAGTTCAGTACCGCCGATGCCGACGGCGGCATGCCGGCTAATCTCGGCCTTGGTCTGTTCATTGCGCACGAAATTACGCGTGCGCATGGCGGTGAAATCAGTGTTGCCTCGTCCGAACAAGCAGGCACCGTGTTCACGGTGCGGCTGCCGCGCACTGCGTAAGAGTCTGTTTCGGGCTTCGCCAAACAGGCCGATTTCCTCTTTGAGCAAATGAACTAGGACAAGTCTCCACGGTAGGCAAGGTGAATCTTATTGCCGTCAGGATCGCGGAGATAGGCACCATAGTAACCTGCACCGTAGTGCGCACGAGGACCGGGCGCCCCCTCATCGGTGCCGCCCATTTTCATCCCGGCCGCATAGGCGGTATCGACTGCCTCAGGAGACGGCGCCAAGAAGGCGACCATGCTTCCGTTCCCGACAGTAGCGGGTTGACGATCAAACGGCATATAGACGTAAAACCGTGGCAAGGTGCCATCCGGTTTGATCCAGCAGGCCGCTGGAGGACCGCCATCCGGTGTGACCGGGCGCTGCTTCAATCCTAACGGAATAAGGATGGCGTTATAGAACGATATAGCGCGCTCGAGGTTGTTGCATCCTACGGTTACGTGACTGAACATGAAACGTCCTCCGCTTAGGCGCCACGCAGGAATAACTTGTGCAAGTTATTCCTGCGTGGCGCCTTATTGTTGATGAAAGAAAGTGGTGCGGCTAGCCTCCGGTATGCTTGCTGTAAGCATAGAAGACTTGATCTCTGACCCAGCCAAGCGACTCATATAAAGATTGCGCTGTCAGATTGGTTTTTGCAGTGGTGAGATCCATTCTTGCGAAGCCGTTGCGTCGTGCGTGTTCTTCTACTGCTTGCAATAACTGTTTTCCGGCGCCTGTTCGACGTGCGCTGGGGACAACGTACAGGTCATAGAGTGAATAGATGGGAACTGCTTCGACGGAGCAGAAGAGCGGGTACACCTGGCAAAAACCCACGCTCTGTTGTTCCTGATCTTCGGCCAGGAAGATGATAGATTCGTTGTTCTCCATCCGCTTGCGAATGAAATCCGTTGCAAGTGCCAAGTTCGGCTCTTGCGCATAAAACTGCCGATAGGCGTCGAACAATGGGGCGACGGTCTCGAGGTCAGAACGGGTCGCGATTCTGATATGGATAGTGGGCATGGGAGTGTTGATCCGTTATTGTCAATTTGCTGCAAGTATAGGCATCGGCACGCAAGTTCGTCATTCTCTGGAGTAAATTAAGTCACCGTCATTTGAAACCAGGTGCTCTCCCTGTTGATTGAGCTCCATACGCTCAAAGGCCTGAGGGATGACCCATTGGGTATCGTCAACGACGAAGAGGCCGATCCGCCTTTCCGCCCATTGGGTCGGCACTGGAAACCACTGCCAATCGGTTGAAGCGCCTTTGCGTCGAAGGCCCGCACGAACCCAGCGTTCATTGCCGGTCACATTCGCAATGGCATCGCCATTTCGATCTGTCACAGCCTCCAAGCGATGTCCTGTGTTGCTTTCGAAAACGACTTCAATGGGCACGCGAACTGGGCCAACATTGGGCATGCCGACAATGGCCACCCACGTTCCGGGTGCGGCTGGTTTCCTGATCCGCATCTCGTCCTCTTCGAATAAACGAAACGTGGGCGAACCAGAAGGGGATGCGGATTCGAGAATGACCTTTCCGTCTTTGGCGTGCCATGTGCCACTTGCTTGGCGATCCATCGCGCCGTAGCTGAGTATCCATTCGAATTTGCCATTCGCAAGAAGAAGCAGTTCGGATCCGACCTCGGATAGGCTTTGAAGATAGTAATGGCCAACCAAGGAAGCGGGTCTCTGATCTTCGGCTTTGGCAACGAGGATGCACCAAAGAAACATCATCAGGATGGTGCGTGCAATAAAAGAAATATTCATCTTGTTATCTATGGAGAATGCCGGGAAAAATAGTGCTTAATGGTAAACGTATCGAGGCATCTCATCCGAGTCCAGCGATAATTTCGGTATAGGCGAGTAAGATAGGTCCATGCTGAATACTCTTGCCGATCTTCTTAACCGCGGATGCTTTTGCATCGGGATGGATAATGACGCGCTGCGGCGTGCACTCGAATCTGAACTAGGTGGGCCCGACGTATTGGATCTGGTTGCGGAACGTTGTCCCTACGTATTTTCCGCCTTTCCGGTGTTTATATCCGGAACACATGCCGAGCGCATGGCGGACGTTATTTCTGCGGTGGAATCGGTGGTGGCCTTACCGGCGTTCCGGGAGGAGGTACTTGGTGCTGCGCCGTCGATTGCGCGGCACGATCCGGGCGATGCCAAGAGCGTGTTCTTTGGTTACGACTTCCACGTCGACGCGCAAGGCATCGGACTTATCGAGATCAATACCAATGCCGGCGGCGCCATGCTCAATGCGGCGCTCGCCCGCGCACAGCGCGCTTGCTGCCGTGAAGTCGAACAGGTGTTGCCCATGTCGGGTTTGACCACAACCTTGGAAGACCGAATCAGCGAGATGTTTCACAACGAGTGGACGCTTTCCGCACGCACGCGTCCGTTGCGTACGATCGCCATTGTCGATGACATGCCGGAAGCCCAATACCTGTATCCGGAATTTCTGATGTTTCGCGAACTGTTTCAACGCCATGGCTTGCAAGCGGTCATCACTGATCCCTCTGCGTTGACCATGCGTGACGGTGTGCTATGGCATGGTGAAGCCCCGATCGACATGGTGTACAACCGCCTCACCGATTTCATGCTGGAAGCCCCGGCTAGCGCAGCGCTGCGTGCCGCTTATTTGGAAAATGCGGTGGTGCTGACGCCGCATCCTCAGGCGCATGCGCTCTATGCTGACAAGCGCAATCTTGTATTGTTGAGTGACGCTGACCGGCTGCGCGCATTGGGCGTACCGGAAGCGACGATCGACGTGTTGCTGTCTGCGGTTCCTCGTACCGAGCTGGTGCGCAGCGACAATGCCGAGCGTCTGTGGCGTGAGCGTCGCCATCTGTTCTTCAAACCGACCGCAGGGTACGGAGGCCGTGCCGCCTACCGCGGCGACAAGCTGACAAAGCGGGTATGGCAGGAAATCCTCGCTGGTGACTACGTCGCACAGGCGTTGGTGGCACCGGGCGAGCGCGTCGTCGATAGTGAGCAAGCTATGCAAGCGCTTAAGTTTGATGTGCGCAACTACGCCTACGATGGCACGGTGCAATGGCTTGCAGCACGGTTGTATCAAGGCCAGACCACCAACTTCCGAACTCCGGGCGGCGGCTTCGCGCCGGTGTATCGGCTGAATGTCCCAGAGGGCTGCGGCTGCATACAGGCATAAAGCGACGTTTCTCGAACTTGCGGCTTTGCCGATCCTCTAAGGGTGTGTGCGTCACCTGCGTTCGACCGCATCTGATAGCGGGGCCGTTTCATCCTGTCAAGAAAAGGAGTCTGCGATGAAAATGAACAATCCGAACCGAAACCGGAACAAATCTTCCAATCGCAACGAGATGCAGCAGAAACAATCAGGCGACCAGCATATTTTGCCGCCGGATGAGCCTGCCGAGGATCCGCATCGTCCGCATCGTATCAGCCGCGAGGACATGCAGAAAATGCGGCCATCTGATCCTGATCCTGACGATCCTGTATCACCGTAATCGTCTAAAGGACGAACGTGGTTGGCGGTGCAGAATAATTGGCCCCGTTATCCGGGGGTAGGGGGTGTTTCTGGCAAAGCGCTGCCTGGCATGGTGGAGGCCTGCGTTGGCGCATTGCCTTCTCGTGCGCTGAACACCATTTCCGTCATCCAGTTGACCAGTAGTGCCGTATAGGTGCGTTGCCAAGTATCTTCCGACAGGCCATGATCGGCCTCCTGGATCACACGGTAGGTCAAGGATCTTGGTTGCGCAAAAGCTTCCAGATAACTCGATATCACCGCATGGGGAATTACCTTGTCCCGTTCCGATTCGACTAGCAGCACATCGCCGGGGAACGCAGTACAGGCGCGCAGTGCACGGTTGTCCTCGGCGGGTATCAGGCTCTGACGATAGGTGCCCAGATCCTGCCCGCTGTGCAATTGCTGTTTCGGCAGCTGCCATCCATTGTCCATGTAGAGCGCCGGCACACGCAATGCCAGCCACCTTACTGATCGTAGCGACGTTAGGATCGCCGCCAGATAGCCACCATAGCTGCTGCCGACCACTGCGATTGCAGAGGGGTCAACGCTACGGTGCTGGGCCAGTACGTCATACGCCGCCAGCACATCGTGCAAATTGTTTTCGCGTGAAACGGTTTCCTGCTGTGGCTTCGTGCGGGCATGACCGCGCAAATCGAAGGTGAGGCAAACGCACCCTAGTGCTGCTACCTCGCGTGCGCGTGCCAGATATTGCTCCTGACTGCCGCCCCAGCCATGTACGAACAGTATGCCCGGTACCTGCGTTGCGGGGGTAACAATGGTGCCGGCGATATGCTCGCCATTCACTGCGATATTAATGGTGTCGTCATGTGTGGCCATAGGACTCGAGCCTGGCATATTTGGTCAGAGGGCCGACGCTGTCGTCGACATCTTGAAAATACACAACGGCGTCGGAAGGTAGCGGTCCCGATTCTCCGTAGATTTCGACGGTCGAGGTATGCACCACATCGAGTGCCGGATCGGCGCGAAAGGCTTCGAACGCGGCGATCTCCGCGCCGCTGGCACCGCCGATGCGCCAAGATTGTTCGAGCACGCCGGAGTGTTGGTATCCTTCATCATCAATGCCTTGCGCAATGTCGTAATTGCAGCGTGAGGCGAACATGCCGGTAAAGCAGTCCATTGCGGTTGCGTGGTAGAGGCGTGCTTGCACAATGGCCGTACGCACCTCTGGCGCCAGATCAAGCTGCATCAGCCGATCAAAATCGCCGCGTACTACCACCAGGGTGGAGCCGCCATAGACGAGCGTGCCCCGGTTGTTGGGCGTGAGTCGCTGCGTGCCGTAATAGGTGATGAGCAAATCGTCGAGGCGGGCCTGGCCTACGCTGAGTGTACGCACATCGGTCAGATTGCGTTCGATGACCACACCTTCGCGTGCCACATCGTGTTCGTTCAGCGCTTGTAGTTCGGTATCGAGCGTAGCGAGGTCTGCGGCAACTACCTGTCCCAAGCCACCGACGCCGCTGGCTTGCTTGATGCGCACGCTACCGCTTTGCAACAGGCGCAAGCCGGCTTCACGCGCATCGGCCAGCGAGAAGGCCGAAAAGCCCGGCAACACGGCTTCCCGCACTTGCTGCGCAAAGCGCTCCGACCAGCCTGTCGGTGCCACGGCATGTGGTGTCAGCAGGCCGTGCGTGATGGTCTTGGTCGCCATGAAGGGATAGGGCACCATGCCGCCGAATAGATCATGTTCGCAGCGTATGCCCAGCGATCGTGCAAAAGTGTCCATCGTCAGCGTGTCGCTCGGTACAAAATACAAAGGGCTGTCATACCGGGATACCGGGTCAAATTCCCCCACAAAATCGACCTGTTTCAGCGCGGCCAGCTTTTTTGCCAGCACACGCTGCGTCACACTCTCGTGACTGTGCCGATGCGTATCCGGCTTGCAGTAATACACCGCCACCGCGCTTGGCGCCGTTGCCTGCAGGCTGTGCTCAGGCATACACTCGCTCTCCTCACCTTGGTTCATGCGATTTCTCCGCCGCCTTGGCTTGCGCTGATATCCGGCGCGCAATGCTTTGTAGTGAAGGTTGCCGGTACCGCTATCCCCTATGCAAGTTAAAGCAAAAAGCAAGCCCATGACTTTCGGCATGGGCCCCAAGCTGCTGAAAAAGGTTTACGATGAACATCTGTTCGCTTCCCCTTCGGAAAAATCGAGCAACCGTCTGCCATGTCTCATTCCAATCTCACTTCTGCCCAGCTCGACGGCATTCTCGACATTGCCGACGATGCCATCATTTCGATCGACACTGCTCAACGGATTATTTTGTTTAACCAAGGAGCCGAACGGATATTCGGCTGGACTGCAAACGAAGTAATCGGACAGTCGCTCAATGTGTTGTTACCGCAGCGCTATCACGCAGATCATGGGCGGCACGTTGAGCAATTCGACAAATCGGGACAAAGCGCGCGACGGATGGCGGATCGACGTGCCATCTTTGCGGTACGCAAGGATGGTCATGAATTCCCAGCGGAAGCGTCGATCTCCAAATTGGAGGTGGACGGCGGCGTTATCCATACTGTGATTCTGCGCGACATTTCTGCACGTAAGGCCTACGAGCGCGAACTAGAAGTTGCAAAGGAACGCGCCGAGACGGCGATGCAAGCCAAGAGCATGTTCCTTGCCAACATGAGCCATGAAATTCGCACGCCGCTCAATGCCGTGATCGGCATGACCAGTCTGTTGCTCAATACCCGTATCGATGAGGAGCAGCGTGATTATGCGGAAACCATTCGGGCCAGCAGCGAAGTGCTGCTGACCCTGATCAACGATATCCTCGACTATTCCAAGATCGAAGTCGGCAAGCTCGATATCGAGCACCAGCCCTTCGACCTGCGCCGTTGCGTGGAAGAATCGCTCGACCTGTTGTCACCGAATGCCGGTGAGAAAAACATTAATCTCGCCTACTTCATCGATGACAGCGTACCGGCAACACTGGTCGGCGACGTCACCAGGCTGCGTCAGATCTTGGTCAACCTGTTATCCAATTCCATCAAGTTCACCCATCGCGGTGAAGTGGAGGTGTCGATTTCCGCTGTCAAGCGTGGGGATCAACGGCACGAAGTCCGGTTTGCAGTCAAGGATACCGGTATCGGTATTCCGGAAGAGCGGGTGTCCGAATTGTTTCAAGTGTTCACCCAAGTGGATGCATCGACCACGCGCAAGTACGGCGGTACTGGCCTCGGTCTGGCCATTAGCAAGCGACTGGCGGAGGTAATGGGTGGCCGGATGTGGGTCGAGAGTAAGGTGGGGCATGGATCCATTTTCTACTTCACGATCGAGGTTGAGGCATCAGGGTCCAAACTGGCGCAGGCTTTTCTCCAAGAACGCTCGTCTGCTCTGGCCGGCCGGCGCGTATTGGTCGTCGATGACAACAGCACCAATCGCCGTATTCTGGTCAAGCAGGCGCTACTGTGGGGCATGGTGCCCTCCGCCGCAGCGTCCGCAATCGAAGCACTGGACCTGGTGCGCCACGGCCACGCATTCGACGTCGGCATTCTCGACATGAGCATGCCAGAGATGGATGGTCTCGGGCTCGCGCGGGAAATCCGCAAATACCGCGACGAACATGCCCTGCCGTTGATCATGCTGACGTCCGTCTCGCATCGGCCGCGTGACGCGGCCATGGTGCCGATGAAATTTGCCGCCTATCTCAACAAGCCGATCAAACCAACCGCGCTGTTCGATTCGCTGCTGCACGCAATGCAGATTACCCCTTTGCAGAAAGCCGAGTATCGCCCACAGTCCAGCGGCAAACTGGCCGAGTCATTGCCGCTGGCCATCCTGGTCGCTGAGGACAACACCGTCAACCAAAAGGTGGTGCAGCAATTGCTCGCGCATCTTGGCTATCGCGCCGACGTGGTTGCTAACGGCATCGAAGTGCTCGACGCCCTAGAGCGGCAGAACTACGAGGTCGTGCTGATGGATGTCCAAATGCCGGAGATGGATGGCCTGGAAGCGACACGCCGCTTGCGTGCCCGTTTTGCCGAAGGTGGCCCGCGTGTGATCGCGATGACCGCCAACGCGATGCCGGGCGACCGTGAAAAGTGCCTGTCGGCCGGCATGGATGCCTACGTGTCTAAGCCCGTCGAACTGGATGATATTCGTGCCGTGCTGATCGCCGTTGCAGGCACCGGTAAGCCAAACGGTGATGGCGAACCTGTCATCGACCGCCGTCGCATCGATCAATTGATCGAGCTACAGGATGAAAACAACCCAAGACTGGCATCCGACATCATCCAGCTCTTTATCAACG
Source organism: uncultured Noviherbaspirillum sp. (assembly GCA_965974465.1). Classification (GTDB taxonomy): domain Bacteria; phylum Pseudomonadota; class Gammaproteobacteria; order Burkholderiales; family Burkholderiaceae_D; genus Noviherbaspirillum. The sequence continues at coordinate 18,882 of CBHCMF010000001.1, forward strand.
ATTCGCCGAAACATTTGCAGAACATCGAGCACGCCATCGCCGAGCACAATGCCGAAGCCTTGCTCTCCGTCTCACATCGCTTTCTATCGAGTATTGAAAACCTCGGCGCGCAGCGTATGCGCAAGCATTGCATGGCGCTTGAACGCTTGGGCCGCGAAGGCACGTTGCAGGGCGCCGACACGCTGCTCGACAGCTTGCGGTGTGAGTTCGATATCGCGCGTCAGCACTTGCTGGGGCTGATGGTCTCTGGCTGAGTACTACGTTGCATTGGCCCGTTCAACGCACTTCCTCCATGATGCGCAGCCGTTCGTCGAAATTCCACGCGCGTCGAATCTCGATTACGTCGTAACGGCGCGCCAGCTCGGGCGGGAAGGCGCTGTAGCGCGCATTAATGCGCACGATGCGGCGAACGGCCTCGTCTAGTTCCGGCCGGCCGCTGGAACGATGGATGACGACGTCTTCTACGCTGCCATCACTGCGGATGGCTACCGTGACGACCGGATCGCCGTGGGCCTTGTCTACGGATGACTGTGGATAGTTCAGGTTGCCGTTGCGTTCAATCTTCAAGCGCCAGCTTTCCACGTACATCATGAGACCGACGTCATGGTCAGTTTTACCGAAGAGCGAAGCGCGCCGGCGTGGCGGGTCGCCCCCGTCCGGTTGTGGTGTCGGCGGTACATCGTCTTGCAGTAGGTCCGGTCTACGTGCTTGTTCAAGTGCCCGTCCGGCTAATCCACCACCCATCAGATTGCGTGGCAGTACCGGCAAATCAGTGCTGCGCACGTTGCCGGACGGTGACGCATCGCCGAGCACCAGTTCCGGGTCGGGCTGGCGTGCATTGGCCGCCTCGGCTTCGGTTTTCTGGCGTGCAACCAATGCACGTTCCCGTTCTCTTGCAAGCAGCTCTTCGGCTTGGCGCTGCCGTTCGCGTTCGCGAGCGGCTTCCTCGTCCTGCTTTTTGGCCAGTAGCTCAGCGGCTTGGCGCACTCTCCTCTCCGCGTCCAGACGGTCTTGTTCTTCGCGCTGTCTCGCTGCCAATTCGAGTGCACGCCGCGCAGCTTCTTCCTGTTCGCGCTTTTGCTGTTCCTCAGCGTGTTTCTGTAATGCGAGCGCCGCCTGTTGACGCGCACTTTCCTCTGCTTTCAGGCGTTCCTCGCGTTCCATGGCCAGGCGTTGCTCCTGCATTCTGGCTTCTTCCTGTTGCCGTTCTTGCTTTTGTAACGTCTGTAATTCGGCGGCACGGCGTTGTGCCTCATCCCGTTGGCGGGCCTCCTGTTCCAGCTTCTGTATTTCATGCTGGCGGTACGCCGCCTCCTGTTCTTGCGCTAAGGCTTCCTGCTGTTGCCTTGCTCGCTCTTCTTCTGCCCGTTGTTGCTCCACCTGTTCTTGTGCGCGGGCGGTTGGGTCTTCGCCAAGCGGCTCAGGTATGCCCTCGATCATGGGCAGCGCGGTGTTGGCGACAGGGGGCGTAGCAGTGTCGTTTTCATTTGGCACCTCGGGCGGTGTCGTATCGAGAGCGGGGGGCGGTACAACGAAGGGATCGTCGCGCGCTCCGTTGAGTGCGATCACTGGCACTTCCTTCTTCACGCGGGGGCGCGGCTTGCGTGTAAGGGCGCGTGAGGTGCTTTTCATCGCTTTGGGTTTCTTGCGTGCGATCGGTGTGGGTCGTGGCGGCCGCAGTGCTTCGGGCGATGAATAGAGTTTCAGACTGGTGCCCGGGGAGAGCGGCATATGGCGAGCGGCCTCAGCAGCAGGTGGTTTCTCCTCGTTAGTCGGCGGCGCCATCGTTGGGGTTGGCGCTTGTGCGGCATCGGCCAGAACGACAGTGAGATCGACCGTCTGTGCTCGGCGCTCACGCCACGGCAACTCAAGCGCCGGGAGGCCGATTCCCGGAATTCCGAACTGGAGCGACAGAATCAGCGCATGCAGCAGCAGCGACAATGCTACTGCACCTGTTAGCCGCACATGGTGCCGTCTGGGCGCTTGAATAAGGTGAGCAGTGGGCGCGAAATTCATGCAGACGTTCGATCAGATCCAGTCGGCTTTACAACATGGTTGCTTCTCGCTGCCGGGCTGACACACGAAAAGACAACGGTTAAGAAGAATCTTCTTGCATCCGTGACGCAAGAAAGACGTAAGGGTATGTTGTTGCTTGTTTTTTCAGCACTTGCTCATGCTGTGCAAGCGAATGCGGAGCGTGTTCAGCTTGCCCCGATGAGCACCTTTACATGCGCTGCCGCGCTGCGTGCCAGTGCTGACAGTGCATATCCACCTTCCAGGCAAGACACCACACGCCCCTGGGCATGACGATGCGCGACTTCCATCACCTTGCTCGTCGCCCATTCGTAGTCGGCTTCCACCAAGGCGAGCGTGCTCATGTCATCTTCACGATGGCCGTCGAAGCCGGCGGAGATGAAAATCATCTGTGGCTTGAAGGCCTCCAGTGCGGGCATCCACGCCTGTTCGATCGCAGACCGGAATGCGTCACCACCCGCACGCGCCTGCAGGCCAATATTGAGCATATTGGCGCCACGTGGCACATCGCCGCAGAACGGATACAGATTCAGTTCAAAGGTGGAGCACATCAGTACGCGCAGATCGTCGGAAAAAATCTCCTCGCTACCGTTCCCGTGATGAACATCGAAATCGATCAGCGCGATGCGTTCCAGACCGTGCACGTCGAGTGCATGGCGAATACCGACCGCGACATTATTGAAGAAACAAAAGCCGCCAGCGCATGCCCGTTCCGCATGATGCCCTGGCGGGCGTACGTTGCAAAATGCGACTGGCGCTGCACCGCTCAGGACCAGGTCGGTCGCCAGCACTGCAGCGCCTGCCGCTCGTAAAGCGGCTTGGTAGGAATGCGCATTCATCCAAGTGTCGGGGTCAAGCTGCTCGTAGCCCGAAGACGGCGACTTGGCCGCAATTTCATGCACGTATAACAAAGAATGGGCGCGGCTGAGCTGTTCTTCGGTGACCAGAGGCGCCTCGTGGCTCTGCATGAATCCAAGCAGCCCTTTGATCAGTAAATGGTCCCGAATCGCGGCGATGCGCTCAGGACATTCCGGATGGTGCGCGCCCATTTCATGCTTGCTGCAATCCGGATGGGAAATATAGGCGGGTAGCATGCGAATAACACGAGGTGATGTCAGTAGAGAGAGGCGTGTGCAATGTTTCCCTCTGGATGACTTGAGAAGAACCAGAATGCACTGCGCTTGCCAGCAGCATATAGTGCGGCAACCTGAGGTGCATTTCCTTGTTCAAAATCAATCTTTCCTGCCGTCAGGGCAATGGCACACGTTTGCGGGCGGCTGCGCTGATTGCCACTACGGCTGGATGGCTCAAGCGACGCTCCACCGAAATCGCATAGAACTGTTCGACAATGGCATCGGTGTGGGCGATTTCCAGTACACCATACTGCCGTTTTACTTGCGCAGCAACGAGCGACGGGGTGGCGAAGATGCCGATGCCGGCGCCGCCGAATTCCTTGAGCAGCGCACCGTCATCAAATTCACCGACAATACGCGGACGAATCCGTTCCTTGTCGAACCATTTCTGCAGACGCGGCCGTAATGCCGCATCATCACCCGGCAGTAGGAAGGGCGCACCATCCAGGCTCTGCGGAAAACCTTTCTTGACCTGCTTTGCCAATGCCGGCGCAGCCAGAAAGTGGATGCCACATTCGCCGAGTAGATGGCTGTAGCCGCGCACATTGCTGTTGACCGGCATCGGTCCATCGGCGATCACGATATCGAAGCTCTGAATCGCCAGTCCCGCCAGTAGTGTGGCGAGCTTTCCTTCGCGGCACACGACACGCAGTGTTTCCGGCAATCTCAGCGCTGGTTCGAGCAGCATGTAGGCAATCGACTTCTGTACCGAGTCGACGACACCGACCGTGAATTGCAATGGCCGGTCGCCGGGCCGATGCCGCAGCATTTCCTCTAGTTCCTCGCCTAGAGAAAAAATTTCATCCGCATAGCTGAACACCATGCGCCCTGCCTCGTTAAGCTGTAAGCGGCGCCCGATACGGTCGAACAAGGTATAACCGAGCATTTCCTCCAGCATGCCGATCTGGCCACTGATCGTTTGTGGCGTCAGATGTAATTGCTCGCTCGCACGACCAAGGCCGCCGCATTTAGCGACGACCCAGAAGTAATGCAGATGCTTGTAGTTGAGTAAGCCCATCGATGTTACGTATTCGGTTTTTTCGAATAAAAAAACGACTATATTCGAATTTTAAATGGAGTCGACATGGTCTAGAGTGAATTTAAGGCTGGCAGCAAGAGCCCTTAATAGAACCACTCAGGAGGTTGTCATGAAAGTTGATGTCCATGCCCAAGGTTTTCCGCTGACCACTGCACTGACCGAACATACCGAGCGTCGTTTGCGTTTCGCATTGAAACATGCCGCCGAGCGTGTGCAGCATGTGACGGTAAGGCTGGCCGATATCAATGGGCCGCGTGGCGGTGTCGACAAGAAATGCAGCGTGCATATCGTGATGCGCGGTATTCCCGATATCGTGACCGAAGATACTGAGTCCGATATGTATATTGCGATTAATCGCGCCATCGATCGTGGTGGACGCACCGCGCTGCGTCGCATGACGCACTGAACGGAAAGTAAGCGTAAGCCGGGTTGCATCGGATCCGATGTAACTCGTTTTTTTCAATGACCGGAGGAACTTCAGATGCAATGCCCAGTTTGTACGAACACGCAACTTGCCATGTCGGACCGGCAAGGAATTGAAATCGATTATTGTCCGCAATGCCGTGGTGTCTGGCTCGACCGCGGCGAACTCGATAAGATCATCGAACGCTCGGCAGTCATGCCACCCGTGCAACAACGCAGCGAGCGATTCGATGTGCCCCAGGAACGGCATGGTCATGAACAACATAGTTTTGGCCGGCAGGGGTATTACAAGGACGACCATCACCGTCGAAAGAAAAAGGAAGGCTTTCTCAGCGACCTGTTCGATTTCGATTGATCTGCCTCCTTGTCTCAGTCCGGCAAAGGGGGAAAATAAAACGATGCTTGTTCATCGACATTTTCATCCTTACTCGGCACCATGACCGAACGGGACCTCTCCGTTGCCACGCGCACCGCCTTGCTCTGGCTTCTGCTGGGAGGGCTGTTCGTGCTTGCCTACATGACGTTGCACTGGTTTATCGTACCGGTGGTGTGGGCGTTGATTCTGGCCTACGTTACTTGGCCTTTGTACGCGCGCTTGCGGCAAGGCTTGGGCGGCGCTCCTATGGCCAGCGCCTTGTTGATGACCCTGCTTCTCACCACCGCATTCGTACTGCCGTTATTGGGGTTGGTTGCTTTATTGCAGAACGAGTTTGTGCTTGCTTATCAGATCGTATCCGAACATTTGAATGAGGGGCCGCCGCGCTTGCCGGATATCGTCAGGAGCATTCCCTGGTTAGGCGAGCGTCTGCAGCAGCTGCTCGAACGTCTTGCCGGTAATCCGGATATGCTGCGTATCGAAGCATTACGCTTAGCCCAGAACTGGTTTGGCGAGGTGGCTAATCTGGTCGGCGGTGTGGGGCGCAATGCGGCCAAGATGGGCTTTGCCGTCCTCACCATTCTGTTCATCTATCGTGATGGCGAAAATCTGTTGAATCAGGTGCGTCGCGTGATGTGGCGTTTTCTCGGCGCGCGTGCCAATCCCTATCTTGAGGCCATTGGGGGGACCACCAAGGCCGTGTTGTATGGCCTGGTGTTAACAGCGCTGGCGCAAGGGATCTTGGCTGGGCTTGGTTATTGGGCCGCCGGCATCCATGCTCCGGCCTTGTTCGGCGCATTTACTGCGCTCATTGCCCTGATTCCTTTCGGTACCCCCTTTGTCTGGGGCTCTCTCGGTGTCTGGCTGCTCGTGAGTGGGAATACGCTTGAGGGAATTGGCCTGCTGTTGTGGGGAATGTTGGCGGTGAGCTGGGTTGACAACCTCATCCGGCCGCTGGTGATCAGCAGCGCATCGCAAATCCCCTTCTTGCTGGTGATGTTCGGTGTGCTGGGCGGCTTGGCGGCCTTCGGTCTGGTTGGTATGTTTGTTGGCCCGGTCGTCGTCGCCGTTCTGATGGCGGTTTGGCGTGAGTGGCTAGAAGAACGGGGGCCGGAGATCGTGACGAAGCGCGCGCAAGAATAAAAGGGGCCAGTTTTTTATAGGCTTTCTACATTGGCATCAGAGTCGTTGCCATAACGGCATGTTGTTGCGGCGTGGCGATAGCGTTGTATCCCGCTCGTCTGCTTTCCTTGCATTTCGCAAATTACGATGCAATATGGAAATATGTCATGAGCCTCGTTGTGATGAACAACAGGCTGAAAGGCAAACATGTTGCGTCTTACTCTCCCTGCTGCGCTTGGATTTGCAGTGCTGGCCGCCTATGGCGGGACAGCATGGGCCGATGACGTGCATCCAGTTGTGGATACTGTAGACATCGGGCGCAGTGATTCTTCCTCCTTTCTTACTGACACCATGGCGGTGCCGATGGTCGGTAGCACGGCTTCTTTTTCATTGTTCGTGCAGGACCAGGACGGCAGAGAACTTGCCGTGGGTGTTGGCGGACTGGCAGCACACCATGTCGGTGCTGGTGCGCTGCAATTATCGCAAGGGCCATTATTGGCGCCAGTGGCGGCATTGGCCAATCCGTATGTCACGTTGGTGCCAGATGCTTTGCATGTAACGTTTGCGCAGCAAGTCGGTGAGGTGAAGCTGCGCATTGGCATGTCGACCTCCACCTTCCCTCTCGCGCTGGCCTCGCAGCATGGCACACTGCCCTCATTCACTACGCCAGCGGAAGGAACATCGGGTCTGGTGGAAATATCGAAATCCTTCGGTACTGCCGCACTGTCTGCGTCCTTGTCGCAAACGCGGGAATCGGACACCTATCTTGGCTCATCTACAAGGGGACTGCTATCGCTTTTCCCTGGTGCCTCGACCCGGGCGTTTCAACTTACCGGTGCAGTGATGCTCGCGCCCAAATTGGCATTGGCTGGACAGGCTGCTTATGGTGTGACGCTCGGCAGCGACAACCAAAATATTGAAGTCGCCACCACCCGTAGCAATGCGTTCTCTCTTGCGCTGGTCGCCGCTGATCGTCTCAAGCGTGGTGACTCGTTCAGTGTCTCATTGTCGCAGCCCCTGCGTGCTTATTCTGGTCGGTTTTCGATGGACGTGCTGTCGCACTCCCGAGGCAGCGGCTCATTGCGCGAACGACTGGTGCTCACGATGGTGCCGCTGGGACGTGCAATGCGCTTGCAACTGAGCTATCAGGCGCCAGCAGGCCAAGGTGCGAATTTCGGTGCCTCGCTGATTGTGCGTCGCAACCGGAATAACGTGGAGGATGTTGCGCTCGAACGTCTTCTGGTATTGCGGTATTTAAAGCAGTTTTAGAAGATGGGCTCGGCACCCCCGTAGCTATGCAATCTAACGTTGGATAAAGTCGAGGCTGCACTGAATTGTAATAACTCAGACTTTATCTGCTAAGCAGTGTCAGATTTGATCGAGATTGAAATCTGCTCTACAGCCGCAGCTCGGCCACTTCCGGTCATTCCTATTCCATACGGAAGCTGCCGTTCCGGCAGCAAAGCACCTCTATTTTATTGCTTGGTAGAAAATTTGCATCTTCATTGGGTAGAATTCACGAGCTAGACACTTATCAGTTAGCGTGCTGATTTATCAGTCAGACCGTGACGTATAAAATTAGTTAAAGGGCTCACATGACCATAGGGTTTACACTTTGATCATTCTTCCAGCTGTACCGGAGAGGAAGTGGAAAATAACTTCAGCGATATTTGTGAATGCACTGTTGGCTATAGGGCTCTACCTGTTCATCGTGAAGGACCGAGGTTTAAACTCTGACTCCCACGGGTTTTGGTTGTTATGGTTAGGTTTTGTTGGGCTAGCTGCTATTGGCACACTTTCCTTCGAGCGCGTAGAAATCCGTCAGCATTCGTTTGAGCTGATAAAAACACGCTTCTTCTTAGGTCTAATTCCCCTGTCGATAAAACGGCACAGCCTTGCAGGCGCTAAATACATAAAAAGATACGTTAAGCGGGCATCGGGGTATGACAGTGGCAGTGACGGTATATATCGTCCATCCATCGTCCTCGTGTGTGGCGACGGCAAGGAAATATTGATACAGCAATTCTTCGACTGCGCAAGCAACGTGCATCCACTATCGCAGCAGTGGGCAAGGAAAATCGCAGAAGCGTCTGGCCTTCAAGTAATCGACATAGTTGAATCATGGTGAATAATCCCTTTAACTCATCGCTGGACAAGGACGTGCAAGCGCGCCTGTCCGCTTAATCGTTGAACAGACGGATCGCGCCGTGTCAGCACGGAAGACCCCGGCATGCCAGCTTAAAAATAGAAGAAAATGCGACGCTTAAGTATGAACCACGGAGGAGTATTTCTGCTGTTTGGGGCTATAGTCCTCTGGTATGGCGTCATTGAATGGCTTGTTCAGCCATCAATGTTTCGGAAGACTACGGCAAGTATCTCTTCGACAGAAGTAAAGACGTATGTGACAAGAGCTCCAACTAGAGAAAGCCTCTTGTTCCAATACTTTTACAATGTGGATGGGAAGACGTTTAATAGCGGTGAAGCAGTCATGCTGAACGCATTAGGTTCTGCCGAGCGACGTGTCGAAATAGAAAAGTGGAGAGAGGTGCATCCGAAGGGAAGCACAATAGAAATACACTTTCATAATACCTTTCCACGACTCTCTTCTTCATATGGTAACTACCGAGAACTCGCCCGCAAAAACCTCTGGGTACTTTCAGCCTTGCTTGTGGCCTCAGTAACATTTTTCATTCTTTTGCTTTGTATGATTTCAAATTGGATGCTGGCGCAGGCGGCAAGACGGGCAAACGAAAAATCAAAAAAATGAACGAAAAAATAAAGGCAGCGCATGTTTCATGTATTTCAACACTGACGCGCAAGCGCACCGATTAACGCAGCATTAGGGATCAAAGCTTATGCGTTTCACTGTAATTGTCTTTTCTATTGTGGCACTGCTGCCTCTTTCAGCGATTGCAAAGGTAAGTATATGTACTGATGCTGAAAAAGCTGAAATTTTTGCTAGTTACGTAAAGTTTCGTAGCGCATCAAAGGCCGGGGATCTTCGCAAGGTAAAGGCGCTAAGCACCCCTGCTGTGGCCCAGCAAATTGCCGACTTTGAAAGAACTGTAAAAGACCAATCTATGCTGGCACGGCAAATGGGTGGCTTTTCGCCGGCTCTTGAAGAAGCGCGTGAAGTTAAATGCGAGATTAGTGGTAAAAAATCTCGGTTGACCATTCAGAGTGAAACAAAGTCACAGGATAAATCTGCTGTTGTGACCCGAGTATTTAGTGTTGTCATGTTCGAAAAAGCAGGTGAAGGCTGGCTTGTTGGAATAAAAGGCAGCACAAATCCATTTGATTCGCAGCCCTTGGAATCTTTGCTTAAGCATGAACAGCTTCAACTACCATAAAACTAGTTATGTTTCATAGCTATAGATGAGCCGAGCAAAACGAACACGTGAGCAAGTGATTGGTGACCGAATAAAACGGGCAAAGGAGCTTGGTGACATTGACTCACGCGATCCCAACAACATTCCCCCGCCAGGCGCAGTCATGGCTGATCCTAACGAACTTGCACACAATAATACCTATGGGCGCCTGCCACGATTTTATGTGGACAAAATAGTCGTATGCCGAAAGTGTGGGAAGGAAGAACTTTGGCCCGCAGCGCGCCAAAAATGGTGGTACGAAGAAGCAAAGGGCAATATTAATACGCAAGCGGTACTTTGTAGAGCATGCCGTGAAGTTGAGAAACTGAGGAAGGCCGAAGCAAGGCGTATTCATTTGGACGGACTGGCGAAAAAATGAAACATAACTTTCCAGTCAACACCGACGGCTGCGCCGCTGGTTACCTTAAACGTTGATATGGCCTCAAGGCATGAGAAAAGAAAAAGTGTCGTTTGCTGGGTTAAAGAGTGGGGCGATTGGTATGTCCATCGTTTTGCTCGTCTTGGCGCTAACAGATGTGCTTTTCTTTCAAGCAGGTATTGACGGGATTGGATTCATCAAGAAGGTGCCGGGTGAAGTTGAATCAGTGGATACAACCACCATTGAGAGACGTGTCTCAAAATCCGGGACAAATGGTGCCTTGTACGAAAAGGTTCCAGCTGTCCGCATCACCTTCAAATATACGGTAAACAACGTAAGCCATTTGTCCACTCGCTATCGGCTGCTTAACGGTGGCAACATTGAGGTTCCCGTTAAAGCAATACCTCACTGGAAAGACATACGACCAGGCGCCTCCATTCCGGTCCATTATGTATCCTCAACAGACACTGCGTTTGTTGAGTTTGGCATCCCTAATGCCATGATTTATTGGCTTAAGGTCTACTTATTGTTCTCAGCCCTGTTCATCGCCTTTCTGGCTCTTTTTGTCCTGCTCAACTGTTTCCGTGGAGGCAGAAAGGCATGAGTGCCCCCTACCAACCCAGGGCGGTACCGGCGTGTGTTTATCACGCTATTAAACACCGACGTGCAAGCGCCCCGATTAACGCAGCATTAAAACTCATGAGAACATTTGCTGGTATTGCTGCGCTTGCGTTTCTCGTTCCTTTGGTGCTTATCGTGGTTGGTGGCTGGCGCCACTTTTGGTTTTATCGAGGAAGCAAAGAAGTCACAGGGAAAGTTAGTGAAGTGTTTCTTCGAGATTGGATAGATGACGAAGCACAACCAACAAAACGTTATTTCGCGTCTGTTTCTTATGCAGTAAATGGTGATTGGTATCTGTTAAGCGACTGGGGACCGCACGTTGAGCCGCCATACGTTGGTGTTACGGTAAAAGTACGGTACGTGAGTTCAGATCCGATTAACTCGAAGGTTTGGCCAAAGGGAAGTATGTGGTGGCTTATAGCTCCTTTCACTATTTGCCTAACGCTAGAAGCAGCCGCACTTCGTGTGTGGTTATTTTGAGGGTCGAAATTTCAATTCATGTCGTTGCACACTGACGCTTCACGCCAGTGAATTTCCACGTTGAATGTCTGCTCTTAGGAAGTTGTTACTTTCGCTTTTGGTCCATTTGCGACATTCGTAATCTGGCACCTTTTGTCAGACCAACTCGGAACTACTGCAACTTGAATAACTACTCAGCGTCCAGAAATGCCCACAGCGCTATGCGTGTTTGCAAACAGGGAAATAATTTATTCAGCGTAGCTCTAAAGTCCTTGCGCCACCAACCGATATCAAATGTATTGTCGATACCGACAATAAGCCACCCTATGTAAACCTTACTTTATATATTCACGGGGACTGATATGGTCAAACGTTTCCTGCAAGCACTTCTGCTTTCTCTCTTCCTGATCGGGGTTGCCTCAGCGCAGACTGAGAAGGACGCTGTGGCCATCGTCGAGCGCGCTCTTGCGGCCACCAAGGCGGAAGGAAAGGAAAAGGTAATCGAGCGTATCAAAGCGAAGGATCCGGCGTTCGTTAACGGCGAGCTCTATGTGGTTCTGCGAGATCCGTCTGGCACGATTTTGGCGCATCCTTACAAGACGTCGCTTATCGGAAAGAACCTTAACGATGTTCCAGATGCCGACGGCAAGCTTTTCCGTCAGGAGATCACCGACGGTGCACGTACGCAGGGAAAAGGTTGGGTCAGCTACAAGTCTAAGAATCCGACGAACGGAAAGATTGAAGCCAAGAAGACGTACTTTCAGCGTGGGGACGGGGTGATTGCCGAGGCAGGAATCTACGATTAAGTCTGACTAGGCTGGCACCACTTTGGGGGGATGGATGCACCTCGCACGCATGAAACTAGGAGCCAAGCTCCTGGCGGCGCCAAGCCTGATTGGCGTGTTGATGATTCTCGTTGGTTGGTTGGGGGCGCAGAGCATCATCCAATTGACTAATCAGTTCAACGAGATGGTTGCTGTCCGCATGCATGCGGCTGTGACGGTGGGTTCTGCCAAAGAACACGCCGTCGCGGCGAAGGCTGCTGCATATCAGCAATTCACGGCGATCAATGCAGGGTTTTCGGCTGACCGTGTGGACGTCATCGCGAAGAACTTGGCGGCCCATTTCGAAGGCCTCGAAGGCGATTTGACCAAACTATCTGCGGTACCAGCCAGTGCGGAGGCGGAACAAAGTGCTCTCGCGGCGGCTCGACAGGCACTACCGCCATATCGCAAGGTTGTCTCGGATGCCCTCAGTATGGCTGCCACTGACACATCGGTCGCAGCTAACGCCATGATTAGAGCGGATAAGGTGTTCGATACGCTTGCCGGTGCGCTCGACAAGTTGGTCGAACTCCAGGCGGCTGCAGCCGCCCAGCACCGCCAGCACGCACAGGAGCGGGCCTCTATGCTCTTGGTGTTAACGATCGCGATTACTGCTGTCTCTGTTGTGGCAGCTGCCGTAGTGACATGGCTGGTACGGCGAAATCTGTTGAATGAGATCCGTGTCGTCTCGACTGTTGCGCAACGGCTCAGAGAAGGCGTTCTGGACAAGCGTGCTACGCAGGGTGTCAAGGGGAGCGACGAAGTTGCCGAGGCGGTGGTCGCGCTGGGTGTGACCATGGGCAACCTTGCGGAGATGGTCGAGGTGCTTCAGTCTTCATCAAGCATGATCGCTACCTCGTCACAAGAGATCGCTGCTGGAAACCATAATCTATCTACCCGCACCGAGAGCCTCAGTGCAGCAACAAGTGCGACGAGAAGCTCCGTCCGTGATGCTGCGCTCGAAGCAAAGGGGCTTTCCTCCACTGCCAAAGACGCTGCACACTCTGCAACGCGCGCCAGCGGACTTGTCGAAGAGGCTCGTGTCGCCACGGGTGAGATGGAAGAGACGGTCCAGCAGATTGTTCGAAGCTCCGAGCGTATTGACGCCATCGTCCAGGTAATCGATGGTATAGCATTTCAGACAAATATCCTGGCTCTCAATGCAGCAGTCGAGGCAGCTCGTGCTGGCGAAACGGGGCGAGGATTCGCAGTGGTGGCGGGAGAGGTGCGAGATCTTGCCCTGCGTTCGCAGACAGCATCTAAAGAAATCAAGGAGCTGGTCGCCCAATCGAATAGTTGCGCAGAGCGCGGCCGGTCCAGCGTTCGCCGGGTTAGCGAGGTGTCCGCAAACGTGAGCAGCTGTGTAGCTGAAATGTCCAGTGCGTTCGGCACCATCGCAAGCCGCCTTGGGCAACAAGAGGAACGACTGTCGATGCTCGAAGGAGACTTCAGTCAGCTCGATGACATCGGCCAGCAGAATGCTGCTTTGGTTGAGCAAGCGGCGGCGGCCGCCTCCAGCCTACAAGAGGCGGCGTCTCGACTTGCGGCTTCGGCACAGGCATATCGTGTGCTCTGACGGCTCTGTACGGTACTGTCAACTTAACGGGGCGTAAAGATGGCAATGGAAAAATTGAAACCGGATTGGCTCGATGAGGAGAAGATCAAGCAGTAGCTAGTGCTTATTTTCTAAACTGGTGAACTCATTTTGGAGTGAAAAGCGCCAATCCGGACGCACCGGTACTGCGCTGCCTCTCAATCGCGCTCAATTTTCCTATCCGCCTGCTTCAACTCCGTGTACTTCTTTGCCGACCCATAAGCCTGATCGATGGGATACCGCGCCGCATTCTTCCTGATTTTCTCCGCTGCCGCCTGCAGCAAATCGAAGCCCCCTTCATGGGCAATCAGCAGCAAGTAGAGAAACACGTCTGCGCATTCTTCTTGCAGTGCTGTTTGAAATTGGGAGTCTCCCTGTAGCGCTGCAAGTTGCTCATCCGATTTCCATTGTGTCAGCTCCAGCAATTCCGCTGACTCAAGACTGAGTGAAATGATCAGGTCTTTGAGTTTGTGGAATTGCTGCCAGTTGCGTTCGTCCCGAAACTGGAAAAGCTGTTTTCTTAGGGTCTCTAAATCCATCATCGTGAAGAGGGGGAAATCCAGGGAAAGCCCAGTATATCCCTGCTTGGTAGGTCAACCGGAGATGCATCGGGGCGGGATGTCTTAACCCGCCTACGAAATGCCATATTTATGGGATAGGCCTTGCGATGACAAAGTTTCAATATGGGACTTTTCCACGGAGGCAAATCATGGCGGAACACCCTGAGCAGCAACGAGCAAACATGGTCAATTGGTACGACCCTAAGCAATTGGTACGTACCGCGCTTGACGTTCTGTTTTCGACGGTGTTCGGCCGCCATGCTGACTTTCGCACGATCGAGGCGCTCGGTACGCCTAATATCGACCCTGGGGATACGGATTACACCGACGGTGGAAAGCGCCAGGAGATTTGGATCGACTATGTCGCTGACGTCGGCGACGGTTGGAATTCCACCTATGCGGTCGCCTACCATCTGGCGCAACCGACGCTGCTGCTGCGCGACGAAAAAGGCATCGATCATCACACCCAGCGCGGTGCGATATTGATCTTCGGTGGCGATGCTGTCTACCCGGTCGCTAGCCGGTCTGAATACAAACGGCGCTTGGTCTTGCCTTATGAGAACGCCTTACCGAAAGACAGCGTCGATCCGGCGCCGGATGCCTACGCCATTCCTGGCAATCATGACTGGTACGATAGCCTCGTCTCATTCACGCGGCTGTTCTGCGGCCGTGAGCGCTTCGCCGGCTGGAACACGAAACAAAAGCGTAGTTATTTCGCTTTGAAGCTGCCGCATCGCTGGTGGCTTTTGGGCACCGATATACAACTCGATTCGGACATCGACCGCTCACAAGTGGATTACTTCAAGAACATCGCCGACACACAGATGCAAGACGGTGACCGCGTGATCCTCTGCAATGCTGAGCCGCACTGGATCGCAGCCAAGGTGTATAACGAGCTCGACCCTGACTATACCGAAAACAATCTTGCCTTCCTTGAGCGGATCGTCCTGGAACGTAAGAAGGTTGCCGTGTTCCTGGCGGGCGACCTGCATCACTATCGACGCCATGCCGCGCCGAACGGGACACAGAAAATTACGGCTGGAGGCGGTGGTGCTTTTTTGCATCCGACGCATGGCGCAGAGGTGACAACGTTGGCAGGTGACTTCAGGCTGAAGAAGAGCTTTCCCGATGAGGCTACATCAAGAAGGCTGACCTGGCGTAACCTCGGCTTTCTGTTTCTTAACCCGTATTTTGGTGTGGTCACCGCGATGCTGTATGTGCTGAGCGCTTGGGCGGTGAAGACGAATTTAAGTGCGTATGGTTGGAGGGACTGGCCCTCTGCGTTGTATCAGGTGTTTTATTCGGCGCTGCAGAGTCCGGTGTCGGCATTCTGGATCGTTGCGCTGTTCGGCGGCCTCCTCCTGTTCACCGATACGCATTCGAAGCCGTACCGGCTTATCGCCGGCGTACTGCATGGTGCGGCACATGTTGCGGCGTTGTTCCTGATTGGCTGGGGCAGTAGCGCGCTGGTGGGCGCCATGACGCCTTACCAGTCCGGACATCCGCTTCACATGCTGTTGAGCGGAGTGCTCATCCTGCTCGGTGGCTGGGTGGCCGGCTCTTGTATCATGGGGCTTTACCTGTATCTATCGCTTAACTGGTTTGGGCGGCACAGTAATGAAGCGTTTTCGTCGCTGCGCATTCAGGATTGGAAAAATTTTCTACGCATGAAAATCGATGCGAACGGGGATTTGACGATTTATCCGATTGGCATTCGTCGCGTGCCGCGTCGGTGGAAAGCTGGCACAGCGACGTCGAAAATGGTGCCGGATGATAGCCGTGCAACCGCGCCGGAACTGATCGAAAAGCCCGTTATTGTGCGCGGAGCAGCGTCGTGATGCGGCGTTACGCCGCAGCCAGGGGCGGGGTGCGCTTGGCTTTCGCGGCATCAGTCTTGGCGCGTGCGCGTGACGGCGGTAGACGACGCAGCGTGCGCAGCGACTGCAAGTCATGGATCACGATTGCGCGCTGGTCGACGGAGATGAAGCCGACGGCATTGAACGCAGAAAAAGTACGGCTGATGGTCTCCAGCGTCAGGCCAAGATAGTTACCGATTTCCTGACGCGTCATGCGCAAATTGAATTGCGTGCCGGAGTAACCCATTTCAGTAAAGCGTTCCGATAGAAACACCAGGAAGCGCGCCACACGGGCTTCTGCGCTGAGTGAGCCGAGCGTGCCGACCATTGTCTGCTCGCGCACCAGTTCGCGGCTCATGACGCCGTAGATTGATACTTCCAGCTCCGGATAGACGCGGCCAAGGCCGGCGAAGGTTTTGAAGGGAATCAGGATGACATCGCAGTTGCTCAGGGCCACAGTCTCGGTCGCATATTGTCTGCGATGGATGCCATCAATGCCGAACATGTCCCCTCTCATTGGGAAGCCGAGCACTTGTTCATTGCCTACCTCGTCAATCATCACCGTCTTCAAAAAGCCGGAATTGACGACATACAGCATGTCGAAGGGCTGGCCGATAGTATGGATGCGCTGACCGGCCTTGAATTGCATGTGCTGGAACTGGACGTCGTCGGCCGGCAGCTTGGCCGGAATGCGCAATAGATCACACACTTCCTTCAGGTTCGACCACAGTTTTGCCTGGCGTTGCCATGTAATACCGGAGGGCGATGGCGTCGCCAGAGAGAGTGAAGAAGAACGGATTTCAGAGAGTTGCGTCGTCAGCATTGCGAATCCTTGTTGAAGTCGTTGTTGTCCAAGTGTTCGTATTGGCTCCTGACACTTTCCGGAAGGGGCGAAGTGCCCGTGCAGAATTTATTTGTGGTAGGGAAACCAGTGCTATGCATTATGTCTGTACCCTGGCCTTCCGGAAATCAGCGTACGGATGAAATGTACTGTCGGCGAATGGACAGCACCGTTCAGATTTTTCCTACATGAGACAAGAAGGAGAGCGTTAGGCGCTGCGCATTATGCCGTGTTGTTATCAGCTGTCTTTTGTCGGTGCTGTTTAGCGAGTTTGATGACGGCGTTGCGGATGGTTGCCAGTACAGTCACCGCGTTGAAGGGCTTGACGATGAAGCCGTGCACCCCGCGTTCGGCAGCGGTCTGTACGGTCGCGGAATCAAATTTTCCTGAAACCAGAAACACTAGGGACTTTGGCAGCCCGGCTTGAAGAATGGCAAGCTTCTCGAAACCTTCCTCATCGGTACTGCCAAGATCGATGCACACCAGTTGCGGCTGCAACTTCATCATGCTCGCTAAGCCAGCTGAACTGGTATTAGCATCGCCGATGACGTTATAACCGCCATTCACCAGAACAGAGGTCAGCAAGTTGCGCGAAATGGCATTGCCATCGATCACCACCACTTTCAGCATATCGATCCTTAGTCTTGGCGTGCCCACATTGGGTGACGCGACCCCGCCTGCTGGTGCGTCAAGGAAGAATAATAAGGGACAAAGCGAAAAGCTACTGCGTGCAGTGCAACATAAACGGGTATTCGTGAAGGGACCTTTTTTAGCCTAGACTGAACATAGTTTCTTGTTTTCAGTCATCCGCCAGTAAATCGGTATGAGCATACGATGAGAGATTCTCCATTGCGCAACAGGAGGCAAGCATGTATAGCAAGATACTAGTCGCCTACAATGGCACCCCGGAAAGCCGCCACGCATTACGGGAATGCATCCGTATTGCACCCGGCCCGGAGGCGCAAATTCACCTGCTCGCGGTAGTGACCCCCACCCCGATCATCCTGGCCGGTGAATTTGTCGCCGCTGTGCCGAGCATGGACGAAGAGTTGGCGGAGAAGGAAGTGATGGTGCAGGTGCTGGAAGCTGGGCGCAGACTACTTACGGATGCTGGTCTGAATGTCGTCCCGCATCTCGAAGTCGGAGAGCCTGTGCCGGTGATCGCGGACCTGGTGAACAAGGTCGGAATCGAGCTGGTGATCGTCGGACACTCGCGCCACAAGCCGCTCGCGATGCGGTGGTGGCGCGGGTCGACAGACGCGGTGCTGGTGGAGAAAATTCGCTGCAGCGTGCTGGTGGCGGCGGAGCCGAAGCAGGTATGACGCCCAAGAAGACTTCTGATGGACTACAAGAAGCGGTCCAGCATCTTCCTGCTTCCCTTGTCCAGTGCATCCATATTCCGGATCAGGAACTGGACACCGTGGCTGTCCGCAATCAACAGCGTTGAGTGTGCAACGCGGCGAATATCTTCTTCACCCTTCAGGACAAAGGAGGCAATGCCGCGGTCGGTTTCGACTTCCCAGGTGCTGGGTACCGCGAAAGTGGATACGTGCAGAATGCATTTGATCTCAGGAAGAAACTCCCGGTTCTGCAGCTCTTCTTCCAACAGGGCGCGTGCTGTTGCGTGCAGGTCACTCAGGCGGTCAATCCAGGCAAGTTCATGGCCGTCGACATCAACTAATGCAATGCCGGAATCTGGCGCAGCAATCGGAAATGCACGCACCGGCACCACGCCTTCATGCACGCCTTCAGGCGAAGAAAATACCAGCTTGCCAAAGGCATTGCGGCTTAATTGGAAATTGCTCATGCGATGCTTTCATCAGGTGCGGACTGCGCAACCGTTTCGTTTTCGGCGAGGCGCTGCTGGGCTTGATACAGGCGATAGTAGGCGCCCCCGCGTGCAAGCAGTTCTTCATGCTTGCCGACTTCGACGATCTGACCTTTGTCCAATACCACGAGACGGTCGGCTTGGCGCAGGGTGGACAAACGGTGCGCGATGGCGATGGTAGTGCGGCCGCGTACCAGGTTGTCGAGTGCTTTTTGGATTTCTTTTTCGGTCGTGGTATCAACCGACGAGGTGGCTTCGTCCAGGATCAACAACTGTGGATTGATCAGCAGCGCCCGTGCAATCGAGATACGCTGACGCTCACCGCCGGAAAGGGTCTGGCCACGTTCACCCACCATCGAGTCGTAGCCGTGCGGCAGGCGTAGGATGAATTCGTGCGCATTGGCAGCACGTGCGGCGGCGATGATTTCCTCACGTGTGGCACCCGGCTTGCCATAGGCGATGTTGTCGGCGATGGTGCCGAAGAACAGAAAGGGTTCTTGCAGCACCAGGCCGATGTGGCGGCGATATTCGGCGCGGGGAAGCGAACGGATATCGACGCCATCGACCAGAATGGCACCTTCGGACACATCGTAGAAGCGACAGATCAGATTGACCAGGGTGCTCTTGCCCGAGCCGCTGTGGCCGACCAGGCCAATCATCTCGCCGGGCTTAATCGATAGATCGACATTACGCAGCACCGCACGGTTGCCGTAGCGGAAGCCGATTTCGCGTAGGTCGATGCGGCCTTCGATGCGTTGCAGGTGTACCGGATTTTGCGGTTCCGGCACGCTCGATACGTGATCGAGAATGTCAAAGATGCGCTTGGCGCCAGCCGCCGCCTTTTGTGTGACCGACACAATGCGGCTCATGGAGTCAAGACGTGTGTAGAAGCGGCCGATGTAGGCGAGAAACGCCGTTAGCACACCGACGGTGATGTCGCCCTTCGAGACTTGCCAGATGCCCACTCCCCAGACGATCAGCAAACCGATTTCGGTGAGAAAGGTGACGGTAGGCGAGAACAGCGACCAGACCTTATTGACGCGGTCATTGATCAACAGGTTGTGCGCATTGGCTTCGCGGAAGCGCGCAGCTTCGCGCTTTTCCTGAGCAAAAGCCTTGACCACGCGGATGCCTGGAATCGTATCGGCCAGTACGTTGGTAACTTCCCCCCATACGCGGTCAATTTTTTCGAAGCCATGACGCAGCTTGTCACGTACCACGTGGATCATCCACGCGATGAAAGGCAGCGGCAGCAAAGTGACCAATGCCAGCCAGGGATTGATCGACACCAGGATCACCGCCGTCATCGTAATCATCAAGACATCGGTGGCAAAGTCGAGCAGGTGGAGCGATAGGAACACGCAGATACGGTCGGTTTCAGAGCCGATGCGTGCCATTAGATCGCCGGTGCGTCGTCCGCCAAAATATTCAAGCGACAGCCGCAGCAAGTGCTCGTAGGTGCTGGTGCGCAGGTCTGCCCCGATACGTTCCGAGACCAGTGCCAGGATGTAGGTGCGCGCCCACCCGAGCACCCATGCCAGCAGCGCAGCGCCGAACAGGCCGGAAAGATACAGAGCGACCAGGCTGACATCGATCTTCTGGCCGTTCTGGTAAGGAATCAGCACATTGTCCATCAGCGGCATTGACAGATAGGGCGGCACCAGCGTGGCGGCGGTGGACGCCAGCGTCAGCAGAAAGCCGGCCAGTAATTGGCCCTTGTACGGTTTGGCAAAACGCCACAGACGGAACAGCGTCCAGGTGGAAGGGGGTGTGTGGATCTCCCGAGTACAGATGGGACACTCCTCTACGTCGTCTGGCAAAGGTGCCTTGCAGCTTGGGCAGACCGGCTGTTCCGGCTCTTGTACCGGACAGCCGGTGACGACGGCGCCGCGCTGTTGTTCGAAATGATCGATCAGGCGCAGCGCTTCCGGATTACGGCCCAAGGTGAAGCGCCAGCAGGCAAGACGCGCTTGCTCATCATGCAATTCCAGCGTGCCGACGCCGGCGTGATCATGATGCGCTAGGCGTAATTGCGACCGATACGGCCATGCCGTCCAATTACCATCGGCGGTCTTGGCCAGTAGTCGGCGGTCAGTGACGGCCACGAGGCCGGGCGCAAAACGCAAGGCCGTGTCCAGATCCAGCTCGACACTGGCGAGCACGGTCTCGCCGGCGTGCAGATGTGCCTGTACCTCAGATTGCCATGTCGCAGGAAGGGCTTGCCTGGATGGCAGCACGATAAGGGGTTCAGTTTTCATTAAGAAGAAGGCTGACAACGTCGCCTAAAAAGGCAGGTATTTGTTTGCAGAATGTAAAATTCTTTGCGCAAAGGCGCGTGTGACGCGACCCTATTGTGGCGCTAAGTATACCGACAGGCGATAATGTTGTTTGCCGCTATCATGACCGGCACGATAAATTTTTTCTGTTTTCAGTAAACTAACGCCGCTGAAAAGCGTTATTCCATGCACAGGCCGAATAACAGACGGTCCAAACCTACAAGCACCGGCCTTTTACCTTTCAGACTCTCGTACTAAATGAACAACAAAACCATTGAGATCATCAATGTGATGTCTCTGCGCGGTCCGAATATCTGGACATATCGTCCGGTTATCGAGGCATGGGTCGACATCGGCGATTTGGAAGATTCACCATCCAATACCATCCCAGGATTCTATGAGCGCCTGACCGCCATGCTACCTGGCCTGGTTGAGCATCGCTGCGGCATTGGCGAACCTGGGGGCTTTCTGTTGCGTCTGCGTGAAGGCACTTGGCCGGCGCATATCATGGAGCACGTCATGATCGAATTGCAGAATCTGGCTGGGGTGCAGACCGGATTCGGCAAGGCACGTGAAGCTGGCAAGCGTGGTCTGTATAAACTGGTCGTGCGTGCCCGTTACGAGGAAGTCAGCCGGGCGGCGCTGACCATGGCGCGCGACATGGTGATGGCTGCGATTGAGGACAAACCGTATGATGTCGCCGCCGCAGTGGACGCCTTGAGCGAATTGGCCGAATCGGTCGCGCTCGGCCCCAGCACCGCCAACATCGTCGACGCTGCCACGGACCGCCGCATTCCTGCTATCCGTCTGAACGACGGCAATCTGGTACAGCTGGGCTATGGCGCACGTTCACGTCGCATCTGGACCGCTGAAACCGAACACACCAGCGCCATCGGCGAAAGCATCTCCAGCGACAAGGATCTGACCAAGGGCCTACTGCGATCCTGCGGCGTACCGGTGCCGGAAGGCCGTATTGCCGCAACTCCGGCAGATGCATGGGAAGCAGCGCAGGACATCGGCATTCCGGTCGTGGTAAAGCCCTCTGACGGTAATCACGGGCGTGGCGTCTCGACCGACCTGAAAACCCGTGAAGAAATCGAGGCCGCTTGGCACTTGGCCGATGCGGAAGGTAGTGAAGTGATCGTCGAACGCTTCATTAGAGGTAATGAACATCGCTTATTGGTTGTCGGCGGTAAGCTGGTTGCTTGTGCACGTGGCGAAATTGCTGAGGTCGTGGGTGACGGTAAGTCCACCATCGCACAACTCATCGACAGCCAGATCAATACAGATCCGCGCCGCGGTCTGACAGAGGAATTCCCGCTCAACAAGGTGCTGCTCGATGAAGACCCGGCCGTGGTGCTTGAACTGACACGCCAGGGTTTGACACAGGAGTCCGTGCCGGCGGCGGGCAGGACGGTGTTGATCCAGCGCAACGGCAACGTGGCATTCGACGTCACCGATGACGTTCACCCGGATGTCGCTGCAGCGGCCTCGCTAGCGGCGCGTATCGTCAATCTGGACATTGCGGGCGTCGATCTGGTCGCGGAGGACATTTCGCGTCCGCTCGACCAGCAAGGTGGCGCTATCGTTGAAGTCAATGCCGGGCCGGGACTGTTGATGCACCTGAAGCCGGCCACTGGCAAGCCACGCCCGGTCGGACGCGCCATCATTGATCACTTGTTTCCCGAAGCTAACAACAATGGCCGGATTCCGATCGTTGGGGTTACCGGCAGCCGTGGCAAGACGATGGTGTCACGCCTGGTTGCTCGTATGATGAAGCTGCACGGACCGCAGGTCGGCGTTGCCTGCAGTGACGGACTGTTCCTGCGTCAGCGGCAAATGGAGAAAAACGATTGTGCCAACTGGCAGTCCGCACATCGGCTTCTGATCAATCGTGCGGTGGAAGCCGCCGTGTGCGAAAACGGCTATCGCACAATCCTGACCGAAGGCCTGGCTTACGACCGTTGCCAAGTCGGCGTGGTCACCAACATCGACGCCGATGCCAGCTTGCCAGATCTATATATCCACGATGCTGACGATATGGTCAAAGTTGCCCGCACGCAGGTAGATGTCGTGCTGCCCGATGGCGTCGCGGTACTCAACGCCGCCGACGCACGGGTGGCGGACATGGCTGATTTGTGCGACGGCAGTGTGACCTTTTTCAGCGTGTCGCCTGATGCGCCGCCTCTCGCGCAACATCGCGCCAACGGCGGTCGTGCGGTCTTGGTACGTGACGGCCGCGTCGTACTGGCCTCCGGCATGGACGAAACGCCGTTGATCGACATTGCCAGCCTGCCGATTCGGGATCTCGACAAGCAGCCCTTCGTGGTAGAAAACATTCTTGCTGCTACCGGTGCCGCCTGGGCACTTGGCATTGGCGTGGATGTCATCGTGGCCGGCATTGAGACGTTCGATTACGACAGCGTGGGTATGAAGAAGGCGGCGTAGCGCACGCGTAGCGGACTTGAACGGATATTGAAAAAACAACGTCCCGCCATGACGGGGCTGCATAAAAAAGGCGCGACGCACCAGTCACCGTGACGTTGCCCAAACAAGGAACATATTGATGGAAATCTCGCGTATCCGCGCATTGCGCGGCCCCAACCTGTGGAGTCGGCATACATCGATCGAAGCGATTGTGCTGTGCACCGAGCCCGAGCGCGACATCACGTCTCTGCCGGCATTTGAGCCGCAGCTGCGTGCGCGTTTCCCTGAAATCAAATTCCTCGAACCGGCCGCCGGCCAGCACTTCTCGCTTGCGCATGCACTTGAATCTGCTGCCCTCTGCCTGCAAGCGCAGGCAGGCTGCCCGGTGACCTTCAGCCGTTCAGTCGAAACCGTCGAGAGAGGCACTTACCAGGTCGTTGTCGAATATACCGAGGAGCAGGTTGGCCGCCTCGCCCTCGAACTGGCGGAGCAACTGTGCCGTAGCGCCCTCGACAATACGCCTTTTGATTTGGAACAGGCACTGGCGCGTCTGCGTGAATTGGATGAAGACATCCGTCTTGGACCGAGTACCGGGGCTATCGTACAGGCTGCTGTGGCGCGCGGCATTCCCTATCGTCGTTTGACGGAAGGCAGCATGGTGCAGTTTGGCTGGGGTAGCCGCCAACGCCGTATCCAAGCGGCTGAGACCAGCAGCACTAGCGCTATTGCCGAATCGATCGCACAGGATAAGGAACTGACCAAGCTACTTCTTGATGCTGCCGGTGTGCCAGTGCCAAATGGCCGTTCGGTCACCGATGCCGAAGACGCGTGGAAGGCGGCCTGTGAAATCGGCGGCCCGGTGGTGGTCAAACCACGGGATGGCAATCAGGGCAAGGGCGTAGCGGTCAACGTCAGGACACGCGAAGAAGTACAGAAAGCGTTTGCTGTCGCACAGGCGATCAGCAGCGACGTGATCGTCGAGCGGTACATCACCGGCCATGATTTCCGTCTGCTGGTCGTTGGCAACCAAATGGTCGCTGCCGCGCGCCGTGCGCCGCCGCAAGTGATCGGCGACGGTCAACACAGCATTGCCGAATTGATTGAACAGGTCAACCGCGATCCGCGCCGCGGTGACGGGCATGCCACCTCACTCACCAAGATCCGCCTCGACGATATTGCCCATGCCACGCTCGCCAAGCAGGGTTATACCGCCCAAAGCGTTCCACCCAAGGGCGTGCTTGTGGTATTACGCAACAATGCCAACCTCAGCACTGGCGGCACGGCAACTGACGTCACCGAGGACGTGCATCCCGACATGGCCGCGCGCGCAGTGGAGGCCGCGCAGATGGTTGGCCTCGACATCTGCGGCGTCGACGTCGTCTGTGAGAGTGTGCTGAAACCACTGGAAGAACAAGGCGGCGGCATCGTTGAAGTCAACGCTGCGCCCGGCTTGCGCATGCATCTGCAGCCGTCCTATGGCAAGGGCCGTCCGGTAGGTGAGGCGATTATTTCCACCATGTTCGACGAAGGCGATGACGGCCGTATCCCGGTGGTCGCTGTGGCCGGCACCAACGGCAAAACCACGACCGTCAAACTGATCGCTCACTTGCTGACCGTCGCCAAGCATCGGGTCGGCATGACTGGCACCGACGGCGTCTATATCGGCAGTCAGCGCATCGATACCGGCGACTGCAGCGGCCCGCGCAGCGCGCGCAATGTCTTAATGCATCCAGATGTCGATGCAGCGGTGTTCGAGACCGCGCGCGGCGGCGTGTTGCGTGAGGGCCTTGGCTTCGACCGTTGCAATGTCGCCGTAGTCACCAACATCGGCGAGGGCGATCATCTTGGACTGAACTTCATCACCAGTGTCGAAGATCTCGCCGTGGTCAAGCGCGTGATCGTGCAGAATGTCGCACCCAACGGTACTGCCGTACTCAACGCTGCCGACCCAATGGTCGCCAACATGGCTGCGCTCTGCCCTGGCACGGTCACCTTCTTCGCACGTGACGTGCATCATCCGGTGATGACAATGCATCGCGCGCAAGGGCGCCGTGTCGTGTACGTGGATGGCGATGCCATCGTTGCTGCTGAAGGTAGGCAGACGCATCGCATCGCACTGGCTGACATCCCTCTTACGCACAACGGCACCATTGGCTTTCAAGTCGAGAATGCGATGGCGGCAATCGGCGCCGCCTGGGCATTGAGTCTCACTTGGGAATCGATACGTGCAGGCTTGAAGACCTTCGTCAGTGACGCGAAAAGCGCACCAGGGCGCTTCAACGTGTTTTCGTACAAGGGGGCAACCTTGATTGCCGATTATGGCCACAATCCGGATGCCATCCAAGCACTGGTGAATGCGGTCGAGACCATGCCGGCCAAGCGACGTACGGTCGTGATCAGTGGCGCAGGAGATCGGCGCGACATCGATCTGCGCCGGCAGACCGAGATTCTCGGCGATGCATTCGACAGCGTGATTCTTTATGAGGATCAGTGCCAGCGCGGGCGTGGTGACGGCGAGGTGATCAAGCTGCTGCGCGAAGGCTTGGAGCATGCAAAACGCACGCGTGCGATCAAGGAAATCAAAGGCGAATTTGTTGCGATCGACGCGGCACTGGCGGAGTTGTCGGCTGGAGATCTCTGCTTGATTCTGGTCGATCAGGTCGAGGAAGCACTGGCGTATATCGGAGAACGGGCAACGCAATGATGCTGCTTCGTTTGCATATCGGGACCAGCATCGCCATTCGTATCACAGACTTTTAACTTGGCTGCAGCCGGATCAACTGTCCTTTGCTCTCATCGGTCAGTATGTACAGCAAGCCGTCTGGCCCTTCGCGCACGTCGCGGATACGCTGTTTGAGATCCTGCAGCAGTTTCTCCTCCTTCCGCGCCTGAACGCCTTGCATGTCGAGTCGTGCCAGGTAGCGGAACTTCAGTGCGCCGACAAACAGACTTCCCTTCCATGCCTTGCCGTAACGTTCGCTGCGCAGGAATGTCATGCCCGAGGGGGCAATGGAGGGCGTCCAGTAGTACAGCGGCTGTTCCATGCCAGGCTTGGCGGTAAGGCCTTCACCGACCTGGCCCCCACCGTAGTTTTCCCCGTGAGTAATGATTGGCCAGCCGTAGTTCTTGCCGGCTTCCAGGCGGTTGATTTCGTCGCCGCCCTGGGGACCGTGCTCATGCATCCAAAGCGTGCCATCTGGTCCAAGCGTCGCCCCCTGCGCATTGCGGTGCCCGTAACTCCAAATTTCCGCTAACGCACCGCTACGGCCGATAAATGGATTGTCCTTTGGCACGGAGCCATCCTTGTTGATGCGGACAACCTTGCCGTGATGGTTATCCAGCGTTTGCGCGTCCTGCATGCGGTAGAAGCGGTCGCCAAGTGTGAGGAACAGTGTGCCATCGCCATGCTCCACGATACGGCAGCCGAAGTGCGCGTTGCTAGCGTACTTCGGCTTCTGGCTGAAGAGCACTTTGACCTGTTCGAGCTGCTTAGCATCGTTCGATAGACGGGCGGAGGCCAGTGCGGTGGAATTCGCGGCGCCAGACGTGGCCGGCTCAGAAAAACAGAAATAAATGGTGCGGTTGCGGGCGAATTCGCTGTCGGCCACGACATCCAGCAAGCCTCCCTGGCCGCCTACGTCGACTTTGGGCAGGCCTGCAAGCGGTGCGCTCAACGTCCCGTTCGGCTGCACGATACGCATGCGGCCCGGGCGCTCGGTGACCAGCATGCGGCCGTTGTCGATGAAAGCAAGACCCCAAGGATGTTCGAGATTCTTCGCGAGAACTTCAGTCCGTATCGGTGCTGGTGTTTGTGCATGTGCCGACAGCATCGCCACGCACAGGATTCCTGGCATAAGGCGTGGTGCTGTTGTCCGCAAGGAAAATCGAACGCTATCCATATCGCTCCCACAACAAAAGGCAAAAAAGCTGTGCAGCGATGATACAGTGGTGGCGCATTCGTCGTTTGACATGCATCCGAGTTGCTAAGGTGCCGCGCCTTAGGTTATCCGATTTGGCGATACGCCTTGACATCAAAAGCATGCAGCGCGGGATCAAGTGGTTTTCCTTCGCCGAGGTCGATCCATTGGTCCGGTGTCGTGCCGTCGATGCGTATATTTTTCAGGATGCCCTTGTCCCCGCTGCCGAAAACAAGCTCATAGGTGTTGCCGACAAGGGGTACGAATTCCTGATCGACGATCCAGTCGGATATGTGACCCGGTTCGCGCTCGGGATGCATGATGGGATTTTCAAGACCCAATTCGGCCAGGATGCCATGCAGTGTCGCCATGATGATGTTCCCTTCTCTGTCGCCTGTTTTGTACGAGATTAGAGACAGGGGGCGTTAGCAGGTTCAGAATAGTTCTATGGCAACTGGGGCACTTTTTGGCTGCACTGTTGCCAAAGTCTTCTCAATCGCATTCTGGGAGTTCGTCATGTTTCTTCGCTTAGGACGTCTGTTCAGGGCCGTTGGCCGCGACATCCTTGTGCTGTGGTATGCATGCCGCAATCCTGCTACCCCCGGTTACCTCAAGTTGCTCTCGGTATTGCTCGGGCTGTATCTCTTCAGCCCCATCGATGTGCTTCCTGATTGGCTGGCGCTCCTTGGTTGGATCGACGACGTGACCCTGCTGGCGCTTTGCATTCCTGTAGTGCTCCGCTTGGTACCGAATGATGTGCTACATGATGCGCGCATGGCCGCTGACGGACTGGTATCACGCTTACGTTTCGGTGTTGGCAGGTCGTAGGAGGGATCTCTTCGACACCCACCAGAGCCATCCATTCTTTCCCTCGGAATCATTTGCCTGGACGCATCGTATGACACGGTCAATCCATGAGGCCGTTGAATAACTATTGTTGTCGCGCACAGCAATTACGCTAATCCCACTCTATTCTTGATGGTCCATCTTGACTGTCAGGAACCGGCATGGACCCGGATTATTTCGTCATTACGACGCATTTATTAGGCGCGCTCATCGCTGGCGGAGTCATCGGTCTTGAACGAAGCTATCATGGCCGTCCCGCGGGCTTTCGCACGCATACGCTGGTATCGCTGGCATCGAGTCTGTTGATGCTCGTCATGCTATACCAGGCGAAATGGATGGGTCTCTCGACGGGCACGATCCAGACCGACCCCACGCGCATGGCGCAAGGCATTATGACTGGCATCGGCTTTCTCGGTGCGGGCGTGATCTTCAAAGAGGGATTCAGTGTGCGGGGGCTGACGACGGCCGCATCGATTTGGATGACGGCAGCGATTGGCATTCTGTTCGGTGTGGGCTTTTACTTTCCCGCAATTTTTTCGACTTTGCTGACCTTGGGTGTGCTGTCCTTATTTCGGCGGATCGAAGCACGTATGCCGTCCCACTCCTATGCGCACTATTACATCCGCTTTGAGCGTCATGAAGCGATGACGGAAGAAGAGGTCAGAAAGATCCTTACAGAGCATGGTTTTACGGTAGCCAACATGAGTTACCGTATTACCGACGATGGACGGTGCTTCGAGTATCGGATGATTTTACAAACTGCAGATGAACGCAATACGTCGATTCTTGCCTCCTCCCTGCGCAATATGAAACAGGTGCGAACCTTCCAGATATCGCCGACCGGTGATTGATATTACCGGTGCTCGCGAGGTTTCGGAGGGCGACTTCCTTCCGCCCAAGTGCATGGCATGCGTGATGCTTGCCATGCACTGCTCCAAGCAAGCGGAATATGACCATGACTCATACATTGATAAGGACTTACGACAGTTTGTCGGCGGCACAGCATGCGCGCGAACAGCTGCTCGGTGCTGGCTTTCCCGAAGAAAGCGTGCATCTTGAGTCACGCATGGACGAAGCTGGTCCGGTGGAAAATAATTTCATTCTCGATGAAAAGGACAGAGGCCAAGGGCCACGCGAGGGGTCGCTGTACAAGCTGTTCGGCACCGAAGAGCGCACCGATGCCTACGGCGATGCAACCCCGGTGTGGCGTGGCAGCGTCCAGCTTAGCGTCGATACGAATGATGATGCGCAAGCTGCACGTGCCATCAACATCATGAACAGCACCGGTGCGCTTGATGTTGAAGCATCGAATGCTTGGCGCAAGCGCGAGAGTTGAGCGGTCCTGACGTTACTTGGATAGAAGACTGTAGGGCAAGCGGCATTTTGCGCGCCGGTCTCCCATCAGTCGGCGCAGTTCATCGATGCCGATGCCGGTCGCTTCATGTATCCACAGCAGCATGGAGCCGCACACTGGTAGACGACCGGTGCGGATATTGTTGAGCACATGTCGGGTTACTTTGAGCTTGCGCGACAGAGCGCCGTCGCAGTGAAGATTCCAATGTTGCTTAAGGGTATTCAGTAGATTGTTGGGATCGTAAACATCCTGTGCTAGAGAAGGTGTTGCAGTTTGAGTCATTACTTTCCTTATGCCATACAAAAATTGCGATGTAGGGAAGAATGGACATAATGGAAACCGTGAAGTTCCAACCAAGCGTGGATATGGAATGCATTGTGGCAATAGAGGGGATTCTTCGTTTGCTGCTTCGTTGCTCTTATGGCAGATTTTCCCTCCCTATTGGGTTTGGTTTCACAAAAAACCTCCCTGAATGAGCAATTGTAGGAAGACATTAATTTTTGCAAATCTTCATTGGAATAGGATTCAAACCCCTCTTCTTATAAGAGATATCGGCTTGCCCACAACCGTTTATCCCTACGTCCCTCCTGTATTTGGTATGACAGAGTACCTTGTTGGCAACATTTCTGTTTTTGCGAAGAAAAGATCATGGTTTATCCACTTTTTATAAGGGCTGAACAGCCGTATGATCTTGCTGTTGTGACAGATCCGGCTTTACTCTACCGGCGCGCACACGTTAATCAAACCTGGAGGAAAAATGAAAAAATTCTTGATTACCCTGATGGTTGCAGTCAGCGCACTGTCAGTCACCGTGTCCGAAGCGCAGGCCAAGCGCATGGGCGGCGGCGGATCGTTTGGCAAGCAATCGCAAAACGTCAGCCGTCAGTCAGCAGCGCCGGCGCAAAACCAGGCGGCCCCTACGATGGCCAAACCTGCGACGCCCGCGAATACACCCGCAACGCCCGCTAAGCCGGCAAGCCCCTGGAAAGGCATTCTCGGTGGCGCACTGCTGGGCCTCGGTCTTGGCGCATTGCTGTCCCACTTCGGCCTTGGTGGTGCCATGGCTAGCATGATCAGCACCCTCCTGATGGTTGCCCTGCTTGCGGCAGCGGCATTCTTCATCTATCGCATGCTGACACGCAAGCGTGATGGCAATGCCTATGCGAAGAGTGGCTTGCAGCCGGCCTATGCTGGTGGCAATACGCCAGCGTTCCGCACGCCGGAAATTGGCTCGCGCCTGGAACCGACGTCGTTGCAATCATCGTCGCTGGCTTCTGGAAGCGCTGTTACCGAGAACGCGCAGTGGGGTGTGCCGGCGGACTTCGATACCGCAGGTTTCCTGCGCCATTCGAAGACCTACTTCATCCGTCTGCAGGCTGCTTGGGACCGGGCCGACGTCAACGACCTGCGTGAATTTACCGCGCCGGAATTGTATGCTGAGATGAAGCAGCAACTGCTGGAGCGTGGTGCATCAGCCAACCACACCGATGTGGTGACTCTGGATGCGCAATTGCTGGGCATTGAAACAATCGGCAACGAGTATCTCGCCAGCGTTAAATTCTCCGGTATGATCCGCGAGTCAGAGAATGCACCGGCTGAGCCGTTCAATGAAGTGTGGAACCTGTCTAAGCCGGTAAGCGGCGCGGGCGGCTGGATTCTGGCAGGAATTCAGCAAGTCTCTTAAATTACGCAAGCTGATGAAAAAGGGCCGGGAAACCGGCCCTTTTTCATTTTTACACTCATGCAGTGTATTGCCCCAGCGACTTGTTGACCTAACTTAATACGCAAACACTTTGCAATCATCGATAATTCTAAGGAGAGATGCACTGCTTCATGTTTCTTCTGTCACAAACAGAAACATGCTAACTGTCCGAACCTGGTCCAACGGCGGTAGTCGAATAAGCGATAAGCCAAGCGCGTCATTACAAATCAAATAGCTTAAGTCTACGATACGCGCTTGTATAGTATGTTTCGGAAACGGCGTGAAGGAGAGGGATGTGGGCATACTGGGCACCCTTCTGGGCAAGCGTGAGCCTGTAGTCGAATATCGTACCGTCGACGGCGGTCATCCGGCCCCCTATCCCGACATGACCGATGAGCAGCTTTACAACTATGAAGTAACATTCAACGTTCCACGTCGGACATTTGATCAGCCACCGCGTTCCTTCCAGGTGGAGAACAGCGATGCCGCAACGGAAAAAGGGGCTTCGGAAACGGAACCTAGGTGCGAGCCGCAACAGGAGAAAACCTTAAATGCGCCGCGCTACACTACTATGGAGCAGATCCCGGAGGAACGGCCTCCGGTCACTACGCAAGCAGAACTGCCGCCGCTTGATTTCGGCAAACCGATGCGCTTGATTACCTCAAAACAGCCGGTTGAAATCATCACTACGCGCGCCCGGCATCCTATCTATAAGGTACATGGCTATATCGGCAACGACGACGTCGTGACGGTATTTACTCTGGATGGCCAACTGTCGGAAAATGGGCCGCGCTTCCTCGAAAACGTACCGCAACGGCAGCAGTTGTACGTGAACGTGTACCTCAACCAGGACTTACGTAGCAGCGACCGCTACACGATAACTCAGCATGACACAAAAGAGCAGGCGGATGCGGCAGCTAAGCCAGGCCGCATCGCCTGCGTACCGCTGCAGTTTGATCTTTAAGATTTCCTCCTCCATGCGCCTGTCCAGGCGCTAATGTGCCTCTGGCCGGCACAAACCATACGGTCCGTCTCGCGTTGCCTTTCCTTCACTCATGCGACAATTGCCTCGATATGTCGTAAGCTTCAGCATTCCGAAAACCAATAAAACATCATGCTTGAACAAAACAGAATCCCTTCAACGGTCATTGCTTCTTATTTGCTAGCCGCTGCCGCGTTGTTCCTGGTGCTGTATAAGGGGTTGTTGGCAGCATTGTTTTCCGGATTGCTGGTGTATTCGCTGGTCCATGTTCTGGCACCGGTGCTGGGTAAGAACTTCAGCGACCAGCGGGCACGGATGATCGCGGTCGCCCTCCTCGGCACTTTGATTGTTCTGTTACTGTCGCTTGCGGTATGGGGGGTGGTTGGCTTCTTCCAAAGCGATGCTGGAAGCATCGAGGTATTGCTGAAAAAGATGGCGGACATTATCGAAAGCTCGCGCAGCCAGATGCCGCGTTGGCTAAAGGATTTCGTGCCCGCAAATGCAGAGGCAATTCGTGAAGCGATTACCAACTGGCTGCGTGCGCATGCGGTGCAGGCGCAGACGATTGGACAGCAAGCCGGACGCGTGATTGCACACTTGCTGGTGGGGATGGTGATCGGCGCGATGGCTGCGCTGTATGACACAACCGCCCGCCCGGTGTATAAGCCGCTTGCCGCCGCCCTGCATGCACGCGTAGTCAATCTGCACAAGGCCTTCCGCAGCATCGTGTTCGCACAAGTGCGGATTGCAGCAATCAATGCTGTATTCACGGCAATCTATCTTGCTGTCATTCTGCCATTGGCCGGTATTCATTTGCCATTAACCAAGAGCATGATCGCCATTACTTTTTTTGCTGGCTTGTTGCCAGTGATCGGCAATCTGATCTCCAATACCGTGATCGTGATTGTAGGGCTGTCCCATTCATTGACTATCGCGCTTACATCCTTGCTGTTCCTCATCGTGATTCACAAACTGGAATACTTCCTGAACGCAAAGATCATCGGTTCGCATATCAATGCGCGTGCTTGGGAACTTCTGGCCGCGATGTTGGCAATGGAAGCGATCTTCGGCTTGCCAGGTGTCATCGCTGCGCCGGTGTTTTACGCGTACGCCAAAAAAGAATTGTCAGATCGCGGCCTTGTTTGAGAACAAAGAGGAAACTTTTTGGCTTCTCCATGGATCGCATGAATAGGGCATATATGCCCTATTCATGCAATCAACCGGAGAAAACACATGTCGAATCTCAAGAGACCGTCCGAGGAGGATAGCAAGAAGAAGCAACCATATGAACAGCCCTCGTCGTATGGCGACGATTCAAAGTCTGTGACGCCAAAGGATGTGTCTTCACAGGATGCCTCGTACCGCGACGTCACTGAGAGAAAAGTCGCCTCGGATGACACCGACGAGAAGGTAGAAGAACAGCTCGATGATGCGGTGGAAATGACCTTTCCTGCCAGCGATCCAATCGCAATACCGGGACCGGACCGCGAACTCGAAAAGCGCAGACTCAACCAGCAGAACCAGCGATAGTGGGGAGCGCTGCCGGACTACTTCAGGCGTGCCGGCAGTACCTCGCGCAGCAGCGCGTCTGCGTTACGCAGCATCTTTTCCGTCGTTTCCCAGTCGATGCAGCCGTCAGTCACCGAGCAACCGTAGACCAGCTTGGATAAGTCTTCCGGAATCGTCTGTTTGCCTCCGACGAGGTTGGATTCGATCATCACCCCTACAAGCGACTTGTTGCCGAACCGAACCTGATTCACCACGTCAGCCATAACGAGGGGCTGTAGGTCGGGGTTCTTGAAGCTGTTCGCATGGGAGCAGTCGACCACGATGTTGGCCGGCAGTTTTGCTTTTATCAACGCCTGTTCGGCCATTGCCACCGATACCGTATCGTAGTTGGGCCGACCGTCGCCGCCGCGCAGCACCACGTGACCGTAACGGTTACCACTCGTGCGCGCGATCGATACACGGCCCTGGCCATTGATGCCAAGGAAGGAATGCGGCTGCGATGCGGACAAGATCGCGTTGATGGCAATGTTGATATCCCCGTCCGTGCCATTCTTGAAGCCGACGGGGGTCGATAGGCCGGATGACATTTCGCGGTGCGTCTGCGATTCCGTGGTGCGTGCGCCGATCGCGGTCCAGGAGATCAGATCGCCGAGGAATTGCGGCGAGATGGGATCGAGCGCCTCGGTCGCGGTCGGCAAGCCAAGTTCGCAAACGTCGAGGAGGAACTGACGCGCATTCGCCATGCCGCGCTCGATATGGAAGGAATCGTCCATGTCCGGGTCGTTGATATACCCTTTCCAACCCGTGGTGGTGCGCGGCTTTTCAAAATAGACACGCATCACCAGCAGCAGGGTGTCCTTCACTTCTTCCTGCAGCTTGTTCAGGCGACGCGCGTAGTCGAGGCCGGCAGCCGGATCATGGATAGAACAAGGACCAACCACCACGAACAGTCGTGGATCCTTGCGATCGAGGATATTGCGCAGCGCTTCACGCCCTTGCATCACGACAGTGCCCGCCCTGTCCGTCAGTGGCAGTCGCGCATGCAACTCTTCGGGTGTGGGCATTTGGTCGAAGGAAGTGATGTTTACGTTTTCAATATTGAAAGTGGTCATGATCAGCGGCCTTGTAAGCAGAGGCTTGGACTCTCTCCGCAAGCGGAAAGGACACAGGAAAAAATCGACAGTGTACCTTGTACCAGGAAAGGGATTGCCATCTGGCGTCGAGAAACAGGATATGATTCTTCGCCATTGATGACGTGATAATGCCCTTGTCCTTCAACTCACTCGAAATACAACATGATTCTTGAACTCGCTGACATTCGCATCCAGCCCGGCAAGCAAGCCGAATTCGATATCGCGATCCAGCGCGGCCTGGACCAGGTAATCTCCAAGGCCAAAGGTTTTTGCGGTTATAAAGTTAACAAAGGCGTTGAATCTCCCGAGCGCTATCTACTGATGATTTTCTGGGAAACGCTGGAAAATCACACCGTCGATTTTCGTCAATCTCTCGCTTTTACCGAATGGCGCAGCATCGTCGGTCCGTTCTTCGCAGGCCCGCCAACCGTCGAGCACTTTACGCTGCTGGCCAAGTCAGATTGAGCGCATATACTGATAAGCGTCGCGGAGGGGCGTACCATTTGTCAGAACGATACTTGCAGAGCATGTCAGATTTCATCCTACAAATGAGGTGCCTTCTCTAGAAAAGACAGAGGGAAAATAGTGACCGGTGGTGATGGTGCCATTTGCATGAATTCGAATCATTTCTTATCCCAGAGTGATATGATCGTGATTCAGGGCATCAAGCCATCCACCCACATTGCCAGTGAGGTCGAACAAGAATGTCTTTTAATGCTGACGCACTCACACTGACGCTCCTCGCCGTCCTTGCCGCGCTCATCATCGGCATTCTCGTATATGCCGCTACTGTCCAGCTCAAGACACGCCGCGCCAACCGCAACGCGATGGGCATCCGTGTCACCCTCATCGAATATTTTCGTCGCAGCGGTGTCGAAGTGTCGGCCGACGTTTTCAGCCTCGATGGCGAGCACTACACTGCAGTGGTTGAGTCGGAGCCGATGAAGCGCTTCCGTCTGTCCCATATCATCGAAATGACGCTGCGTGAGCACGTACGCAAGTCCTGCGGACTGGAGCTGGACAAAGTCTACTGGCGCTTCCCGATCAAAGAGGCCACGCAAGTGGTGACCATGCCGACCGCAGCGGACGGCATGTTGCCAGAAGCGCAAAGTGATGACAGGAAGCCTGACGAGACCTCAGACGAATACATCAATGAAGGTCTGGAAAATTACCGACATATTCCCAAGCCCGAGGTAACCGAGTTGTCCTGGGAAACCTTCGAACAGATGGCTACGGTCAACCGCGACAAGCCTGATGCGAAGTGATCCTTCAAGTCCGCTTCATTCACCCTCCTTCACAGCAACTCTCTCGCTCATCGCTGGCAAATATCCCGCCGTACATGTTTCCTTTGCTTTACTGGCGCTAAGTGCTAGCCGTGGGAACTAGTGCTGCTTATCGTTTGACTAACAGAATTCCTTAGAAGTGCGCGGCCGGCTGGTGTGTCGATGCCGCCGAAGGTTTTTGTTATCCGTTAGTCCAGGTAATGCAACATCGCCGTAAGCGGCTAACGCAACGGAGAAAAGATGATGCAAGATAAAACAGCAAATCCGACCCCATTGGGACGGGAGCGCTTACCGCACATCAATGAGCCTCCCATCGAGCAATATCAGCAGGTCAGCCCCGCTTACGATACCTTCTACCGATCCCCCAAATCCGACCGTGCTGAACAGCTTGCCAAAGCACTCGGCTGGTTCAGCATTGGCATCGGTCTCGCGCAATTGCTTGCGCCGCGTGGCGTATCGCGTGCTACCGGCATGCCGGAACGGCCGGGGATGATGCGCGCTTTCGGCGCGCGCGAGATTGCCAGCGGCATTGGCATCCTAAGTCAACGTAGACCGGCCAATTGGCTGTGGATGCGAGTGGCTGGCGACGCAATAGACTTGGCGATGCTTGGCCTCGCCGCACGCTCATCGCCCCAGAACCTGCGCCGCCGTGTGGCTCTGGCCACTGGGGCTGTCGCCGGCATTGCCTTGCTTGATGTGATCGCCAGCATGGACAACACCCAGCGCAAGCAAATGGTGCAGGGAGCGAGCGTTACTGGCGAGGTACGACTTGAAAAGAGCATTGCGATCAGCCGTTCGCCGGAGGAGTGCTACCGCTTCTGGCATGACTTCGAAAGCTTCCCGCGTTTCATGCGGCATGTGGAGTCAGTGCAGCGCACAGGAGAAAATCGCATGCATTGGAAAGTCACTGGTCCGGCAGGTAGCACCGTCGAATGGGATGCCGAACTGATTGCCGATGAGCCCGGCCGGTATGTTGCATGGCGTTCGCTGGAAGGTTCGCAGGTCGAAAATGCCGGTACTGTGCGTTTCGAGCCCGCACCGGGTGGACGCGGCACTATCGTACGCGTAATGATGAGCTACAGCCCCCCAGGTGGTGTTGCTGGTGCGCTGGTGGCAAAGCTGTTTGGTGAAGAACCATCGCAGCAGATCGAAGAAGATCTGCGCCACTTCAAGTCACTAATCGAAACGGGTGAAATTCCTACGACCACTGGCCAACCTGCCGGTCCACGCGGTGTCGTCAATCGCCTGCTGTTCAGGAAAGGAGCGCCGGGATGAGAGCAAGCGTATGGCACGGTAAAAAAGATGTGCGGATCGACAGCGTGCCCGATCCAGAGATCATCAATCCGCGCGATGCCATCGTGAAGATTACGTCGACAGCAATCTGCGGTTCCGATCTGCATCTGTACAACGGCTTTGTCCCGACCATGGAAAAAGGTGACATCATCGGCCACGAATTCATGGGCGAAATCGTCGACCTTGGGCCTGAGGTGAAGAACCTGAAAATCGGCGATCGCGTTGTCGTGCCCTTTCCCATTGCGTGCGGCAATTGCTTCTTTTGCCAGGAGAAATTGTATTCTGTCTGCGAGAACTCCAACCCCAATGCATTGATGGCGGAAAAGCTGTGGGGGCATTCCCCGGCCGGCATCTTTGGCTATTCGCACCTGACGGGCGGCTATGCGGGCGGTCAAGCCGAGTACGCCCGCGTGCCGTTTGCTGATGTGGGGCCGATCAAAATCCCGGACGGCATGACTGATGAGCAAGTGTTGTTTCTTTCTGACATTCTGCCCACCGGCTATATGGCCGCAGAAGCATGCGAAATTAAGCCAGGCAGCGTGGTGGCGGTATGGGGATGCGGTGCGGTCGGACAGTTCGCCATCCAGAGTGCCTACCTGCTTGGTGCGGAACGCGTCATCGGCATTGACCGTTTCCCGGAACGCTTGCGCATGGCACGTGAAAAGTCGAACGCGATTACGCTTGATTATGAAGAAGTCGATGTCACCTCGGCATTGAAGGACTTGACCGGCGGGCGCGGCCCTGATGCATGTATCGATGCAGTCGGCATGGAAGCACATGGCATGGGCATCATGGGAGCCTACGACCGTGTGAAGCAGGCGATCGCGCTGGAAACGGACCGCCCCGTGGCATTGCGGCAGGCACTGATGGCTTGCCGCAATGGCGGTGTGGTCTCCGTTCCCGGTGTGTATGGCGGATTCCTCGATAAGGTGCCGTTTGGCTCGCTGATGAACCGGTCGCTGACCATCAAGACGGGGCAGACGCATGTGCAGCGCTACATGCAGCCGTTGTTAGAGCGAATTCAAAGAGAAGACATCGATCCAACAGCGGTCATTACGCACCGTCTATCACTGGACGACGCGCCGCACGCCTACGACTTGTTCTGCAACAAGCAGGATGAGTGCATCAAGGTCGTGTTAAAGCCGTGAAGGCACCCAGATCGGATGGCGCGGCGTACGGCACTTGCTCGCATAAGTGAAACGAAGGTTGGCTCAGGATGAGAACGTGGTTATTGCAATATCATCATCGTCAGTAATGCGGCATGCCGGCCGTATCGCTATGGCAAGGTTTGCTTTCTGATGATTGCCGTGGCGCGATGGGAAAGGCGAGCCTGCAGACCATACGACAGCACGATTATTTGCGCGATGGCGTTCAGGCTAGCCACCATCGCAATCAGGTAACTCTTTACTACGTATAACGCGTAGACGACGGTGATTGCTGCAATTGCTAACCAGCCTGTCCAGGACACCAGTGAGATCGATAGGCGCGCCTGGCTGTCGCGATGGTATTTCAGAATTTGTGGCACATACAAACCCGCTGCGGCGAAGCCGGATACTCCATATAAGACGCTTAATAATTGTTCCATGATTTCCCGCAGCATGGCGCTGGTTCTCTTTGCGTTGCACCTGAAACTGCGCGACGATTCTAATCGTTGTTTTGCACAGGGAAATATTCTGCCGGAGAAAATTTTGTGAGGGATCGTAACCGTGTCATGCCTATCGCATGTACTGGACGTGGGGGAATGTCGGCGCGCGGCGATGACCATGGTGATTCGGAAAGTTTTTGACCAACCTGACTTTTGCACTTTCAGAAAGGTTTTGGCCTTTAGGCCCAGTACGGTGAAGGAACTTGTGTTCGCACAATTACGCGCGCCCAGACGCATTGAATAATAACCGTTGAAAAATGGAACGCGCGCCATGGCGGCGCAAGGGAGCGAAAAGTGAAGCACGCGGCCAATGCAGAGTACAGCAGCCTTCCAGCCCGTGGGCTGACAGAAAAGATTCTGTCATCGCAGCGACGCAAAATGTTCGACGCCTTCATGATGTTCAGACAAGGGCCTGCAACTGAGGCAGTACTCCATCTTTACATGAGGCCGACGCCACCATTCGGGAACACTGACTATCTGAGCGCCTGGAGTGATCCGCAGGCCAAAATACATATCACCGCATGCGAAATGGAGCCCCCGGTCGCAGGCAGGAAAACGCAGGACACACGCCTAGCTTATGGCGATGGGGCGTTCGACTGGGTGTTCTGTAATGAAGTGCTGGAGCATGCCGGTCCAGCAGAGCGGCAATATGCATTGGTGCATGAACTGTATCGCGTAGCGCGCAAAGGCGTATTTCTGACCACCGCCAATCGCCGCCATCCCCTCGAATTCAAGACGGGGATACCTCTTCTCCATCGACTGCCTGACGCCTGGTGGCGACGCCTCCTCAAATGGATTGGAAAGAGTGAGTGGGCATCCGAGTCCATGCTCAATCTGCTCGACGCCTCGGCGCTCTATCGCATTGCCAGCCTGTTGCCAGGCAAACCAGCGCACGACGTTGGACACAAGCGCGTATTTGGCATCAAGGCGCATTTCTTCTTGATGATACAGAAGCAGAAAGTTTGACTACTTCTGGTTCAGTGTTGCCGTTCGAAGGTCAGGATATCGCCTTCGAGCGAAGCAAGACAGTCAAAGGCCAGATCCAGAACATTGAGTGATGCGTCAACCGGGTTATCCCACGCATCGCGCGCGGCGATGGCAGCATTGTAGTGCTGCAGCGCCGCGAGCAATTCGTCGGTGCGTTCAGAAATGCCGCCGGCCTGTCCTGGTGGAATGTATGTCCGGAACGCCGAACCCAGTGCATCCAGTTTGCGCCCAATGATGCGCAGGTTGAACGCCAGCACAAGCGCATGCACATTCGGATCATAGAAATCGGCATGTGTCGATTTGAGTGCAAGCTGTTTCTCATGCATCGATTGCGCATAATCGAGCGCGTCCTCAATACTGCGATATTGCGCATAGAGTGGGCCGGGCGGATAGAGTAGATTGAGGGGCATCAGATTCCGTCACCGGCACTCCAGCAATAATCAGCGCGTAATCGGCTTATATCGAATCCGCTTTGGCTTCGCTCCTTCCTCACCCAAGCGCTTCTTTTTGTCCGCTTCATATTCCTGGTAGTTCCCGTCAAAGAACACCACGTGCGAATCCCCTTCGAAAGCGAGGATATGGGTAGCAATCCGATCCAGGAACCAACGATCATGTGAGATCACCATCACGCTGCCTGCAAACTCCAGCAATGCATCTTCCAGTGCGCGTAGTGTTTCCACATCGAGGTCGTTCGACGGTTCGTCCAGCAGCAGAACGTTGCCGCCCATGAGTAACGTCTTTGCCAAGTGCAGCCGGCCGCGTTCACCGCCGGACAGATTGCCAACAATCTTCTGCTGGTCTGAGCCCTTGAAGTTGAAGCGGCCCAGATAGGCGCGTGACGGCATCTCGAAGCGGCCAACGGTGAGGAGGTCGGCGCCGTTCGACACGTCTTCCCACACAGTCTTCTTGTTGCCCAGATCTTCACGTGACTGATCGACCAGGGAAAGTTTGACGGTCGGTCCAATCACCACTTCACCGCTGTCCGGCATCTCCTTGCCAGCGATCATCTTGAACAAAGTGGATTTACCTGCACCATTGGGGCCGATGATGCCGACAATCGCCCCAGCCGGTATCTTAAAACTAAGGTTGTCGATAAGCAGGCGATCGCCAAAGGCCTTACTCACATTTTTGAATTCGATCACTTCATTGCCGAGTCGCTCTGCTACGGGGATGAAGATTTCTTGCGTTTCGTTACGCTTTTGGTATTCATGCTCGCTCAACTCGTTAAAGCGAGCTAGACGCGCTTTGCTCTTGGCTTGGCGTCCCTTCGGATTTTGGCGCACCCATTCCAATTCCTTCTGGATGGTTTTCTGACGTGCGGATTCTGCAGCTTCTTCCTGCTTTAGGCGGGCTTCTTTCTGTTCCAGCCAGGAACTGTAGTTGCCCTTCCATGGAATACCGTGACCACGGTCGAGTTCCAGGATCCATTCAGCAGCGTTATCGAGGAAGTAGCGATCGTGTGTGATGCCGACCACTGTGCCGGGAAAGCGCTGCAAGAATTGCTCCAGCCATTCCACCGATTCCGCATCGAGGTGGTTGGTTGGTTCATCCAGCAGCAGCATGTCGGGTTTGGACAGCAGTAACTTACATAGTGCGACACGGCGCTTCTCGCCACCGGACAGTACGCCGATCTTTGCGTCCCAAGGCGGTAGACGCAACGCGTCGGCTGCCATTTCGAGCTGCTGGTTCAGCGTGTTGCCGTCGGAGGCAGCGATGATCGCTTCCAAGCGCGCCTGTTCCGCAGCGAGCGCATCAAAGTCAGCGTCCGGTTCAGCGTAAGCGGCATACACGGCATCGAGCTTAGCCTGTGCCTCGAATACTTCACCAAGCGCGGACTCGACCGCTTGGCGCACTGTTTGTTCTGGATCGAGCTGCGGTTCTTGCGGCAAGTAACCAATGTTCAGTCCTGGCATCGGCACGGCTTCGCCTTCGATTTCCTTGTCGATACCAGCCATGATTTTGAGCAGCGTCGATTTACCGGAGCCGTTCAGTCCAAGTACGCCGATCTTGGCACCGGGGAAGAATGACAACGAAATATCTTTGAGAATCTGGCGCTTGGGCGGGACGATTTTGCCCACGCGATTCATGGTGTAGACGTATTGAGCCATTTACTTTATGACAAAGGGGGATGAGAAAACAAATAGGATACGATAGATCAGGAGCTTCCTGCAGAATCGAGGAGGTCCAAATGGTCAGATTTTTTGTTCAATCGACTTGGCGGCCCAATTCTGCCACAGGCCTTCCAGCGAATACACCGCCAGTGCGCTCCAAATCAGCGCGAAGCCCATCAGCCGTGTGCTGTCAAAGGGTTCATGGTACAGCCACACCCCCAACAGTAACTGCAACGTTGGGCCGATATACTGCAGCAGACCGAGCAGCGATAACGGGATGCGGCGCGCACCAGCGGCGAATAGCAGCAGCGGAATTGCCGTGATCGGGCCGGCAGCAATTAACAGAAGCTGCGATGCCGTCGAAGCCGTACTAAAGCTGTTGTGTCCACCGAGCGTTAGTATCAACAGATAGCCGAAAGCCAGCGGAAACAGTAGCAAGATCTCCAGTGCCAAACCCTCCAGCGC
This sequence comes from uncultured Noviherbaspirillum sp., assembly GCA_965974465.1. Classification (GTDB taxonomy): domain Bacteria; phylum Pseudomonadota; class Gammaproteobacteria; order Burkholderiales; family Burkholderiaceae_D; genus Noviherbaspirillum. The sequence goes on from CBHCMF010000001.1 coordinate 61,269, forward strand.
ACCAAGCGCAGCTGTCTTGCGCAGAAGACCATACAGCCCAAAGCTCAATGCCAGTAGCAACGCAATCCACGGTAGACCGCCATGCCAAGTCAACGATACCACGCCGCCGGCAGCAAGAGCGACCGCTGCCCATTGCCATGGTCGCAATCGTTCGCGCAGGACCAGCGAACCAAGCAACACATTGAAGAGTGGATTGATGAAGTAGCCCAGGCTGGACTCAACCACATGGCCACTGTTGACTGCCCAGATATAGATGAGCCAGTTACTCGACAGCAGAAGAGCGCTTGCGCCAAATCCCGCTAACACTTTGGGCTTGCGCAGCACCGGGCCAAGCCATGCCCACTGTTTGCGCCACGTTAGTACGATGAGGATAAAGACGAGTGACCATACTATGCGGTGCAGCAGAATCTCCATCGACGGAATCTCCTGCAGCGACTTAAAATACAGCGGAAACACGCCCCATATCGTGTAAGCGGTGGCAGCGTACAGAGCTCCAATATTCATGGCGGGCGGTTAGACGTAAAAGCAATCGGATAGGATACGGTCCGTCATCGCAATGGGGATGGCGCCGTTTGCTTCAGAGCACTTATTATCCCAGCAATTATGTGTGCCCGCTTGCGGCAGGGGCACAGACAGGCGCGCATCAACCATTAAATAGGTGGCAGATCTCCAGCCCGAGATGCTGATGAATACGTCCCATTCCCATAGTGAACAGGGCCTGCGGGCTGTTACGCCATGAGTCGGTTACATTGTCTTGACCGTTTTGTCCGCGTCGCCCTCTGAGGTCGTCGGCTTGTTTAATGCGGGGACATTCAAAGTAGGTTTGCTTTGGATATTCCTCAGACCCTTGACATTACCGTTCAGCAAAGTCAAATACACCAAAAACACCGCAACACCGACCCCAGCCAGCAACGCAAAGAAGAGCCACAATGGCAATTCATGGCGCACATATTGTTTAAAACGTTGTGGCAATCTCCAGTTTGGCGCAAATTCTGCCTTGCCACCACGCGCATGCGTAATTTCCTGATTGATGCGACTGATTAAGTAATTAAGTTTTTCAGTGCCTTCCAGCAGATACTTGCCTTGGAATCCGAGTAGCAGGCAGGTATGAAACACTTCTAGTGCTTCAATATTGGCAACGGGATCCGTACGCAGAAGTTCCAGCTTATCGAAAAAACGGTCACCGGCAAGGTGTTCGCCAAACATGCGCAGCTGTAGCGGTGCCCGTTCCCAGTCTTCACGGATACTAAAGTCAGACGAAAGGATGATTTCGTCCATCAAGGCGCAGAAAGCGTACTTCGCGTCCGCTACTGACTGCTGCGGTTTGCCGAGATTACGCGCGTTCTTTTCAAATTGGGCAAGAAACTGTTCGACTCGTTTATTGAATTCGTTGGCGGAATTTGGGGCATTTCCACTTTGCAGAAGGAATAGAAGATAGATGCCGTCTTCCAGCATGTCCTTCAGTGTAAGAGTGAAGGTCTTGGCTGGCTCGGCGGCTGTTTGGGCTGTCGCCGGCATGGCGATGGCACTTGATGTCATAGGTAAGGCTCCAGGTCGTTGTCGTTAGCGGAACACTGCAATGAGTTCGAGCTTCAGTTCCAACAATGTCTGAGGGACATAAATACAGATGCTGCGCGCCTTGATCATGCGCTCGAAAATCTGCCCTTGCGGCTCGATGGCGAAATAGTGATTGCCGACGCGTACCGGGATCGCGGTAGGCGTTTGTGTCGCGTGCGCCAGGCGAGCACCGGGCAGCGCCGAATTGAGGATTTTTTCCACGTCATCCGGCGAACCGACTTTCAACTTCATGGGAACCGTATCGAGTAGCTGGGTGGTGGGCATTTCGCTCGATACTGACAGATAGAAATCGACGTTCTCAATCAGGCGCTCGCTCTCCAGACGTCCAACAAAGAATGACGGCTTGGTATTGATCAGCGGGATGATTGCGTAACGATTCGAGATCACGGTCTCCAGCAGTTCGCGCAGGATCGTATCAATCTTGCTGAATACCTGTGTCAAGTTCAGATGATCATAGGAAGGAATGTCGCTCAGCGAGAGTGATGATGAAAATGTCATCAGTTCACCACACAACTGCGCAAGCAAAGCGTAGAGTGCTTCTGGGTGCGCGCCGTTCCGGAACAAGTGATTCAACAGCGGGAACGTCCGATTAACGGTATGCAACAACCAGAATGAAGAAATGTCAGAGGTTCCATACTCGACCACACTCTTGACGCGTTCACGATGTGCACCGGTGAGCGCTTGGCTTTTGACAAGCAGGATATCAAGCAGGCGGCGGATCATGGTGCCCAACAGCGCAGATCCTTGTAATGTCACCAAGGGGGCGACATAGGCTTCGTCGACTGTCCAGACGCCGGTCGCGTTCTTGCACAGACGGGCAATCGGTATGCATTGATAGCCGTCGCGGTTTTCCTGTTCGACCAGGAGTCGTATGTTAGCCCGTAGTGCTGTGACCTCCGTTTCCAGTGCATTGGTGTACAGATCGGGCACTGCAACTTGCTCTGACGAAAAACGTGCCGGGCGCGACGTCGCTGCATGCGGATCGCTGCTGTTTCCACCGAAGGCGTTGAGGACAGGAAGGCAGGCAAATATTCGCGTTTCTGTCCCGAGTTGAGGAATATCAGCAAGACTGCGTGCAGCAGGAAGTGGATCATTTCCAGGCGCGGAAATATGCATGCCGTCTTGATAGATCAGGTCCAGAGCGTTGACGCGCAGCAGGCCCGCACGCAGCGCATCGGAATCGATGTCGACGCTGCGAATTCCCCAGGGATGGGCATGTATCTGGCGTAAGACCTGTGCTATAGCCTGTTCGGTGAACAGCTCTTGCTGTTGAAAATGTTGTGGCCGAAGGAACATGCCTTCGCCCCATAAAACGCGATTAACACGCAACATAGAGATCCTGATAGAGGCGATTCGTAAGGGCTAGCTGATACGGTTTGCTTTTTCGTTTAAGTAACGGCGCGTTGCTAGTGTTGGGTGGAGTAAGTTATCCATACCCACAGCATGCTCGTGTTAGGGTTTGCTCGTAACCAGAGGCTCAATTTTTTTGATGACATCCATCACGCCACTTCGCTTGGTGGCTTGAGCGGAAGACGTAGGGCGATGATCAAATGTGGCGCAAGTCGGTTTAGCTTGGGCCGGCTGTCCAGGAATCAGAGTCGGTTTGCCGCTGAGCAAAGAAATGTAGCAGTCTTGTACCTTGAAATTCAGTCCGTCACTGCGGACTTTGTCGGCGTCGACGAGAAGCCGCCAGTAGTGCGGGTCGGGTTGCCGGAAAAAGGCAACGATGCCGACATGTTTTGTATCTTCTTTGAGTTTGTCCGTGCTGGCATATTTTGCGCCCGGCACCATCATGATTTCATTCTTTTCCAAGAGATCTTGGCCTAACAATTCGGCTGCCGTTCTGCCGCTGGCTAACGTATCAAATGTGAGCTTTGAAAACTCACTGGCGTCTTTCAGCTGATAAACGTGCACGACAACCGACAGCGGCTTGCCGCTGATATCACGATTGACGATGGGATCAGCCTCGCCTTTGATTTCATAAGTCTTCGGCCCGGATGCGCAACCTGCCAATACAAGTACTCCCAATAAACCCGTGCCAGCAAGACGGGAAAGATTGTAAATCTTACTACCAGAAAACATTGTCTTTCCTCTCATAAAGTAACGTGTCATCTGGACACTCTTCCGTTGCTATTCTTTCATTGTAAGTTTAGGTATTATACAATATTGCAAAAAGGGCAATCGCTTCTGATTGTCAATATTGGTTGAACGGAAATTTCGCTTTTATGTGGCAACGCAAGACGCTTTCTGAGGAGCACTTCGATGAGTGTGGGTCTCGTACATGCTGACAAGTGTGATTGTCAGCATGGGTTGCGTTCTGGTTCTAATGGCGTGGATAGGATGGCGCTTTTTTCTAATGCAGCCAGTTTCCGCCAACGAGCCCACGTCCGCAGTGCCGGCAGAAACACTGCAAGTGAAGCCGCAAGTGGCAGCGGCTACGATGACGGCGGAATCGGGGGAAATGGGAGGCAAGCGATCCAACGCAAGGTGGCTGGCAAGCGCTCCATTCCGGATGCTGACGCATTGGTCGCTGTGGCTTGCCTTGCTCTTGGTCGTTACAACGGCGGCCGGCGTGCTGGCATTGTCAGGGCGATTTTCGCTTGATCCATTGAGTGCTGCAGAGCTTGGACGACAGGAGCATATACAGGCCGCATTGAATCCCGAGAAATTGGTCCCGCCACCGGCATTGCCGCCTTCGGTTTTCGCGGCAGTAGATCGACCGGGTCTGATGACTGCAGATAGAGATTGGTCGCGCCTGAATCCGGACTTTGTGCAGGACGTACTGAGAGTGTTTGCCAAGATGGAAGCTCGAGGTTATCCCCTGGTCTTGCTGGAAGGCTACCGAAGCCCTGAGCGCCAGAATGCCTTAGCAGATTCGCACGTACAGGTAACGAATGCTCGGGCATTTCAAAGTAAGCATCAATACGGCTTGGCGGTGGACGTGGCGCCGATGAAGGATGGGCGAATTGTCATTTCGGAACGCGATCCGTGGGCAATGCAAGCTTATCAGGCGCTTGGCGAGGAGGCTGAGCGAGTAGGGTTGACATGGGGCGGACGCTGGAGGCTCAAGGATTTTGGTCACATCGAAGTATCAGGGCCTCTCGCAGCAATTCTCAAGAGCAAGGGTATCGCGCGCGCTGATTCAGCCGCGCTTTAGTAATTAAAGGAAGAACTATGTGGAAGTGGCTGCGGAATGCCAAGCTTGCGTCGGCGCTTGGCTTTTTAATCCTGATCGCCTTGATCTGGATTATCGGTCCTTATCTTGGCTTGGCTTCTAAAGAGGCTCGTTTTGCCTGGATTTTCTGCGTCATGCTGGTATGGGTGATCAGTTTGCTGGTAGGTCGCATCCTTGCGGAGCGCGCAGGCAACGTCCTTGAAAAATTCTTGCGTCGCCAAGCGGATGAGGCGGTCATGGGGGCGACGCCAGACCGACGTGCAGAAGTGACACGCTTGCGTCAGCGCATGCTTTCCGCTATCGATACGTTGAAAACATCAAATATCGGTAAAGCCCGTGGCAAAGCAGCGCTCTATGAACTTCCCTGGTACATGATCATTGGGCATCCTGCAGCAGGGAAAAGCAGTGCAATTCTTCATTCTGGCCTTACATTTCCGTTCGGTGATAAGCAGGCCGTTCAGGGTGTCGGTGGAACACGCGACTGCGACTGGTTTTTTTCGACGGAAGGCGTGTTGCTGGATACTGCCGGACGGTATTCGACGCAGAGGGAAGATCGTGCCGAGTGGCTCGAGTTTCTTAAGCTTCTCAAGAAACATCGGAGTAAAGCGCCGGTCAACGGCATCTTGGTCGCGATCAGTTTTCCTGAGTTGGTGCAATTTCGTTCGGAGCAGTTCGCGCTTTACGCACGACAAGTACGTGAACGTATTAATGAAATTGACAATGCCTTCGGTATTAAGGTACCGATTTATCTGATATTTACAAAACTCGACCTGCTTGGCGGATTTGCGCAATTCTTTGAAGATTTGACCGAAGAAGAGCGTCAACAGGTGTGGGGGGCAACACTTTCTCATGATCAAGGTAATGAATTTGACGCCCCGCGTGTCGTCTGCCAGCAGTTTGACGAACTGTATCGCGGACTGGCCCAGATCGGCGCAGAAAAGCTTGCGAACAATCGTGGAAACGCAAAACGTCCAGCGCTTTTCGCTTTCCCTATTGAATTCAACGCGATGCGAACCTCGATCGGAAAATTCGTCGAACTCCTGTTTCAAGATGACCCATATCACAGCAAACCCCTCCTGCGCGGTTTCTACTTCACCAGTGCGCTGCAGGAAGGAGCGCCACGTATTGCTGCAGGCAACCGTGTATCAAGTCTATTCGACTTATCGAAGCCAGGTTTTGATGCAGCGCAATTGCCTACCTCAAATAGTTTCTTCCTGAATAAGCTCTTTCGTGAGGTGCTATTTCCTGATCAACACTTAATTACCAGGCAAATCTCTGGTGGGACTGGCCGAACCCGTATTGCCGGCATTGCAGTGGGCCTAAGTGCGTTGGCGTTGCTGACTGGGGCGCTTACGTGGACTTATATAGGCAACTACAAGATGGTTACCTTGGCAACAGAAGAGCTGATAGTGGCGCGCGACCTTGCTAAGAGTGACGAACTGGTCGACCGACTAAAAGCCTTGCAGGTGCTGCAGCTTCGACTGGAGCAGCTGTATCAATATCGGAAAGAAGGGCACCCTCTTCGTCTCGGCATGAGCCTTTACCAGGGTGCCAAGGTGGAGCGCGTGTTGCGTGCAGAATACTTCGCTGGTGTGCGTTCATTGATGCTTGAACCGGTTGCGGCAAACCTTGAGCATCGTCTCGCCGGATTACATACGCAGCCGGAACCAAAGCCAGTACCGCAGCCGGCTGTAGCGGCGACAGAACCGGTGCAGGTGCCGCAAAACACGCCGCCAAAACGAAACATTCGTCCGAAACGTTCAACAGGCCGTTCTCTGCCAGTGATTCCGATTGGCCATGCGTTATCAGAAGAAGCGCAACCGCTTGTGCCAGTAAATGCTCTCTTCCAGTTCACTGGGAAGCCTGAGTTCGTGTTGGCTCAAGCGCCAGGTTTTCCGCTGGACAGAAGAGTCGTCAACGTGCGCGAGGCAGCCGGCATGGCAATGCAGAATGCAACCAATGCGGCAGCAAACACAGGGGCGCGCGCCGAAGCGGCACCCGCAGGGCGTACCTCGGAAGGTAATCCGTTGGAGGAAGGTTATAACGCGCTGAAGACCTATCTGATGCTCAAGCAGAAGGAGAGGATGGATATGTCGCATCTCTCGGACCAGATTCCAAAGTACTGGCGCACCTGGCTCGATGCCAATAAAGGCAAAGGGTCACAAGAGGAAGTTAATCGACTGGCTGAACGCGTCGTTGCTTTTTATGTTTCGCAAATTGGCGAGCCCGACTTGCCGTTGATTGAAAATCGAGAAGATCTGGTCGCCACTAGCCGTGAGGTGCTGCGCGGTGCATTACACAAGCTGTCCGCCAGAGAGCGCGTTTATAACGAATTGAAGGCGCGCGCAAATACACAGTTTGCACCAATGACAGTTGGCCGAATCTTGAACAACACCAGCGCGACTGTCGTCGCCGGTAGCTATGCTGTGCCCGGTGCGTTTACCCGTGAGGCGTGGGAAAAATACTTCCGCAATATGATCCTTGAGGCCAGTAAGGGCGAGGTCAAGGGCGATGACTGGGTATTGGCCGCCACGACAGCAGATAATCTTGGCAAAGACGGCGACGTCGAGCGCAATCGCGCCGAACTGGAGGCACTTTACAAAGCTGACTATGTGAGGGAGTGGACAAAATTCCTGCAAGGCGTGGCAATTCAAGATTTTGGCACGCTGGAAAATACGGCCCAGGCACTTGCTCAGCTCTCCGATGCACAAAGCTCGGCCATCAAGCTGATACTGACAAAGGCAGCATATGAAACGGCATGGGATAACCCGTCACAACTGACGACATCAATTGAATCGGCCAGAAATTCGGTCATTTCGCGTACCGAAAAGCTGGTTTTTGGTAGCACCCCGGCGCAACCGCAGCCGCAAGGAGCAATCCAAATGGGAGAGGTCGGACGGAAGTTTGCCGGAATAGCGGCGCTGACGACACCGGCCGAAGGCGGGCGTATGCCATTGTCGGCCTATCTTGATGCACTCGCCAAGTTGAAAGCGAAGTTCGCGCAGCTTGCCTCTAATGCTGAATCCGACGCCGCAGCGCGTCAGCTGATGCAAGCCACGTTGAACGGTAGCGGTTCGGAATTGGTTGAGGCATTGACATTGGTCGATAACGTGCTCTTGGCAAATGCGTCCGAAGATACCAAGGAAATAGCGCGGCCTTTGCTTGTACGCCCGCTGGTTCAGGCCTATGCAACGCTGATCCCTCTGGTGGAGCGGGATATCAATCGTGCTTGGCAGTCCGAAGTCCTGAATTCGTGGAAAACCTTGGCGAATAAATATCCGTTTGCAGACTCCTCTAATGAGGCTTCTATGGCGGACATTGCAAAGTTCCTTAAGCCGGGAGAAGGCATCCTGTCGAAATTTATTGATAAGAACCTTGCAGGCTTGGTTTCGCGCCGCGGTGATTCGTTTGTGCCTCGCACGTGGGCGAATTTGGGGGTTTCCTTCAATCCGGCATTCCTCAGTGGTGTTACGCGCCTATCAAGTGTAGGAAATGCTGTGCTGCACGAGGGTGATGGTGCCAAATTTGAGTTGCAGCCCATTCCCACGCCAGGACTCAGAGAGATTCTGATTGAGATTGATGGTCAGGTGCTCCACTATCGTAACGGGCCACAACCATGGACCGCGTTTTCCTGGCCGAACGCCGCCAATCCGAATGCGCACGGTGCTCGTATCCAGGCAGTCTCATTCGCAGGTGTATCCACCTCTGTCGCAAACTTTAATGGTCGCTTGAGCTTGATGCGCCTGCTTTCTCAGGCGAGAGTGGATAATCCGACAAGTCCTACTGTACAACTCGAATGGCGTTTCAGGAGGGGCCGCTCTGGTCAGGATATGGCATCCCTGAACAGCCCCACGGGTGGAAACGACGGCGAGTCAGATGTGGTGCGTTTCAATTTCCGGATGGTGAGCGGTGCAAACCCGCTGTCATTGTCGGGGTTGCGACGTATGTCCTTGCCAGAAAAAATCACTAATTAAGGAGCGGGCACGATGAAGGTTTTGCCTTTCAAACGCCCGGAAGCAGGGGCTTCGGCGACATATACGTTGTATGGAAAACTGCCAAACCGCGCCGACTTCGTGCGGGTCAACGCCGATCATGCTGCGGCAACAGAGTTTGATGAGCTGATTCAGCGCACTTTTGAACGTCTCGCTTGTGAAAGAGATTGGGAGAAGGCATATGACGCAAGTGCGCCAGTGGCATTCCAGTATGTGTCACGTGATCTGCGCCATACACTTCTTGGTGTTCTGTCGCCAAGTAGTGATCAGGCTGGACGCCGGTATCCTTTAGTGGCGGGTGCTATTTTGCCTAGCGACTCAATCGCCGGCTATGCACATATTGCTCCCATCGCTTACGAAGTATTTTTTGATGGATTGCGCGAACAAGTCAGCACAGCAGTCGAGAACTCAGTTGAGGCGCTCTCCTGCCGGCAGTTCCTGGAATCCCAATTGCGCGCAAGCGATACTGCCACCGCCGATTTCGAGTTGGCACAGAGCGTCGTTTCTCGCTTCATGAAAACAACAAGTATCACTAGGTTAAACGATCTGCTCGCGGGGGGTACTTACTCGTCAAGCCTTGAGCAAGCCTTGCTCAACTTGGCGTTTTACCGTGCCTTTTTGCGGCGGTTTGATAACCCTGCAACAAATCAGGTAATCGTCCTTCCGCTGCCTGTAGATAAAGGAGAGCGTGCGTTAGTGGCGAGTGCGTGGCTGTCTATTCTGGCTGCCCTGTGGCAAGGCGCAATCAATAGCGAGCCGTGGCGCGGAAATTACATGATGTTGGAACTGTCATCGGAGACCGTCGTGCTTGCGGCCTGTTTCGGTAGAGCGCACGAGAAGTTTGCGACGATTATGCTCGGTGGCAGTTTGGAAACCGCTTCTCGCCTGGACTTGCATAGTGAACAGGATGCGTGGAAAAACCACCGTCTATATGCCGAAGTATCGTACGCCCTGGGGCGGCTTCTTGCTGATCCAGCGCTCTCGCTTCAGGCCTTATGTGAATTTTTACGGGATGTAGGGAAGAAGCTTGAAGGAACCATTTAGAGCGACTCCCCTGCATTTGCATGTTATGGGTGCGGAGCAATTCTGGTGATTTCATGCCTTACAGACGTTGGAAAAAACGTTCTTGATCACCTCGATAAGTCGGTGCAGCAATCAAAGGTAAGTTCGATCAATCTATTCAATTTCAAAGGGGAACGTAAGTTATGGCAAAAGAGAGTACACAGAAAAAATTGTCGCGCGTGCGTCCGCCACGCGTTCAGATCACCTATGACGTGGAGGTCGGTGACGCGATTGAAACAAAAGAACTTCCCTTTGTATTGGGTGTGCTGGGGGACTATAGCGGCAATCCCAAAGAACCTCTGCCCAAAATGAAAGAGCGGAAGTTTGTCGAAATTGATCGCGACAACTTTGACGATGTTCTGAAAGGGGTAAACCCGCGCCTTCAGTTGCGTGTCGATAATCAACTCAAAAAAGATGGCTCGCAAATCGGCGTCGAACTCAATTTCCAGAAATTGGAAGACTTTGAGCCGCAGAACATCGTTAATCAGATTGAGCCGTTAAAGAAAATGCTGGAAATCCGGACTCGCCTATCGGATTTGCGGAACAAGATTACTGGTAATGACAAATTAGAAGAGCTATTGGACGACATCGTCCGTGACACCGAAAAGCTCAAGCAAATCAGCGCGACCCGCCAAAAGAAGGAGGATTGATCCATGAGCGAACTGGCACAACTGCAGGAACAGGCGACAACAACGGAAGAGTCGTCTTTGAGCCTGTTGGATCACATTGTTGAGAACAGCAAGGTAGCGACCAACGCTAACGAAAAGGCGAATGCTCGCGATCAGATTGCTGAGCTGGTTGATGAAGTGTTGGCTGGCACGGTAACCTTGTCAAAAGATCTGGCCGCAAGCATTGACGCGCGCGTCGCCGAGTTGGACAAACTGCTATCGGATCAAGTCAATGCGATCATGCACCACGCGGACTTCCAGAAACTGGAGGCTTCCTGGCGCGGATTAAGGTATCTGGTCACGCAATCGGAAACCAGCCCGATGCTCAAGATCAAGATGCTGAATGCGTCCAAGAAGGATCTGGTCAAAGATTTCAAGAGTGCACCGGAGTTTGATCAAAGCGCACTGTTCAAGAAAATCTACGAAGAGGAATACGGTACATTCGGTGGCGCGCCTTATGCAGCACTGATTGGCGACTATGAGTTTTCGCGCCATCCAGAAGATTTCTACCTGCTGGAAGAATTGTCCCATGTGGCAGCGTCTGCGCATGCCCCGTTGATTTCTGCCGCGGCGCCTGGACTGTTCGGACTCGAAACCTTCAACGATATTGGTAAGCCACGCGATCTGTCGAAAATCTTCGATACGGTTGAATACGCAAAATGGAAATCGTTCCGTGAGTCGGAAGACTCACGTTATGTCGGATTGGTGCTGCCTCATGTTTTGGGCCGTTTACCTTACGGCAGGGACACCGTACCGTTGGAAGAATTTAACTTTGAAGAAGATGTTGACGGTACGAACCATGACAAGTATTTGTGGACCAACGCGGCTTATGCTTTCGGTGCACGGCTGACTGACGCCTTCGCCCAATATGGCTGGCTCGCAGCGATTCGTGGTGTCGAGGGTGGCGGCTTGGTTGAGGGGCTGCCCACGCATACGTTCAAGACCGACGATGGTGAAGTTGCGTTGAAGTGCCCGACCGAAGTGGCTATCACCGATCGCACCGAGAAGCTGTTGTCGGACCTAGGATTTCTGTCGCTCGTTCACTGCAAGAACACGGATTATGCGGCGTTCTTTGGTGGACAATCCGCCCAAAAGTCAAAGGCGTATAACACCGATGCGGCAAATGCGAACGCCAGACTTTCCGCACAGCTGCCGTATATTTTTGCTGCATCCCGGATCGCGCATTACATGAAATCGATTATGCGCGACAAGATCGGCAGTTTTGCATCGCGCGAAAATGTTCAACAGTTCCTCAACACTTGGTTGTCACAGTATGTGTTGCTTGATGATTCCGCATCGCAGGAAGCAAAAGCCAAGTATCCGTTACGTGAAGCGCGTGTCGATGTGGTTGAGGTTCCCGGTAAGCCAGGCGTCTATCGTGCTGCGGCATTCCTCCGCCCGCACTTCCAGTTGGATGAGCTGACCATATCGTTGCGGTTGGTTGCCGAACTTCCCAAGAACGCACGTTAATCGTTGTTAAGCGTGGTTGATTGATTGCTGCTGCAGGTATTCACTACCTGCAGCAGCAGCGTGAATCATGTTGCATTGAGAATTAACAAAAAGGCAACATTGAGTCTGTAGTTGGTAGTAGTGATTAGAAGTGTTTTTTTAACAGACCTGTTACGGCGGCTATGGCCAAAGGAAGGGTCACTTTACAAAGGGAGCACAAATGGCTTTTGACAGCTTTATCAAGATCGATGGTATTCCTGGTGAATCGACCGACGATAAGCATAAGGACTGGATCGAAGTTCTTTCGTACGATCACAAGATCGAACAACCGGCATCGAGCACAGCAAGCTCCGTTGGTGGAGCGACTGCTGAGCGCGTTAATCACGGTACCTTCAACTTTGTTCACCAGTTGGACAAGGCAAGCCCGAAACTGTACGAAGCATGCTGCACCGGTAAGCACATCAAGGAAATCACCTTTGAACTGTGCCGTGCTGGTGGCGACAAGGTGAAGTACATGGAAATCAAATTGGAGCAAGTATTGGTTTCCAAAGTAGAAGAAAACGGTGCTTCAACCGGTGATTCTGGCTTCCCGAGCGAGAAAGTCTCTTTGTCTTATGGCAAAATCAAGTGGACTTACACGCAGCAGAAGCGTACAGACGGCTCCGGTGGCGGCAACGTCAGCGCTGGCTGGGATCTGACCGCAAACAAGACGATTGCTTAATTCGGTAGACCCCTTCTGAAGGCACCGGCTACGCCGGTGAAGCCGCGGCAGAGTATCGTCGCGGCTTCAAGTGTTACATGTAGGTAGGACTCGTGCAGCAATAGGTTAGACAGTTTGACTGATCGTTGCGGCGCATTGCGTTGCACTGGACGTTTGCGTGGTATCAGAACGTCATTCTGCTAGGCCCTCAATGACCTGGCTTATTGCTGCACGAGTCCTGAGAACCTGTTCAGGGTCTCACCAAACAGCCTCCAGCTCATTTCCGTGATGCGTGTTGTACCGCGTGTGTGCATCCTCTTAATGCGGACTGGATCTACTGGTGTCGCTCTGACCAGACTGTTAGAGCGGTTTACCTGTGTGTGCCTCCCTCTGCGCACACAGGTAACCGCTCTAGGGATGGAGCAATGAATGGAAATCAGCGCCGTATTTCCATCAATGTATTGTCGTAATGCAGTGCTGTCCTTGCTCAGTCGCGCAGGGACCGACTAAGAAACTCATGAAAAAGGAATAGACAGATGGTACCTTCAAACACATTGAACAAGCTTCTTGGTGGTGCGTGCTTAGCCTCCATGTTGGCTCTCGCCGGGTGCGCCTATGACCAGCCTGTCGAGCAAAGCGCCCCCAACGCAGTCGGGGCTAGGCAGGAGTTTAAATCGGATAAGGCGCCTGCCGACGTAAAAGCAAAAGTCACCCCGGCAGAGCAGGCTGTCATTTACTATGCTACCGTCAACCCGTTGCCCATCACCTTCGATAAATTGAGCATCAAGCTGAGTGACTTAGACAAGGAAGTGCTCGCGCTGATCAGGACGCGCGCGTTGAGCGCAAAGCAATTGACGATTACCGGGTTCTGTGATCAACGACAGGTTGGCAACCCGAAAGCGGCGGCAATTGCACGTGCTACTGCAGTAAAAGAAGAACTGGTCCGCCTTGGCGTCGATCCCAAAGTGATCACAATCAAGCACGTGACAACAGTTCCCAGCAAGCATGCGGCAGAGATTACGCTGTAAGAAGCAACCCCCACGAATGACGGCAGAGTAGCGTGCGAATGTTTTGAATCAGAGTTTCATTGACGGAGTGTGCAACATGCACTCCACGTGGACGGGCCTGTTCCAACGACAGGCCTTTGCATTCCACCGCGCCGAATGGCCGGTTTGAGCAGGACACCTTATAACACCAATATGAATACCAACCTGAAAGCCTTGATCGCAAAACTGAACGCAACGACACGCCGCGCCATGGAGATGGCCGCGAATGTTGCGTTGTCGCGCACGCATCACGAAGTCGATATCGAGCACGTCCTGCTGGAACTGATTGACCGGAGTGATTCTGATCTTGTCACCATATTTAAAGCCTACGGCGTGGATGTGCCTAAGCTACAGAAGGACTTGCTGAATAGTCTTGCGCAGTGCCGGACTGGTAATACCCGTAATCCAGTTTTGTCGCGCAATATCCCGCAGTGGCTTGAATCGGCATGGCTGTTGGCAAGCGTGAACTATGGTGCGACGCAGCTGCGTAGCGGTTTTTTACTCCTGAGTTTGGTTGCCGACGAGGAGATTGCGCATCTGATGAATGGCGCATGTTCCGCCCTCGACAGCCTGCCGGTCGACGATTTAAAAAGCAATTTGCCAGATATCCTTCGCATGTCGAAAGAAACCTGTGAGCACCCTGCCGCCAATGGCGCAACATCTGACGATGGGGCGAATGGCAGTGAGCCCGCTGCCCAGTCGGGCGGCAAGCCGACGCCGGCGCTGGACAAATACACTAATAACCTGACGGCACAGGCCCTTGCAGGAAAAATCGATCCGGTGTTAGGCAGAGATACAGAGGTTCGGCAAATGATCGATATCTTGCTGCGCCGCCGTCAGAACAACCCTATCCTCACGGGTGAGCCGGGCGTCGGAAAAACGGCGGTAGTTGAAGGACTAGCGCTTCGCATTGTGCAGGGCGACGTGCCGCCTGTGCTGCAAAACGTCGTGTTGCGTTCCCTCGACTTGGGGCTGTTGCAGGCGGGTGCCAGTGTGAAAGGCGAGTTTGAAAGCCGGTTGCGTTCCGTTATCGATGAGGTGAAGTCAAGCCTAACGCCGATCATTCTGTTTATCGACGAGGCCCATACCATTATTGGCGCAGGTGGGCAGGCTGGGCAGAACGATGCAGCCAATTTGCTGAAGCCAGCGTTGGCACGCGGCGAATTGCGTACCATCGCGGCGACCACCTGGGCGGAGTACAAAAAATATTTCGAAAAGGATGCTGCGCTTGCTAGACGTTTCCAAGTCGTGAAAGTGGAAGAGCCTTCCGAAGATGCGGCCATTCAGATGGTACGTGGCATTGCGGACTCCATGGAAAAACATCACAAGGTACGCATTTTGGACGAAGCAGTGGTTGATGCAGTAAAGATGTCCAGCCGCTATATTGTCGGCCGCCAGTTACCGGACAAGGCGATCAGCGTACTGGATACGGCATGTGCCCGTGTCGCCTTATCACGTGCGAGCACGCCAGCCGCTGTTGAAGATGTCACAAGATTGATCGAGAACATCGACCGCGAAACTGCTGCGCTTCGGAAAGAGCAAGATCCGACACACGCAAAGCGGCTGGAGGAATTGGAAGCGCGCCGCATCTGTCTGGAGAAGGACCGTGCGTCACAGCATGCTGCATTTGAAGCGCAACGCGCGCTTGTCGAAGAGATCGCGACGTTGCGCAAAGAGCTTGTCGCAGCCATGGAGGTACAGGATGGCGCAGCAAAGGCAGCGAGCGGAAAGAAAAGCGATGCCGATGAACAATCCTTGACCGCGTTGCGGTCTGCCTTGCATGCCGCTCAGCAGAAGCTGCATGAACAGCATAAGACGCAACCGCTGATATACGATTGCGTCGACGGTGCAACCATCGCTGAAGTGATCTCCGGTTGGACGGGAATTCCCTTGGGACGCATGGTGGCCAATGAGATCGATACCGTGCGTAATCTGAAGCAATTGCTGGAAGAGCGAGTGGTCGGACAGAGCCATGCATTGGAACTCATCAGCCAGCGTATTCAAATCGCCAAGGCAAGCCTGGAGGATCCGGGCAAGCCCAAAGGCGTCTTCCTGTTGGCGGGCCCTTCTGGCGTAGGAAAGACTGAGACTGCGTTGGCGTTGGCCGATACCCTGTACGGCGGTGAACGTAATCTTGTCGTCATCAATATGTCCGAATACCAGGAGGCGCATAGCGTGTCGGGCCTGAAAGGATCGCCCCCTGGATATGTTGGTTATGGCGAAGGCGGCGTGCTGACCGAAGCCGTGAGACGCAAGCCCTACTCGGTGGTATTGCTCGACGAAGTAGAAAAAGCGCATCCCGATGTGCTCGAATTGTTCTTCCAGGTTTTTGATAAAGGCATTCTTGAGGATGCCGAAGGACGTGTCGTCGATTTCAAGAATACGATTATTATCTTGACCTCCAATGTCGGCACGGATCTGATCATGAAGGCGGTGGAGCATGGTGTGACCGTTGATGGAAAACAGCGGCCACCGACGCCGGAGGATCTGGCCGAATTGCTACGCAAGGACTTGCAGAAGACGTTCAAGCCCGCATTTCTCGGCCGCCTGTCGGTGATACCGTACTACCCGATCAATGATGAGGTGATGCGCTTGATCGTAGAACTCAAGATGAACAAGGTGAAACAGCGCTTGATGGCCAATCATGGCGCCTCGCTTACCTACAATGACGCCTTGATTGAAATGATCGTTTCTCGCTGCACGGAAGTGGACAGCGGTGCACGCGATGCTGACACCATTATTTCCAAGTCGGTACTGTCACAGATGTCCGGTGAGGTGTTGGCGAGGATGGCGCAGGGGCAATCGGTCCAGTCTGTTGCGCTAAAGGTAAAGAAAAATAAGTTGGTCGCAGTCGTGCAGTAATGCTACGAGGGAAAGGAGCTTCCTTTCCCTCGAGCTATTTGCCTGTGTATGAAAGAGAGGCCATCCCGGGCCTGCGATGCTCACCGTAGTTCACGTACGGTGGTGCTTCTCGGCCCGATTGGCCGCCCTTTCACACACAATCAAACCGCTCTATGCGTGATCGCTTATCTCGGAGAAGCATTACATATTCCGGCGATACTGACCGCCGACTTCGAACAATGCATTGCTGATTTGCCCCAGCGAGCACACACGCACGGCGTCCATCAAGATCGTGAACACGTTTTCATCTTTGATCACCGCCTCTCGCAGCTTCTCTAGAAATACTGGGGCTCGCGCCGCATTGCGTGTGTGGAATTCAGCAAGGCGCTTGAGCTGGGACTGTTTTTCTTCTTCGGTTGAGCGAGCTAGTTCCAACGACTGTGGTGTGGCATCGCCCTTCGGATTGCGGAAGGTGTTGACGCCGACAATGGGCAAGGTGCCGTCGTGCTTTAACTGCTCGTAATACATCGACTCTTCCTGAATCTTGCCGCGTTGGTAGCCAGTTTCCATCGCGCCCAAGACGCCGCCGCGCTCAGAGATACGTTCGAATTCTTGCAATACCGCTTCTTCCACTAGGTCGGTCAGTTCCTCAATGATAAAAGAACCTTGGTTGGGGTTCTCGTTCTTTGCCAAGCCCCATTCGCGGTTGATAATCAGTTGGATCGCCAAGGCTCGACGTACCGATTCATCAGTCGGTGTAGTAATCGCTTCGTCATACGCATTGGTGTGCAGTGAATTGCAGTTGTCGTAGATCGCGATCAAAGCCTGCAACGTGGTGCGAATGTCGTTGAAATCGATTTCCTGCGCGTGTAGTGAACGACCGGAGGTCTGGATGTGGTACTTCAGCTTTTGCGAGCGTTCGTTGGCCCTGTACTTGTCACGCATCGTTACCGCCCAGATGCGACGCGCCACCCGCCCCAGTACCGTATATTCCGGATCCATTCCATTGCTGAAGAAGAACGAAAGGTTCGGCGCGAAATCGTCGATGTGCATGCCGCGCGCCAGATAGGCTTCGACGAAAGTGAAACCGTTCGAGAGTGTAAACGCCAGTTGTGAAATCGGGTTCGCACCGGCTTCGGCGATGTGGTATCCGGAGATGGAGACTGAATAGAAATTGCGTACTTGATTCTGGATAAAGTACTCCTGAATGTCGCCCATTACCTTGAGCGAAAACTCGGTGGAAAAGATGCAGGTATTCTGGCCCTGATCTTCTTTCAAGATGTCTGCCTGTACAGTACCGCGCACATTCTGCAGCACCCAGGAACGGATCTTTTGCGCTTCCTCATTGGTTGGCGCACGTTTGTTGTCGATGCGGAATTGGTCTATTTGCTGGTCGATGGCGGTGTTCATGAACATCGCGAGGATGGTGGGCGCAGGGCCGTTGATGGTCATGGATACCGATGTCGTAGGCGCGCACAAGTCGAAGCCGTCGTAGAGCGCCTTCATGTCGTCCAGAGTGGCAATCGACACGCCGGCGTTACCGGTCTTGCCGTAGATGTCGGGACGGGATGCGGGATCGGCACCATATAGTGTCACGGAATCGAAAGCGGTGGACAGACGCTTTGCCTCCATGCCTTCGGACACCAGCTTGAAGCGGCGGTTGGTGCGGAATGCATCTCCCTCGCCGGCGAACATGCGGGTCGGATCTTCATTTTCACGCTTGAAAGCGAATACGCCGGCGGTATAAGGGAAGGCGCCAGGTACGTTCTCCAGCATCTGCCAGCGCAGGATTTCGCCGTGATCTTCGAACTTTGGTAGCGCCACTTTGCGGATTGTCGTGCCAGACAGCGTCTTCTGTGTGAGGCGCGTGCGAATTTCCTTGTCGCGGATTTTCATCACGTAATCGTCGCCAGCATAGGCCGCCTTCATGTCGGGCCACATCATGAGCAGCTTTTTCGCGTTGAGATCGAGCTGATTGTCGCGTTCGATAATCAAGTCATCGATGTCTGCCTGCCTACCGCAGGCAGCAAGCATGCGCTTGGATTCTTGCAACTGTTGGCGCTCGCGGGCCAGCTTTACCTGTTTTGCGGTTGTCCTGTGATAGTTGCGCACCGTATCGGCAATGTCAGCGAGATAGCGTGCGCGTGCAGGCGGTACGATTGCATTCCTGCCA
Organism: uncultured Noviherbaspirillum sp.; assembly: GCA_965974465.1. Lineage (GTDB taxonomy): Bacteria > Pseudomonadota > Gammaproteobacteria > Burkholderiales > Burkholderiaceae_D > Noviherbaspirillum. The sequence continues at coordinate 79,953 of CBHCMF010000001.1, forward strand.
GATGAAAAACGCACATTTACTGAAGTCAGCTTGCCCGGTTTTGCCTTTAGACCATACTCAACCAGTTTCGGTAACAAGCCTTGATACAAGGCGGTCACACCGTCGTCATTGAAGCGCGATGCTTGTGTGCCGAAGACGGGCATGTCTTCCGGCCTCTGGTTGAACTGCTCGTGGTTGCGCTGGTATTGTTTGGCTACATCGCGCAAGGCGTCTTGTGCCCCTTTCCGATCGAATTTGTTGATGGCAACGACATCGGCAAAGTCGAGCATGTCGATCTTTTCCAATTGCGATGCGGCACCGAATTCCGGGGTCATCACATACATGGAGAGGTCGACATGCGGCACGATGGCCGCGTCGCCCTGGCCGATGCCGGAGGTCTCGATAATGATGAGATCGAAGCCTGCTACCTTGCAGGCGGCAATCACCTCCGGCAAAGCTTGTGAGATCTCGGCGCCCGCATCGCGCGTTGCGAGCGAACGCATGAATACACGGGATTGGCCGTTCCACGGATGGATGGCATTCATGCGAATACGGTCCCCGAGTAGTGCGCCCCCGGATTTGCGACGCGACGGGTCGATCGATATCACCGCAATGTGCAAGGTATCGTCCTGGTCGAGACGAAGACGGCGGATCAGTTCGTCAGTCAGTGAGGATTTACCTGCGCCACCAGTGCCTGTGATACCGAGTACCGGGATCTTGATGGCGTTGGCGGCTTTGTGCAATGCAGATTGGAGTTCCTTGGATGCTTTCTCGTTTTCCAAAGCGGTGATTAGTTGTGCAAGCGGACGTTGCCGCTCGACGATGCTGTCTTTGATCAATGCATCCAGTGATGTCGGGGCGTAGGGTGACAGGTCGATGTCGCATGCCTGGATCATCGATAGGATCATGCCCCTCAATCCCATGCGCAGGCCATCTTCCGGACTGAAGATGCGTGCCACGCCGTAGGCATGCAGGTCTGTAATCTCACTTGGCACGATCACGCCACCGCCGCCGCCAAACACTTTGATGTGCATGCCACCGCGCTGCTTGAGCAGGTCGATCATATATTTGAAGTATTCGACGTGTCCGCCCTGATAGCTGGAGATGGCGATGCCTTGTACATCTTCCTGTAGAGCTGCGGTAACGACCTCGTCGACTGAGCGGTTGTGGCCGAGATGAATGACTTCCGCGCCGTTAGCCATCAGAAGGCGGCGCATGATGTTGATCGATGCATCGTGGCCGTCGAATAGCGACGTTGCCGTAATGAATCGAACCTTGCTGGCGAGTTTGTATTCGGTGAGCTTTGGGGCGATGGAAAGGTCAGTCATGGATTACCTCTTTGTTATCGCTGTCGGTGCTGGCAGTCTATGCCAAGAATGACGTTTACGTTAACGTCAATATAATGTGGCGTCAATTGGGCCTCTGGGCGTAATTTCAACTTGGTTCGGCCACCTGCAGTAACTCAGGGCATCATCGGCAGACGCAAGGCTTGGATGCCAGAATAAAAATCAGACCGGAAGTCGAAGTGTATTTGTCGTCAAGTTTGACGGAAGCCAGGGAGGCAACGCCGCGCTGGGCGGCGTCAACCAATCCGGCAGAGATAGGTGCCGTATCGGTGTGCATGAAATTGTCTCTAAATTTGTCATTTAGATAGCGTCAGGCCTTGTGCCGTCGGGTAAGACGGAGTGGAGTCGGACTGCAGGACCGTTGTGACAGTCTTCGTCGCCATATCGGCTAGCGATATGGCGACAGGATGAAGTGTAGGCTTGTTGGCAGGGAAGAAGAAATACGGAATGTGGATAGGGATATAAGGAAAAACGATACCCTACTTTATATCGTCAACAAGCAAGACAGGAGAGTCTACGGTGTGCGAGCCCCCAGCCAGCGCCCGCTGCGGCAAAGCTCGCCGCTGACTTCCACTACCAGCCGTGCTACAGCGGCGGCGGCATTGGTCAGTGGAATATTCTTCGACGAGCACAGCACCACCGTGCGTGAAATGTTACTCCCGCTAATTGCGTGCGCGATTATCTCGCCGCGCTCGATTTCGGACAGTACGGGTGCGACCGGCAGAATCGTGGCACCGATATCGGCCAGCAGTGCCGATTTCAGAATCGCGACGGAGTTGATGTCGATGATATGGTCGATCGCCAGCCCGGCCGCTTGCACGATGCGCTCGATACGAGGTCGCACACCATGCTGCAGGCCGGGCAGGATCAGAGGTGCCTGTATTGCTTTTGCTAGTGGAATAGATTTGCGCTGTACCGCGAAGCGTGAGTTGGTGCGCGTGATAAACATCAGGTTTTCCTCCACCAGCGGTGTGATGGCGAAGGGGCCGAGTTGGCCGTCATCGAATAGCACGGCTAGGTTGATGCGGCCTGACTTCAATTGCTCGATCAGATTGCCTGACAATTCCTCCGTCAATTGCAGTGAAATTTCCGGATAGGTTTCGCGTACTGCGGTCAGCAAGGGCAAGGCTAGCGCGCCCGATACACTTTGTGGAATGCCAAGTGCAACCGTTCCCGCAGGTTTGTCGGTCGATTGCGCCACCGCCCACTTGGCGTCGTCCACTTGCTTTAGGATCGCTTGTGCGTGTTCATAGAATGTCTTGCCAGCATCCGTCGACATCACTCCTTGTGCAGAGCGGTGCAGCAGCTGCGCACCAAGTTCGTCTTCTAATTGTTGGATCTGTTGTGTCAACGCTGGTTGTGCGACATGCAGTACACGTGCAGCGCGTGACAGCGAGCCGTGATCGACAATGGCGACGAAGTAGCGGAGTTGGCGGAGTTCCATGGCGCTGTATTAGATCACGGGCTTGATCGCCTTGTGCTCGATGTAGGAAGAAAGAATCAGCGAGGTCGACGTTACGCCACAGCGTGTCAGTTCGACAATGACCCTTTCCAGTTCGGTGACCGATGACGCAACGACTTTGACAATGCTGCAATCGTCGCCGGTAATCGAATGGCATTCGACAATTTGCGGCACTTGGGCGGCGACCACCTCCACCGGCGTTTCATGACTGCGCTTGGAGACGCGGATGAATGCCGTGATGCCGTAGCCGAGTGCGGACGGATTCACGCGCGCATGGTAGCCGGCGATCACTCCCGCTGCTTCCATTCGCTTGACCCGTTCTGCCACCGCTGGCTGACTCATGTGGATGCGGCGCCCAATTTCGGCCAGCGTGGTGCGGGCGTCAGCTTGCAAAATCTCGAGAATCTTGCCATCCATCGCATCGAATTCAATTTTCACGGTAAATCCTCCCTATTTCGATTAAAGCACAACTTTACAGGCTGTTTTGCCTTGTATTGTCTATTCAAAATGCAATTTGTGGGGCATACACTAATTTATAGAAAATGAACAAGAAGGCGCCATGCGAACACTTCCCAAACTTGTGCTGCTTGCTCTGCTAACGGTCTACTTCGTGTGGGGCTCGACTTATCTGGCAAATCATTTCGCGCTAATTTCTTTCCCGCCCTTCCTTTTGGTGGGAACGCGTTTCGCTGCAGCGGGAGGCTTGTTATTTCTTTGGTTGAAGTTGCGCGGAGCGCCGAGTCCGACGCTGCGGCAATGGCGTGATGGTGGCATCGTCGGCGTCTTACTGCTCGGCGGTATGGGGCTAACGGCATTGGCACAGCACTATGTCTCTTCTGGCCTGACGGCGGTATTTGTCGCCGGTGCGCCCCTGATGTTTGCACTGTGGAGTGGCCTGTTCGGCGAGTGGCCCGGACCGCGTGAATGGGCAGGTATCCTGATTGGATTCACTGGCGTCGCGCTGTTGGCTGGCGGAGGGGAATTTGCCGCGCGGCCGATCGGGGCCATCGCCATAACAGCTGGGGTTGCCTGCTGGACCTTTGGTTCTGTCCTAGCAAAAAAGAAGTTGGCACTTGCTCCTGGCGCAATGGGCTTTGCCAGCGAGATGTTGCTCGGTGGCATATGCTTGTTCGGTATGGGGTGGCTGCAGGGAGAACGTTTTGACGCAGGGTTCGACATGCGCGCTGGTCTGGCATGGATTTATCTCGTGACCGCCGGCTCAATCGCCGCATTCTCCGCCTACATGTATTTGCTATCGAAGGTCTCTCCCGCGTTGGCGGCGAGCTATGCCTACGTTAATCCTGTCGTCGCGGTACTGCTCGGCGTATGGCTGGCGGATGAATCGATCGGTGTGCGTGAACTGATTGCGATGGTGATCATTCTGGGGAGTGTGGTCGCGCTGACGACATCCCGGGGAAATACCAAAGCGCGTGCTGGGTCACGTGCGGAAACAGCAACGGCTTCTACAAACTGAATTACCTTGGAGAACATGATGAGTTGGGATACCTATTTGATTTTTGTTGTGACTACGGCGGTGGTTTGTCTGACACCAGGACCGGCGGCGCTCTTGAGCGTCGCGCAAGGTATGTCGAACGGTTACCGTCGCTCGTATTGGGCAATTTTCGGCATTGCACTGGCAAATGCCTTCTATTTCGCCCTATCCGCGACCGGCGTTGCTGCCCTGATCGTTACCAGCGGTACGTTGTTTTCAATAATCAAATGGGTGGGCGTCGCCTATCTATTCTGGCTCGGCATTTCGGCCATACGCAACAAGGCAAGTGCGTTAACCGTCACCAGCGATACCAAGCATGCTGTCCGTGGAGGCCGGGCCTTTTGGCAAGCGCTCGTGGTTGAACTCTCCAATCCGAAGGCAATGCTGTACTTCGTCGCTTTGCTGCCGCAGTTCATCGATCCTGAGGCCCCGGTTGCGTGGCAAATGCTGGTTTTCGGCGTGACTTGCTTTGGACTCGATGTCGTTGCTTACAGCCTGTATGCCTGGATCGGCAGCAAGACACGGCGCTTTACCGCGAATGAAACGTTTGTGAAGACCAGCAATCGGGCATCGGGCGGCTTACTGATCATTGCGGGGGCGATGATGGCAACGGTGAAGCGGGCGGTGCACTAGAGCGATTTACCTGTGCGTGAAAGGGGGCCATCTCGGGCCTGCGATGCTCACCGTAGCTTACGTACGGTTGCGCTTCTCGGCCCGACCTGACCTTCCTTTCACGCACAATCAAACCGCTCTAGCAGGTGTGATGAAGCAGAGTGGGAGCGCCGGTCTGACTCAAACACGCCGGGCATTAAAAGAATTCGACCGTATCGTTCGATACTTCAGAGCGCAACTCGCCACTGCGGACCAACTCGTCGTAGTAGCAGACGCGATTGCGGCCGTTGGCTTTGGCGTAATACAAGGCTTGGTCGGCGTGCCCGAGGATGACGACCGGTGACTCGTTGGAGATACTGGCAAAGCCCAGGCTGACGGTGACTTGACCAACCTGCGGAAAGGTATGCGCTTCGACGTTGGTACGGAAACGCTCGAAAATCTTGCGCGCATCCTCCAACGTGGTCGAGCGTAGCAGTACCACAAATTCCTCGCCGCCAAAGCGGAACACGCGGTCCTGTGCCCGAAACGAGGAGCGCAGCAGGTTGGCTACCAGGATCAGCACTTCATCGCCATATAGATGGCCAAACTGATCATTGACCTTTTTGAAATGATCAATGTCTACAACGGCCAGCCACTGTCCAATGCCGGTGGTTGTCGGATGACGTCGCTCTTCCTGGTTTTGTAGCGCGCTTTCTGGTTGGCTGGAGGCTAGCAGTTTCGAAAATCGCTCATCGAAGGTTTTGCGGTTGAGCAATCCAGTTAGCGAATCGCGCTCGCTGTAATCAAGAATGTGTTGGTAATTACGATAGACGCTGAGAATCCCTTCAATCATGTACTGCGTCTCTTTGCTGTACGGGGTCGGGTTGATGACTTCGAGGCAGCTACTGACCTTGTCATTCAGCCACACCGGCAACCACAGGACACGCTCGCCATTCTCAGTCAGTTCTTCCACGCAGGTTTTGCGCTGTTTGATACTGTCAACCAGGGCGGGATAATTGTTCAGGGCTTCGCCTGAATGCTCTAGGGTGAGGTGTTCTTCCGCTGTGACAACTTTGCCATCCGCGATCCAAACACGCGGGCGTACAAAGAGCTCATCACGAAAACGGAACAATTCATGCACGCGTACCTGGGTGGCTCCAACAAGTTCGTGCAGGGCTGTGACGACTGAGCTGTCGAGCAACGCATGATCACGTTGGCAGGTGATGTCGACCAGGTGTTTAAGAAGTGCTTCCATCATCAGAATCCTGGTCCGCCCGACAGTGCGATGTGAACCATGTGCAACGGAGAAAGTGTGCAGAGTGGATTCAGCATGAAAGCAGGGCTGTCTTGATCTTAATATTCTAGGTGGGATAACGTTGCTGCCGAATGGTATGGCGCGATGCACGATTGCGTTGCGCGCGCTCTAATTCGGGTCTTTCGTAATGGCAAGAATTGCGTCTCGGCACCTATTCTATCCCGAATTAGGAGCAGTGTTAAATCTTGTCGCATTTACACCAAACAGGCGAGAGGGGGTGATGAAACAGGGGGCGTTTGGCCCCCTCTTCAGGTGATCCCAGATTCAGTGCATGATTACCCCCTCTTGCCTGAGAGGAGACGAGGTTAGTCTGCTTATGCCACCTGTCTATCGCTCCAGCACATAAGTACCTGGTGCAGGTTCGAATACCGGATAGCCTTTTTTCGGGGCGCCCATCGCTGGCGGCGGCACCAGACTACTTGCATGCTGCTCCAGCCAGTCCGCCCAGACCGGCCACCATGAACCATCGATGCTGGGATTGGCCAGGTACCAGTTTTCCGCATCCATGTAATTGGTCCCGGCTGGTCGGTGTGCCACGCGGTAGTAACGGCCTTTGTGTCCGGGTTCGCTGACGATCCCGGCATTATGTCCACCACTGGTCAGCAGGAAGGTCACGTCCGGATCGGCGATCAGATTGATTTTATAGACTGACTTCCATGGTGCGACGTGGTCGGTTTCTGTCGCGACCGCGAAGATCGGCGCACGGATATCACCGAGCGAGATCGGTCGACCATTCATTTTGTATCGGCCAGCGAACAGATCGTTCTTGAGGAATAGTCGATGTAAATACTCACTGTGCATCCGATAGGGCATGCGAGTGGCATCGGCATTCCAAGCCATCAAGTCTGTATAGGCCTGTCGTCCACCTAGCATGTATTGCTGCACGATGAGTGACCAAACCAGATCGTGTGGGCGCAGCAATTGGAATGCACCTGCCATCTGTCGGTTGTCCAGGTAGCCCTGGTTCCACATGATGTCTTCCAGAAAATTAAGTTGACTGTCATCGATGAAGAGGGTCAACTCTCCCGCTTCGGTGAAATCAGTCTGCGCAGCGAGCAACGTCATCGAATTGAGCCGTTCCTCTTCGATCTGCGCGAGATACGCCGCAGCCATCGAAAGCAGGGTGCCGCCAAGGCAGTACCCGACTGCATTTACCTTGCTCTTCGGCACAATGGCTTGTACGGCGTTAAGCGCCTCCAGCACGCCCAGGCGCAGATAGGCTTCCATGTCGAGGTCGCGATCCCGTTCAGTCGGGTTGTGCCACGAGATCATGAAGACCGTATGGCCACGCTCGACGAGATAGCGCACCAGAGAATTGTGCGGTGACAGGTCGAGGATGTAGTACTTCATGATCCAGGCAGGCACGATCAGGATCGGTTCAGCATGGACCTCTTTTGTCATGGGCGCGTACTGGATCAATTCGATCAGACGGTTGCGGTAAACCACTTGCCCGGGCGTCACGGCAACGTGTGTGCCTGGCATGAAATTCTCTATGCCGGCCGGGGGTTTGCCGGCAATGCCGCGCTCCCAGTCGTCAATGAGATTCATTGCGCCTCGCAGCAGATTCATGCCGTATTCGCGTACGGTCACGTCGAGTACTTCCGGGTTCGTGGTAATGAAATTCACCGGTGACACGGTATCGAGCAGCTGCCGCGACACGAAGGATACAACCTGCTCGTGATGCGGCGATACGCCACCGATGCCTGTGGTGACGTTGTGCCACCATTGCTGGTTTAACAGAAAACCTTGATGAATCAGATTGAACGGCCAGTGGTGCCACCCCTCGGCACGAAAACGACGGTCCTGTGGCAACGGCTCGATACAGGGGGCGCACTTGCGCTCTCCTTGGGCTCGGGCTGCATAGATGCTGAAGCGCGCAGCCTTTCGCACAGCCTTTTCAGCCAGCCGCTGCCACTTGCCCGGCGATTCAGCAAGGTGCATCGCCCAGTCCATGTGGGCAAGGGCCAGACTGACCGGCGAAATACTACCTGTGACGCGTCCCATCGATGCATGAATGAGGCGATCTATCGTAGTGGGGGGTTCGACGTCGGTTACCTTCCACGTCGCAGGAGGGAGGTGTGCTGGTTTATTGTGCGGCGCGGCGATGACGCTTGCTTCCAGATTCGCTTGTGGTCTGTCCATGACAATTTCCCGATAAAGAGTTACGTGGCGACACCCATTGCCAAATGGTATGGACAGACTTCCGAACATTAATTGATATGCGTCAAACGCTTCGAACCCCGCCATCCTTAATGAATATGACAATGAAATATCACATTCATTCTCTGCAGAGGGCAGATGAAAGGGAGATTTGTGTGTTTTATTGTCAGGCTACTTTATGTCGTTGGGCACAATATATATTTTCTGATATAGCGCAAGCAGCGTATCGAAGGACGCCAAAATAACTTTTCTCATTAAAGCTATTCTCCCTTCCTCATCGCGACTTTTTCAATCACGGGCTTTCCTGAAGAAACCACAGCGGCATGACGGTGTCAGAAGGTACACATCCTCTCTATCACGGCCGACCCCACACCAATGAAACGCCTGTTGCAAGACGCCACTCAGGACGAGCGGCTGTATCGCATGATTATCGACAACACGCTCGATGCATTCATTGCCATCAATCAGCACGGCATTGTCCTCG
>CBHCMF010000002.1:0-55477 GCA_965974465.1 uncultured Noviherbaspirillum sp.
GTAGAAACGCGAGGAGCCCGGATCTCCCTGGCGACCGGAACGACCACGTAATTGATTATCGACTCTGCGAGATTCGTGACGCTCAGTACCGATAATGTGTAAGCCACCAACTGACACGACATGGTCATGCAGCGATTGCCATTCGTCGCGCAATTTCTGCGATTTGAGTTGTTTCTCTGTATCGCTCAGATGGGGATCAGCCTCAATGATCTGAATCTGCTTATCGACATTGCCACCCAGCACGATATCGGTACCACGACCAGCCATGTTGGTGGCAATCGTAATCATCTTGGGACGACCAGCCTGTGCGATGATTTCCGCTTCGCGCGCATGCTGCTTGGCGTTCAACACATTATGCGGCAGATCGTTTTTGCTAAGGATTTGCGACAGCAGTTCGGAGTTTTCGATTGAGGTCGTACCGACTAGCACCGGCTGACCGCGATGGTAACAGTCCTGAATATCGGCGAGCATCGCTTTGTATTTCTCTTGCGCGCTCTTGTACACCTGATCTTGCCGGTCTTTACGCTGGCTTGGACGATTAGGTGGAACCACCACCGTTTCAAGACCATAAATCTCTTGGAATTCGTACGCTTCGGTATCGGCAGTACCTGTCATGCCAGCCAGTTTGCTGTACATGCGGAAGTAGTTCTGGAAGGTAATCGAGGCCAGTGTCTGGTTCTCGTTCTGGATCTTCACACGTTCCTTGGCTTCGACCGCCTGGTGCAAGCCATCGGACCAGCGGCGCCCCGTCATCAAGCGGCCGGTAAACTCATCGACGATAATGACTTCGCCATTCTGCACCACATATTGTTGGTCCTTGTGGAACAACGTGTGTGCGCGCAATGCGGCGTACAGATGGTGAATCAGTGTGATGTTGGCGGCGTCATACAGCGATGCGCCTTCCGGCAGCAGCCCCATACGAGTCAAAATCTGCTCGGCTTTTTCATGGCCTGCTTCAGTAAGCAGAACCTGGTGCGATTTTTCGTCCTTGGTGTAATCACCGGGTACTTCGATCTTACCCTTACCGTCTGGCGTTTCCTCGCCAATCTGCAGTGTTAGCAGAGGCGGTACTTCGTTCATCTTGATGTACAGATCAGTATGATCTTCGGCCTGGCCGGAAATGATCAAGGGTGTGCGTGCCTCATCAATCAGAATTGAGTCAACCTCATCGACGACGGCGAAATTCAACCCGCGCTGCACACGGTCGCGCGTATCGTAGACCATGTTATCACGCAGGTAATCGAATCCGAATTCGTTATTGGTGCCGTAGGTGATATCGGCAGCATAGGCAACCTGTTTGGCGTCGTGCGCCATCTGCGACAGATTGACACCGGTGGTCAAGCCCAGCCAGCCATATAGTTTGCCCATCCATTCGGCATCACGCTGCGCCAGGTAATCGTTGACCGTCACGACATGCACACCCTTGCCGGACAACGCGTTCAGATAAGCAGCAAGCGTCGCCATCAACGTCTTGCCCTCGCCTGTCCCCATTTCTGCGATCTTGCCGTAATGGAGAACCATACCGCCGATTAACTGCACATCGAAATGGCGCATCTTGAGGACACGCTTGCTAGCCTCACGGCATACGGCAAACGCTTCCGGCAGAATGCCGTCCAGCGTCTCACCTTTGGCAAGGCGTTCCTTGAATTCAGGCGTCTTGGCTTGCAACGCGGCGTCAGATAGCGTCTCCATCGCTGGTTCGAGCGCATTGATGTCGCGTACGGTTTTTTGGTATTGCTTGATCAGCCGCTGATTGCGGCTACCAAAGATCTGGGTCAGTAATGACATGCTTTAATTTGATGTAAGCCGCCGCAAAAACAAACCCATCCTCAGTCTTCACGGTGACGGAATTTGGCTAAATTGCGAATTTTATCATGCAGCCCATAGAGGACTGGCCAAGTTGGCGCGGTAAGCGCAAATCGATTGCGCAAAGACAAAATTCCCGTTCAAGAGGCAAGATCCCAGCCTAATAGAATTAAAGATGGGGATAAAGAAAGAAGAAACAATACCTACTTCAACAACAAATATGAACTAGCCGGACCAATGCGGCTTATTTTTCGGTCAGAGCAGCCATTTTGGCTTGGTCTGCGCCAGCTGAAAGAAATTTGTGCGGATCCTGCTGGACACCCTTGACCAGCACCTCAAAATGCAAATGTGAGCCGGTGGAACGTCCAGTGGAGCCAATATCGGCGATATGCTGGCCACGCTTAACAATATCGCCAACTTTCACGTTGAGGCGAGAACAATGCGCATAACGCGTGACGATATCGTTACCATGGTCAATTTCGGTCATATTACCAAACTGGTGGTGGTACTCTGCCGCAATGACGACACCGCCTGCCGCTGCAATGATTGGCGTACCACTAGCGGCTGCAAAATCGATCCCTTCATGAAATGCTTGGCGACCATTGAAGGGGTCGATCCGCCAGCCGAAGCCAGAAGCATTGTAGCTAACATTGACAGGTTGGATGGTTGGCAACAGCTTGGATTTGATCTTATGAGTCATCAGGGTGGTCTCGACCACATTCAGATAATCGGCGCGATGCTCAAGACCCTTTGCAGTCGCATCAAGCAAGTCTTGAAATTCTTGCATGCTAAGGGGTTTGCCGTTGAGGCTCGGGGCATTGGGGGCAGGACCGCCACGACCAGGCAGCTCTTTGAAATTAAATTCCTGTGGCTTGACACCGGCCAAGCCTTGAACCCGTTCGCCAAGCGCATCAAGGCGCATCAGCTGGGCTTGCATTTCACCAAGCTTCATGGCCATTGCTGCAAGGTTTTCCTTTACATATTTGTCTTTCTTGCCAATATCATCTTGGGTGGCAGACGTAAGCAGGTCGCGAACAAAAGGAAGATGAAGGTTCGTGGCGTGGCGGAAGGTCAGGTAGTACAACAGGGTCGACGTCAAGACGACTGAGAAGATAAACAGGAACATTATTAAAAGCAGATGCCGGTGCGTCAGGGTGATCGGCCTTGCGCTCAGACCTGAGTGCAACAGAATTATTTGCATTACAACTCCTCTGACTCGTCCATCGAAGGCACGATGTGATAAGGTTTAAGCATGAATCGCTCTCCCTCATCTATTTCTTCTATGCAACGTTTTCAGTCTACACGCGCACAGACGAAATCCGCGAGCAGTGTTACAGCTGTTACAGATTTTCTGCGCATGCACGAAAAAATGGCCATGCTTTTACCGGCAGTCAGGCGCCTGGCCGCACTGCAAACAGAGTGCTCGGCAATTCTCCCCACCCTGTTTGATACATGTTCCGTATTGCGCTTCGAATCGGGCCAATTAACCATTGGCACACCGAATGCTGCGCTTGCCACAAAGCTGAAGCAACAGCTACCAAAATTGCAAGAATGGCTTATACAACGGGGATGGCAGGTTAACGCAATACGAATTAAAGTGCAAGTTAGTCAACCTGACGTAAAGCCAAGCAATCCGAAGCAACTGACGTTGCCGTCCCAGGCAATGTCAGCTTTTGCCTCACTCAAGGATTCACTGGAAGATTCGCCAGGCAATCAAGCGCTGAAAGAAGCGCTTCGCACACTGCTGAAGCGCCACGAAAAAGACTGACAGAGGTGTCGTGACTTACTGACTAGAATGAGAGTGAGACTGGGGCAATAAGAATTCGGCGCTAAGTCAACGCCCACTCCTGACCAGCCTGCCGCACATAAGTGCCCGGCGCAGTATCGACGGAATCAAAACTCACGATTTCATATGCATCTGGCTGAGCAAGCAAGGCGCGCAGCAACAGATTGTTGAGCGTATGACCGGATTTATGGGCAACATAGCTTGCTAGCAGCGGATGGCCGATCAAGTACAGATCCCCAATTGCGTCCAGAATTTTATGACGCACAAATTCATTCTCGTAGCGCAGACCATCTGGATTAAGGATGCGGTACTCATCCATCACGATCGCATTCTCCAGCGAGCCGCCACGTGCTAATCCCATACCACGCAGGGTTTCAACATCCTGCATAAAACCGAAAGTACGAGCACGGGCCACTTCCTTCACATAGGATTCAGTGCCGAAATCGACTTCCGCAATCTGGCCTGTACCGTCGACTGCCGGATGATTGAACTCAATGAAAAACTTCAACCTGAAGCCATTGTAGGGGTCGAGTCGCGCCCATTTTTCTTGCGCTCCCTTGCCTTCACGAACTTCGATGGGCTTCTTGACGCGGATGAATCTCTTGGCGGCGTTCTGCTCCTGCAACCCTGCTTGCTGCAACAGAAAGACGAAGGAGGATGCTGAACCATCCATGATCGGAATTTCTTCGGCAGTGACATCTACGTAGAGATTATCGATACCGAGACCGGCACAGGCGGACATCAGGTGTTCGACTGTCGAAACCTTCACACCATCCTTGTCCAACACCGAGGCCATGCGAGTGTCGCCAACACCAGTCGCGCTCGCGGGAAGATCAACTGGAGGGACTTGATCGATGCGGCGGAATACGATGCCTGTATCTGGCGCAGCAGGACGCAGAGTGAGCTCAACCTTGGTGCCGGAATGGAGTCCGACGCCTACGGTCTTGACGAGCTGTTTGACGGTGCGTTGCTTAAGCATTGTGGAATTATAGCAACTAACCCATGAGTCAGTTGTTATGAGATGTAACCATGTTGGCCTTGCACTACGCATTCGCATGAGTAGAAAGATATTGACGACTTCTTTAATGCAATTCCAGCCATTGTTGCGATCGTTGCACGGCACGCCGCCAGTCCGCCAGGTGTTGCAGCCTTTCCTCGGCCGACATGATTGGCTCGAAACGCTTCTGCATCTGCCATTGGGCGGCGATCTCTTCTTGCGATTCCCAGTAACCCACCGCCAGCCCGGCCAGCCGTGCAGCACCCAATGCCGTTGTTTCGGTCACGACCGGACGTACTACCGGCACTCCTAGCACATCGGCCTGAAACTGCATGAGCAAATCGTTGCGTGTCGCACCGCCATCCACCCTGAGTTCGGACAGGGCGATATCCGCATCCTTTTGCATCGCTTCCAGCACGTCTGCGCTCTGATAAGCGATACTCGCCAAGGTAGCACGCGCGATATGTGCCTTAGTGGTGCCGCGACTTAGGCCGACTATCGTGCCACGTGCATAAGCATCCCAGTACGGCGCACCCAGGCCAGCAAATGCCGGCACAACATACACTCCTCCAGTATCTGGGACACTCGCAGCCAACGCTTCGACTTCGAAGGAGTGCCGAATGATACCCAACCCATCACGCAACCATTGCACCGCCGCACCAGCATTAAAGACGCTGCCTTCCAGAAGATAGTCGGCCTGTGTGCCGATGGTCCAGCCGATGGTGCTCAACAGCTTGTTTTGTGAGGCGATGGCTTGTGAGCCTGTGTGCATGAGCATAAAACAGCCCGTGCCATAGGTGTTTTTGGCCATGCCAGGCTTGTGGCAGGCCTGACCAAAGGTCGCGGCCTGCTGGTCGCCGGCAATGCCGGCGATCGGAATCGTGCCGCCGAGAAGTTCACTACGGCTGTGGCCAACGATGCCGCTGCTGGGTACGACCTGCGGTAACAAGCTTTTCGGGATATCGAGCAGCGCAAGCAACTCGTCATCCCATTGCTGAGTATGGATATTGAACAACAACGTGCGCGATGCGTTGCTGGTATCCGTCACATGCACACCGCACAGTTTGTAAGCCAGCCAGGAGTCAATAGTGCCGAAGGCGAGTCCGCCGCATTCGGCTCGGCTGCGCGCACCGGCGACGTTCTCAAGCAACCATTTGAGTTTAGTACCGGAAAAATAGGCGTCGAGCAGTAATCCGGTCTTTTGTTGGAAAATGTCGGTCTTGCCCTGGTCGCGTAGGGTATCGCATAGGCTGGCGGTTCGTCTGTCTTGCCAAACGATTGCGTGGGCAATTGGTTCGCCAGTCTTGCGGTCCCACAGCACGGTGGTTTCACGCTGGTTGGTAATGCCGATCGCAGCGATCTGCGTTGCCGATACTCCGGTCTGCTGCAATACTTGCTGCGCCACCGCAAGCTGACTACGCCAGATATCGTTAGCGTCATGCTCGACCCAGCCTGACTGCGGGAAAATTTGTCGAAACTCCTGCTGGGCCATTCCCTGGATTTGTCCCGCGTGGTCGAACAGAATCGCGCGAGAACTCGTTGTGCCCTGGTCCAGAGCAAGGATATAGTGGGTCACTGTATAACCTCCGCTTCTTCACGTTCTTTTGTTTCGCCGATGCGTCCTGATCCAGGTATCAAGCTTTTCCTGCGAGGCAGGCGACACATGCATGCCTAACTTGGAGCGTCTCCATAGTATGTCCTCTGCATTGACAGCCCATTCGCGTTGCATCAAATATTCGACCTCCGTAGCATATAAGCCCGGCAGGATTTCTTCTCCCATATCGTGGATGCATTTCCGTCCTCTCAGCAGCAGATCAGTACGTGTGCCATAGGCACGTGCATAACGCGCCACGAGTTGCTGGGGCAACCATCCATATTTCTTTTTCAGCTCGTTCACATAGTGCTCAAACTCTAGCACTGCACGGTTGTTAGGTGCTGCATCGAATATGTCGCCTCCGGGCAGGCAGGCGCCCGCAGTCCAGGAACCGCAGCGCATTGGCAGAAGTGACGCCAGCATGTCTAGTGCCTCTTCGGCCAGTTTACGGAACGTGGTGATTTTTCCGCCGAACACGGACAACAATGGTGCGCCATGCATGTCAAGCTCAAGTCGGTAATCACGCGTCAACGCTGAAGCATTCGACGCATTATCTTCGGCCAGAGGCCGCACACCAGAGTAACTCCACACAACGTCGGCTGGCGTAATGATTTGGCGAAAGTAACGCCTCGCCACATCACACAAATATGTAATTTCCTCCGGATCGATCATGACGGCATTGGCATCGCCGTGATACTCGATATCGGTGGTGCCAATTAAGGTGAAATGCTGTTCGTACGGCAAGGCGAATACGATACGGCCGTCCGAATGTTGAAAAATGTACGCATACGGATGGTCGCACACACGCTTGATAATGATGTGGCTGCCTTTGATCAGACGCATCGCTTTTTTAGGAGAGCGATGCACGGCAGCTTGCAGAAAATGTGCAGTCCAAGGACCTGTGGCATTGATCAGGCAGCGGGCATTGACCGTGAGCGCTCCGTTATCGCTATGTAATTGCGCCTCCCAACGACCATTTTTGCGCTGCGCCGATGCGCAACAAGTGCGAGTGAACACTTTTGCCCCCTTCGCCGCCGCATCGATCGCGTTAAGTACGACCAGACGTGCGTCATCAACCCAACCGTCGGAATAGATGAATCCACGGGCGAATGCTGGTTTAAGGGGTTCACCAGCCGCGTGGTGACGTAAATCGATACTGCACGATCCGGGCAGTAAATCGCGCCGCGCCAATCTGTCGTAGAGAAACAGGCCGATACGGATCATCCAAGCGGGGCGCTGTCCCTTATCGTGTGGCAATACGAACCGCAATGGCCACATGATATGCGGCGCTGCGCGCAGCAATATTTCACGCTCGATCAACGCTTTACGCACGAGGCCAAATTCGTAATGTTCAAGATACCGCAGTCCGCCATGGATGAGCTTGGAAGAGGCGGAGGAGGTATGCGACGCGAGGTCATCCTTTTCACACAGAACGACCGACAATCCGCGCCCGGCGGCATCGCGTGCAATACCGGTGCCATTAATACCGCCACCAACGATCAGCAGGTCACAATCGATCTTGTCCAGACTGTTTTCCCTCCTGCGCTTACCTTCGTTGACACTTTAAAACAAAACGGCGCCGAAGCGCCGTCTTGTTCGTCGATATCTTAGCCCAACTGCTGGAGCAAGGTCTCCACATTCGATACTTCGAACTTGCCACCGTCTTCAATGTTCAATTGCTTGACAACGCCGTCTTCAACCAGCATTGAGTAACGCTGTGAGCGTGTACCCATGCCGAACTTGCTGAAGTCCGCATCCAAGCCTAACGCCTTGCTGAAGGCGGCGTTGCCGTCAGCCATCATGCGCACGATGCCAGTGGCCTTTTGGTCGCGGCCCCACGCGCCCATGACGAATGCATCGTTGACCGAGATGCACCAGATTTCATCGACGCCCTTGGCTTTCAGTGCGTCTGCATGCTGAATGTAACCCGGCAGATGCTTTGCCGAGCAGGTTGGCGTATAAGCGCCTGGCAGGCCGAAGACCGCGATTTTCTTGCCTTTTGTCAGATCGCTGACGTTGAAGTTGTTGGGACCGAGGGTGCAACCTGCGGATTCAACTTCGACAAACTCTGCAAGGGAGCCTTCGGGCAGGCGGTCGCCAATCTTAATGGTCATGGTAAATTTCCTCTGAATGTATTAATCGGGTATGCCAAAGAAAAACGCCGCGCCACCGGGGCGCGGCGTACAAACTGCAGTATGCCTTGTTACTGCCATTTCCGCAGCATACGAGGATGGTCTCCCTACATGGCGCAGGGATATTTCCTTAGTCTGCTTGCTTGCGCAGGAAAGCCGGAATATCGTAAGTTTCCATACCGTTCTTTTCCAGCGCACGCACCGTTTCAGATGCGGACTCACGACGCCATACTGCTGGCGCCTTCAGGCCCTCGAAAGAGGCGGCAGGCTGAGCGATGCCTTGTCCGATGCTGGTGTGCTGCATGATTGGCTCATTGTGTGTGCCGGTACGCAGTACCGGGGTTTGCACCAATTGCATATTCTTACGTCCACGGCCAAGACCCGTCGCTACCACGGTGACGCGGATGTCGTCGCCCATGCTGTCGTCGTAGGCAATGCCTTGGGCAATCGATGCATCTGGTGCGGCGAAGGCACGTACTGTTGCCATGACTTCCTTGATTTCCTTCCCCTTGAGGCCTCGGCTGGCTGTGACGTTGACCAGTACACCACGTGCTCCGGACAGATCGATACCGTCCAGTAACGGCGAAGCCACAGCCTGCTCGGCGGCGATGCGCGCACGGTCGACGCCGGAGGCTGTCGCCGTTCCCATCATGGCCTTGCCCTGTTCGCCCATGATGGTCTTAACGTCGTTGAAGTCGACGTTGATATGGCCGGGCACGTTGATGATCTCGGCGATGCCGGCAACAGCGTTGTTGAGCACGTCGTCGGCGTGTTGCAGCCATTCCATCATGCTGTCGTCTTCGTAGATCTCTTCCAATTTCTCATTCAGGATCACGATCAGGGAGTCGACGTGTTGGCTCAGCGCTTCCAGGCCCTCATCGGCGATTTCCATGCATTTTCCGCCTTCGTACGAGAACGGCTTGGAGACAACGGCGACAGTCAGTGCACCCAACTCCTTCGCGACCTGCGCAACGATTGGCGCAGCGCCGGTGCCAGTACCACCACCCATACCGGCGGCGATGAAGACCATGTGCGCACCGCGCAGCGCGTCTTCGATGCGGGCGCGGGACTCTTCCGCTAGCTTGCGGCCGACTTCCGGCTTCATACCGGCGCCCAGACCAGTGTCGCCGATCTGGATGATGTTGTTTGCTTTCGACTGTGCGAGTGCCTGTGCATCGGTATTGGCGGCAATGAACTCAACACCGGAAACACCTTTGTTGATCATATGCTGTACCGCATTACCTCCTGCACCACCCACGCCAACGACCTTGATTACTGTACCTATATTTGCGTTGTCGATCATATCGATTTCCATGATTACTCCCTTAGATGAAGCAGTTTTCAGTCGATAGGCACCACGCGGTGTGGCGACTAGCAACTGCAAACTGCGATTGATATAAACGGCTTTAAAACTCAGAAATTACCTAAAAACCACTCTTTCATACGCTGCCAAACTGCTTTCACTGAACCATCCTGACGGGTGACAATATGGCCCCGTAAATACTGCTTTTTCGCTTCCAGCAACAACCCCAATACCGTCGAGTACCGTGGGCTACGCACCACATCGGCAAGCTGTCCGCTGTACTCGGGCACACCAAGACGTGTCGGTTTGAGGAAGATATCTTCGGCAAGTTCGATCATGCCCGGCATCATCGAGGTGCCACCGGTCAGCACGATGCCTGAAGACAGCACTTCTTCGTAACCAGACTCGCGCACCACTTGGTGCACCAGGGCGAACAATTCCTCCACGCGCGGTTCAATCACTGCTGCCAGAGCCTGACGTGACAGGGTACGCGGGCCACGATCACCAAGCCCCGGCACTTCTAACGTTTCGCTCGGGTCGGCCAGAACCTGTTTGGCGACGCCGTAACGCAGCTTGATTTCTTCTGCCTCTGCGGTCGGCGTGCGCAATGCCATGGCGATGTCATTGGTGATCTGATCACCAGCGATCGGAATCACGGCGGTGTGCCGTATTGCACCTTCAGTGAAGATGGCGACGTCGGTCGTGCCGCCACCGATATCGACCAGCACTACGCCGAGTTCCTTTTCATCGGCGGTTAGCACGGCATCGGCGGATGCCATCGGCTGCAGGATCAGATCGGAAACTTCGAGACCGCAGCGGCGGACGCATTTGACGATGTTCTGCACCGCCGATACTGCGCCAGTAACGATGTGTACCTTTACTTCGAGGCGGATGCCGCTCATGCCAATCGGCTCGCGCACGTCCTCTTGGTTGTCGACGATGAATTCCTGCGGCACAGTATGTAATAACTGCTGATCGGTCGGAATGTTCACCGCCTTGGCGGTCTCGATCACGCGCGCAACATCAGTGGCAGTCACTTCCTTGTCTTTGATCGCGACCATGCCGCTTGAATTGAAGCTGCGTATATGGCTACCAGCGATGCCGGTGTAAACGTTTTTGATTTTGCAATCTGCCATGAGCTCTGCTTCTTCCAGCGCGCGCTGGATCGACTCTACCGTTGCCTCGATATT
Source organism: uncultured Noviherbaspirillum sp. (assembly GCA_965974465.1). Taxonomy (GTDB): domain Bacteria; phylum Pseudomonadota; class Gammaproteobacteria; order Burkholderiales; family Burkholderiaceae_D; genus Noviherbaspirillum. The sequence goes on from CBHCMF010000002.1 coordinate 10,809, forward strand.
GACCACCACGCCCTTTTTCAAGCCTTTGGACTCGTGCTGGCCCAGACCGATGACTTCATGCCTCCCATTCGGCATTACTTCGGCGACGACAGCCACCACTTTGGAGGTGCCGATGTCGAGACCGACGATCAAATTTTTTGCGTCTTTTGTCATGTTATGTCGCTTACTTATTTTTTCCGCTCAATCCGAGAGCCAGTCCCTGTGCTTTCAAAGCCAGGCCGTTCGGATAACGCATATCCACACTTTCAATTCTGTCTTGCAGACGCGCCACCAGCTCTGGATAGATTCCGATCAGCCGTTCAATGCGCTCCTTCAAGGTCGTATTGCTCTGTTCCCTGCCCAACTCGACTGTCATGCCGTTATTCAGCTTCACTGTCCATGCATAGCGACCGGATAGCCGCACTGAATTGGGCGTGAGACTGATGGGTTTGAACCAATTGTGCAGTTCATGGTAGCGCGCTGCGACTTCCTTTTCGCTGCCTTCCGGGCCGGCGAATTCGGGCAGCTTGCCGTCCTCCTCGGCCTCGGCGAGATTGGCAGTAAAGACGTCACCTTTCACTGACAGCAGTCGACCGTCATCTCCCCAGGTGCCGAGCGGTTGATGTTCCTCGATCGTGACGATGAGCTTGTTCGGCCATTCGCGTCGCACCGATGCCTTGCGTACCCAAGGCACCGCTTCAAAAGCCACACGCACTGCGTCCAGATCGGCGGTAAAGAAATTGCCTTTAATGCGTGGCAGTGCTGCAGTCCGTACCGTTGAGGAATTGACATGGTGCAGTGGCGCGTCATCAGCGCCTTCAATACGAATCACCTTCAACGTGAACATCGGTCGTTGTGCTACCCACCACAGACCCGAGGCGAGCAGGCTCAACACCACCAGGCCGAGCAAGGCGCTGGTGATGGTGTTGAGCATTCTGATGTCGTGCCACATGGTCTGTCTGTTTTCCCGTTATGCTGGTTTATGCTCTTGCGACGCTTTCAGGTCCAGGTCCGCAGACCGCAGAATTTCCACACACAAATCTTCATAGCCGATACCATCGGCCTTGGCCGACATCGGCACCAAGGAGTGGCCTGTCATGCCGGGTGAGGTATTGATTTCAAGCAGGAAGGGTTCGTTGTCAACCGCGCGCAGCATGAAGTCGATGCGTGCCCAGCCGGCGCCACCAACGGCATTGAACGCACGCACGGCAAGCGATTGGATCCGCTTCGTCAACTCGCTATCAAGCGGCGCCGGGCATAAATACTGGGTGTCGTCGCTGAAGTATTTGTGCTCATAGTCATAGTTACCTTGCGGCGCGCAAATCTCAACGATAGGCAACGCGCGGGCATTGCGGCCCTTGCCAAGCACCGGCACAGTCAACTCACGGCCGGTGATGAATTCCTCTGCCAAAACCACTTCGTCATACTTCGCGCACAGGTCGAATCCACCTTGCATGCCATGTTGGGCGGTCACCTTGCTGATGCCGATGGTAGACCCCTCATGTGGCGCTTTCAGCATCAAGGGCAAGCCGAGCTGGTCAGCCACCTTGCGCAGTTCCTCGGGACCTGTTTCCTTTGAATCGAGGACGAAGAAGCGCGGGGTCGGCAATCCATGACTGAGCCAAATGCGCTTGGTCATGACTTTGTCCATACCGATCGCCGAGGCCATGACGCCCGAACCGGTGTACGGAACACCGAGTTGCTCCAACGCGCCCTGCAAAGTGCCATCTTCACCGTAGCGGCCGTGTAATGCGATGAACACACGGTCAAATGTTTCAGCCGCAAATTCTGCCAAGCTGCGTTGCGCCGGATCGAAGCCATGTGCATCAACGCCCTTGCTCTGCAGCGCCTTCAGCACGCCGCCGCCCGACATCAGTGAGACTTCGCGCTCGGTGGAACGACCACCGTACAGGACGCCGACTTTTCCGAATTCTTTTTTCAAATCTGTTGCATTCATGATCTTTCCATCAATTCGACTGTGCCAATTTGCCAGGCACGCCACTAATCGAGCCTGCACCCATGGTGATCACCACATCACCATCTTTTGCCATATCCATGATCGTCGCCGGCATGTCGGCAATGTCTTCTACAAAAATGGGGTCCACCTTGCCGATCACGCGCAACGCATGGGCCAGGGCGCGTCCATCAGCGGCTACGATGGGTTGCTCACCCGCTGGATACACTTCGGCCAACACCAGCGCATCCGCACTGGACAACACCTTCACGAAATCTTCGAACAAATCGCGCGTGCGAGTGTAGCGGTGCGGCTGGAACGCCAGGACAAGTCGCCGGCCGGGATAGGCGCCACGCGCAGCAGCCAGCGTCGCAGCTGTTTCCACCGGATGATGGCCATAATCGTCCACCAGCGTGAAAGAACCGCCAGTGGGGAGTTTGATTTCACCGTAGCGTGTGAAGCGACGGCCGACACCGTTGAATTCGCGCAGTGCCTTTTGGGTAGCGGCATCATCCACGCTCAGTTCGCGCGCGATGGCTATTGCCGCGCAAGCATTTTGCACGTTGTGCATGCCAGGCTGGTTCAGATGCACCTTCAGCGGCGCATAGCCGTCCTGGATCACGGTAAATTCCATATGGCTATCGACGGCCTTGGCGTCAACAGCACGCACTTGTGCGTCTTGATGAAAACCGTAAGTGAGAATCGGCTTAGAGATGAACGGCATGATTTCGCGCACGTTCGGATCGTCGATGCACACCATCACCACGCCATAGAACGGCAGACGCTGCGTGAATTCGACGAAGGCCTGCTTTAACTTGGCGAAGCTATGGTCGTAGGTCTCCATGTGGTCAGCATCGATGTTGGTGATCACCTCGATACATGGCGACAGATTCAAGAAGGATGCGTCGGATTCGTCCGCTTCGGCAACCAGGAAGTCACCCGTGCCCAGTTTGGCATTAGCGCCTGCACTATTGAGACGACCGCCAATCACAAAGGTAGGGTCCAGTCCACCTTCTGCCAGGACACTCGCCACCAGGCTAGTGGTCGTCGTCTTGCCGTGGGTGCCTGCGATAGCGATTCCTTGCTTCAGACGCATCAACTCGGCCAACATCGTGGCGCGCGGCACGATTGGAATGTGCTTCGCGCGTGCAGCGATCACTTCCGGGTTGTCACTCTTGACAGCCGTGGAGGTAACGATTGCGTCGGCATTCTGAATGTTTTCCGCTGCATGGCCTTGTGTCACCTTAGCGCCCAGTTCCGAAAGACGTTGCGTCGCCGCGTTATTCCCCAGATCTGAACCGGAAACGGTATAGCCAAGGTTGAGTAAGACCTCGGCAATGCCACTCATGCCTGAACCGCCGATACCGACGAAGTGAATATTTTTGACTTTATGTTTCATTATTTTCTGGCCAATTCTTCTAGTACCTGCGCTATTGTTTCGTTCGCCTGACGTCTCCCAATGCCATGCGCTGCTTCTGCCATCGTCTTGCACGCTTCGCGTGTCAACGACTGCAGCAATTGCGCTAACCGCTCAGGATGTAATTCACTTTGCGGTAAGTGCAATGCCGCTTTCTGCTCTGCCATCCACTGCGCGTTGTCGCGCTGATGTGACGTCGTCGACGCGACCAGTGGCACCAGCACACTGGCGACGCCGGCAGCGGTTAACTCGGAAACGGTAATCGCGCCAGCGCGACAGATTACGAGGTCTGCTTCTGCATAACGGCGCGGCATGTCGTCAATAAAATCAACCACCTCCGCTTGTACCTGTGCCGTTGCATAGGTTTTGCGCAGTAGGTCGATGTGCTGCTTGCCAGACTGATGGGTGATGACGGGTCGTGCTTCCGCAGGGATACGTGCCAATGCCGCGGGCAGGCATTCATTCAATACCTTTGCGCCGAGACTGCCGCCAACAACCAACAGCCGCAATGGGCCAGTGCGCGCCGCGTAGCGTTGGGCCGGCGCCGGCACGTCAAGAATTTCTTTGCGTACCGGATTGCCTGTGACCAGCGCTTTATCCGCTGCTCTGCCAAAATCGGCCGGGAAGCCAAACAACACCCGCTTGGCCAGTGGCGCTAACGTCTTGTTTGACAACAACAAGGCAGCATCCGCATTCACCAGTGCCAGGGGCACGCCACGCAATTTCGCCATCACGCCGCCTGGCACTGTGACATAGCCCCCCATACCAAGCACGACGCTCGGTTTGCGACGGCCAATGATGCGATAGCAGGAAGCAAATCCTGCGGCCATCTTGAACACACCGCGCAAGGTGTGCATCAGCCCTTTGCCGCGCAAGCCGGCGAAATCAATCGAGTCCATGTCGATTCCGTGCTTAGGCACGATGTCGCGCTCCATGCCGTGCATGGTGCCTAGCCAGGAGACCTGCCAGCCGCGAGCCTGCATCGTCTGTGCAATCGCCAGGCCCGGGAAAATGTGTCCGCCAGTGCCAGCCGCCATGATCAGAAGATGTTTCATATGCGTCCTCCTCGCATCAACACACGGTTCTCATAATCGATACGTAGTAGGATCGCCAGTCCGACACAATTGATCAACACGCCGGAGCCGCCGTAGCTCATCAGTGGCAAGGTCAGTCCCTTGGTCGGCAACAAGCCAAGGTTCACACCCATATTGATGAATGCCTGCACACCAATCCAGATACCGATGCCCTTGGCAGTCAGACCGGCAAAAGTCAAATCCAGGGCAATGGCTTGACGACCAATGTCGAAAGCGCGCTTGACAATCCAGTAGAACAACGCGACCACCACGAACACGCCGGCAAAGCCGAGTTCCTCACCGATGACCGCAAGCAGGAAGTCGGTGTGTGCTTCCGGGAGATAGTGCAGTTTTTCGACGCTGCCGCCGAGACCGACGCCGAATAACTCGCCACGGCCGAAGGCAATCAGCGAATGTGACAGCTGGTATGCCTTGCCGAGCGCATTCTCTTCCGTCCACGGATTCAGGTAGGCAAAAATACGCTCGCGCCGCCATGGCGACAGCAGGATCACCATTCCGAAAATGCCAACCAGCGTGGCGCCAATGCCCCCGAACCAGACGCCATTGATTCCACCTAGGAACAAAATGCCCATTGCAATGCAAACGATCACGCCGAAGGCGCCCAGGTCCGGCTCAAGCAACAAGAGCAAACCAACAAAACCAATTGCCACCGTCATCGGCATGAAGCCCTTGGTCAGCTTGTGCATTACTTGCTGTTTGCGCACTGTGTAATCGGCGGCATACAACACGACGAACAACTTCATCAGTTCTGATGGTTGCAAATTAAAGATCTTGAATGACAGCCAGCGCCGCGCGCCATTGACCCCTTTGCCAATCCCAGGGACCAACACCACTACCAACAGCGCCATCGTGGCAACGAACAGGTACGGAGCTAACCGCTGCCAAGTCTCGATGCGGACGCGGAAGGCAAGCAATCCAGCGAGCATCGCTGTGCCGATAAAAATCGCCTGTCTGATTAAGAAATGCGAGTTCTTGTAATTAGCGTATTTCGGCGAGTCTGGAAGTGCGATCGAGGCTGAATACACCATCACCATTCCGAACAGCATCAGCAGTATGACCACCCATACGAGCAACTGGTCGTACTCCATCATCTTCGAGCGCTGCACGACACCGGGCAACGGCGCGCGTGCAGCGGACGAGGAAAAGGATGGCAGCGCGAATTTCATGCAAGCACCTCGCCGCGCGACAAGGCGACCTCACGCACTGCATCGACGAATACCTGTGCGCGATGCGCGTAGTTCTTGAACATGTCCAAACTCGCGCATGCTGGCGACAGTAATATCGCATCGCCTGCTTGCGCCAGTTCCGCGGCTTTCTGTACTGCCGCTTCCAGCGTGGAACAGTCGACTAGCGCGACGCCGGCCTGTTCTATTGCTGCGCGGATGGCTGGTGCATCCTTACCAATTAAAAGGACCGCCCGGACATATTTGGCGATCGGTTCTGCCAGCGGAGAGAAGTCTTGCCCTTTGCCATCACCGCCAGCGATCAACACCAGACGCGTTGCACTTCCTTGGCTCAAGCCAAGACCGTTCAAGGCGGCAACGGTTGCGCCGACATTGGTTCCCTTGCTGTCGTCGTAGTAATCGACGCCGCCAATATTGGTAATCAATTCGACGCGATGCGGTTCGCCGCGGTATTCGCGCAATCCGTGTAGCAGTGGTGCCAGAGGCAGACCAATAGCTCTGCACAATGCCAATGCCGCAAGGGCATTCACCGCATTGTGCTGGCCACGGATGTTCAGCGCGTCAGCAGGCATCAGGCGGCTGAGGATGACCGGCACCTCGGCATTGCCTTTTCTACGGCGAGGTCTCTCGCCTTCTTCTGTCGTGATGGCAGTTGCCAGCCATTGCATGCCGTTTTCGTTGACGAGACCGAAACAATCTGGGCGGTCCGGTTCGTCTGCCCCGAAACTGATGACAGTGGCAAGCGGCGCGGCCATCTGCATCACGCGCGCATCGTCGCGATTGAGCAGGCGGATAGTATGCGCACCGAAAATACGTGCTTTGTCCTTGGCATACGCGTCCATATCACCGTGCCAGTCGAGATGGTCCTGTGTGAGATTGAGCACCGTTGCCACATCGGCTTGCAAACTATGTGTCGTATGCAGTTGAAAGCTTGATAGCTCAAGCACCCATGCCTGTGGCAAATCATCAGCGTCCATTGCCTCACGCAGCACATCGAGCGCTGCAGGGCTGATGTTACCGGCCACGACGGTCTTCAGGCCGGCACGGCGGCATAAGAGTCCTGTCAGGCTGGTAACAGTTGTCTTGCCATTGGTACCGGTAATGGCGATGACCTTCGGCATGTAGTTGCGTGCTGCGCGCAGTGCGGCAAGCGCTTGGGCAAACAATTCAATTTCGCCCCACAACGGAATGTTCTTTTCCTGTGCGGCTGGAATGAGCTCTACCAGCTCGCGTGCCGGAGCCAACCCTGGGCTGACGGCCACGAAATCGACACCGTCCAGCAGACCGGCGACAAACGGTCCGCTGATGAATTCCACATCCGAGACGGCACTGCGCAGTGCAGGCAGGCGCTCCGGTTCGCCGCGCGTATCGGCGACACGCAGGCGCGCACCGCAGCGCGCCAGCCACTGTGCCATTGCTAGACCAGATTCGCCTAGGCCAAGTACGAGAAAACGTTTTCCCTGATACGCCAGGCATTCTTCCATGCTTACAACCGGCGCCATCTCCGGTTCGTCCGTCAGTTCTACCGGTAACACGGCGTCGACCGACGCAGCAACGGTGTCCTTGCCGACAGCGCTGCCCGTGCTGTCTTGCACGCCGTTTTCCAGGTCGTCGTTCAGGTTATTTTCCACGCCGTTTTCCATTACCGCAGCTTCAGTGTTGAGAGTCCGAACAGCACCAGCATCATCGTGATGATCCAGAAGCGCACCACTACTTTCGTTTCCTTCCAGCCTTTTTGTTCAAAATGGTGGTGCAGCGGTGCCATCAACAGCACGCGGCGGCCGACACCGTAGCGCTTCTTCGTGTATTTGAAATAGCCGACTTGCACCATGACTGACAGCGTCTCGACCACAAAAATACCGCCCATGATGAAGAGCACAATCTCCTGCCGGACAATGACGGCGATGGTGCCAAGTGCGCCGCCCAGGGCGAGTGCCCCGACGTCGCCCATGAACACTTGCGCCGGATGCGCGTTGAACCACAGGAAGGCCAGCCCCGCGCCTGCCATCGCACCGCAAAAAATCAGCAGTTCGGCGGCGCCAGGGATATACGGAATGAACAGATACTTCGAATACACAGCACTACCGGTCAAGTAAGCGATCAAGCCCAAGGCAGAACCAACCATCACTGTTGGCATGATTGCCAAGCCATCCAAGCCATCGGTAAAGTTAACGGCATTGCTGGACCCAACGATGACACAGTACGTCAGAACAATGAATCCCCAGACGCCGAGCGGGTAGCTGATGGTTTTGAAGAAGGGCACGATCAAATCGGCCTTGGGGGGCAGATCGAGACTGAAGCCGGATTGCACCCAGGCGACAAACAGTTGCCACACTTTGGTGTTGGTTGGCGCCGATACCGAAAACGCGAGATAAACAGCAGCAATGAGACCGATGACCGACTGCCAGAAGTATTTTTCTCTCGATCGCATGCCTTCGGGGTCCTTGTACACCACCTTACGGTAGTCATCGACCCAGCCGATCGCCCCATAACCGAGGGTGACCACCAACACGATCCAGACGAAGCGATTACTCCAGTCAGCCCACAGTAGCGTGGAAATGCCGATCGCAAGCAGGACCAGCGCGCCACCCATGGTCGGCGTACCAGACTTCACCAGATGGGTTTGCGGACCGTCGGTACGCACTGCTTGCCCCACCTTCATTCGGGTCAGCATACGAATCACCGCTGGCCCTGCGATCAAACCGATTGCCAAGGCCGTCAGCGTAGCGAAGACGGCACGGAAAGTAATAAAGTTAAAAACCCGCAACGCGCCGAGGTCTTGTTGAAAATATTGTGCGAGCCAAAGCAGCATGTCAGTGAGATCCCTGTTCTTGATCTTGTGTTTGATTGACGAGGTGCAGGACAACGCGCTCCATTTTCATGAACCGCGAGCCCTTCACCAACGCCGTGGTGCCGGTGGCAGCCAGTTCCTCGGCTGCGTTGGTGATTGCGCCGATCTCCGTAAAATGCGTAGCGCCCTTGCCAAACGCTTCGCTTGCATGTCGTGCAAGTTCACCGAGCGTGAGCAAATGCTCGATGCCTTTGGCGTGCGCATAGGCCCCGATCTCCCTATGGAATTGAGGCCCCTCATCGCCGACTTCGCCCATATCACCGAGCACCAGCACGCGAGGGGCCGGCACATTCGACAAGACATCAATTGCCGCACGCACCGAATCCGGATTGGCGTTATAGGTATCGTCAATCACCAGAGCGCCGCTCTTTGCGGTCTTGCGCTGCAGGCGGCCGTTGACCGGCGCGAATGCCTCTAAGCCGCGAACAATGGCCTCTTTGGAAATGCCGATCGCCATGGCACATGCTACTGCTGCCAGCGCATTGCGCACGTTATGCACGCCTGCTGCAGCGAGTGTTACCTGGAACTGTTTCCCACCGGCCATAATGGACAGGTCACTGCCGAAATCGTTCACCTGAAATGTACCGCTGACGTCTGCCTCTTTTGATAAGCCAAAGGTCAGTGTCTTGCGCTGGCCTGCGTAGCCGCGCCACAAGTCCGTATACGCATCGTCAGCCGGAAAAACAGCCACACCGTCCGCTGGCAAGCCCAGAATCACGCTGCCATTTTCTTTTGCAACGGCTTCTACGCTTTCCATAAATTCCTGATGCTCGCGTTGTGCGTTGTTCACCAGACCGACGCCGGGTTGCGCGATGGCTGTAATGGCTGCAATTTCGCCGGGATGATTCATTCCCAATTCGATTACCGCAGCCTTGTACGACGCATTCAGACGAAATACCGTCAGCGGAACGCCAATGTCGTTGTTCAGGTTGCCATGGGTAGCAAGCGCGTGGTCAGCACCGAATGCGGCGGACAAGATTGAAGCGATCATTTCCTTCACAGTCGTCTTGCCATTGCTGCCCGTGACCCCGATGACGGGAAGCTTGAACTGCCGACGCCAATAGGCACCGATCTCGCCCAACGCAATACGGGTATCCGGTACCACGAGCGCCGGCACAGACAGTCCTTCCGGTAAGCGCTCTACCACAACAGCAGCCACGCCTTTGGCCGCGACCTCGTTCAAAAACTCATGTGCATCAAAACGTTCGCCGCGCAAGGCAACGAACAAATTACCGATAGATACCTGACGGCTGTCTGTCGACACGCCGTCGAATGCGACATCGGTCGCGGTGTTGTTCACCACGACAGCACCCGAAATCCATGGCTGCAATTCAGCCAATGATGATTTCATTAATTCGTCCCCTTCATTGTTGCTCTCGCAGCCAGCGCCAGCGCGGCATGGTCTGCATCCAAAAACGGCATCTTTTTGCCCTTAATTTCTTGATATGGCTCATGCCCCTTCCCTGCCAGCAGAACCACATCGTTTTTTCCTGCATGCCGTACAGCCCACAGAATGGCGGAAGCCCGGTCTTCGATCACATGAGGGGCATTCTTTTCCAAACATGTGGCATCGATACCCTTGACGATTTGCGCCAGGATCGCAGCTGGTTCTTCACTGCGTGGGTTATCGCTGGTGATCACAATATGGTCAGCCTGCTGCGCCACGGCCCCCATCTGCGGACGCTTGCCGGGATCGCGGTCGCCACCGCAGCCGAACAGGCACCAGAGCGCGCCACCACGCTGCTGCGCAACCTGACGCAACGTCACCAATGTTTTTTCCAGTGCGTCCGGCGTGTGCGCGTAGTCAATCACGACCAATGGTGCTTCCTGCCCACCCATTTGCTGCATGCGTCCAGGTACTGACGTCAATGTCTCTGCCGTTTCGACGGCCGTCTTGAGTCCCACGCCTTTCGCCAGTAACACACCTAAGATGCCGAGCACATTGCTCACATTGAACAGGCCAACCAATTGTGTTTTCACATGTGCTGGCCCTGCCTGTGTCTCGAGGTGGAAAGCTGTGCCGCCGTGGCTGCTACGAATGTCCGTGGCACTCAGAATGGTCACACCTGGAACCTGCCGGCCGACGACGGTGTAACCGGTAATCGGCAATGACGGATTGGTCGACTGTAAATGTGACACCAGGCGCAGGCCCATGTCATCGTCCAGATTGATCACCGCATGTTTGATGCCTGGCCAATCGAACAGCATGCGCTTGGCAACTTCGTATGCATCCATGTCACCGTGATAATCCAGATGATCACGTGTGAAGTTAGTAAACAGCGCGACATCAACATGCATGCCGTTCAAACGTCCCTGGTCGAGACCGATGGACGATGCCTCAATAGCAAGTGCCTGCGCACCGGTAGTACGCAGTTGCGCCAGCTTGCGCTGCAGTAGCACTGCGTCAGGCGTTGTATAGCCGGTGACATCGAAGCCCCCGTGCTCGCCGCGCCGATACAGACCGATGCCAAGCGTGCCGATGACGGCCGTTGGAAGGCCTAAACGCGAGAGCGCCTTGCCCAGCCATTGGGTGCAAGAGGTCTTGCCGTTGGTGCCGGTGACGGCCACACTGAACATGGCGGCGTCAGGTTGGTCATAATAGGCGCTTGCGACGGGGCCGGCGATGTTCTTCAGCCCCTTGACCGCCAGAGATGGAACCGTCCAGGCGTCCTGCCAGGTGAAACCATCGGCCTCATACACGACAGCCTTGGCACCTGCCTCAATTGCCTGCTCTATATAGTGGCGACCATCTGCCGCATCGCCCGGATAGGCGAAGAAGACATCGCCCAGGGTGATGCTACGCGAGTTGGATGACAGCTGCGCGTCGCGTGCCGTGGCATGTAACCAGGCCAAAATATCAGTCAGAGTTGGCTTCCGTGCCGCAGACATTACATACTCTCCTCGACGGCATCAGCCGGAACGATGATGTCGGTGACGGTCGAGTCCGGGGCGACATTCAGCGCACGCAAAGCGTTCGCAGTCACCGCGGAAAACACTGGTGCGGCAACTTGACCACCAAAGTGTTCCCCGTTTGAAGGCTCATCGATCATCACCGCGACAATAATGCGTGGTTCGGACGCCGGAGCGAATCCGACGAATGACGCTACATACTTGTTTGCATACTGGCCACCGGCCAGTTTATGGGACGTGCCGGTCTTGCCGGCAACGCGATAGCCTGGCACCTGCGCCTTAGGCGCGGTGCCTTCAGGGCCAGCGGCCATTTCCAACATCTCGCGCAATTGACGCGCTGTCTTTTCTGAAATCACGCGCTGGCCGATCGGTTGATCGTTAGACTTTTGCAAAGTCAGTGGAATCATTTCACCGTCGCGCGCAAAGATCATGTACGACTGAGCAATCTGAATCAGCGAGGTCGAAATGCCGTGACCGTAGCTCATCGTGGCCTGTTCGATCGGCTTCCAGGATTTGTATGGGCGAACCCGGCCAGCCACCGCGCCCGGGAAACCGAGCTTGGGCTGCTGACCAAAACCAACCGAGGTAAACATTTCCCACATCTGCTGCGGCTGCAGCTGCAATGCCAACTTGGTTGTTCCAACATTGGAGGATTTTTCCAGCACCTGCGCTACGGTCAACATGCCATGCGCGTGCGCGTCGCCGATGGTTGCCTTACCGATCGTGATACGACCCGGGGCGGTCTGAATATTGGTCGTCGGTGTGACCAGCTTGTTCTCCAGCGCCAGGGCGATGGTGAACGGTTTCATCGTAGAGCCCGGCTCAAAGGTATCGGTGATGACGCGGTTGCGCAACTGTGCACCGGTCAAGCGGGAGCGATCGTTCGGGTTATAGGTCGGCAGGTTCGCCAAGGCCAGCACTTCGCCGGTTTTCACGTCCAGCACCACGATTGCCCCCGCCTTGGCCTTGTGCTTTTCAACCGCTTCTTTCAGGTGCGAGAAGGCGATGTGCTGGATCTTGCGATCGATGGACAACGCCAGATCCTTGCCATCGTGCGGCAAGCGAACCGACTCGATATCCTCGACGATGCGGCCGAGACGATCCTTGATCACGCGGCGGCTACCATTAATACCAGTGAGATTCTTCTGGAAAGCGAGCTCCATACCCTCTTGGCCCACATCTTCCACGTTGGTGAAACCGACGACGTGCGCCATCACTTCGCCATCGGGATAGTAGCGCTTGTATTCGCGGCGGGTGCCGATGCCAGGTACATTCAGTGCAGCAATCTTGTCGGTGACGTCCGGCTCTACCTGGCGTTTCAGGTAAACAAAGGTGCGATCGGAATCGAGCTTCTTGCGTAGATCGTGCTCGCTCATGCCGAGCAGTTTTGCCAGCGTACGAATCTTTTCGTCCGGTGCTTCCAACACATCCTCGGGAATCGCCCAGACGGCCTTGACCGGCATCGATGAGGCGACCACCTGGCCGTTACGGTCCATGATCTTGCCGCGCGTGGCTGGCAGTTCTAGCGTACGCGCATAGCGCGACGCACCTTGCTTTTGCAAAAATTCGTTGGAGATGCCCTGCAACCAAAGCGCGCGGGCAGCAAGTGCAGCAAAGCCGGAAAATAAGGCAAATAGCACAAAGCGCGAACGCCAGACCGGCAGCTTGACAGCCAATACCGGACTGGCGCTGAACTGGACGCCCTTGCCTGCTGCTGCACGCATCAGTGGGCTCCTTTCGTCAAGTATTGGGTACGATCCGGCGTGACGGCAACCATATTGAGATCGCGTCGTGCGTTGCCTTCAATACGGGCATGCTTGGCTAGCGTCGATTGGTCGAGCTGCAGCTGTGCCCATTCGATCTGGAGCTGTTTGGCAGTAGCCTGTGCACGTTCGAGTTCAATGAACAAGCGCAACGATTGATACTGGGCGTTGACGACGGACAAGGCGCACAGCACTAGTCCAGTGGTCAGAATGATATTGAGGCGACCGGTCACTGGGCGCCTCCAGAAACAAGGGTACGTTCTGCCACCCGCATGATGGCTGAACGCGCACGCGGGTTAGCGGCGATTTCAGCGTCAGAGGGTTTCATCTTGGTTACAAGCTTGAATTCGGGCTGTGGCAGATCAATGGCACGGATCGGCAGACGACGATCAGGCTGTGGCGCGTTGGCTTTAGATGCCATGAAGCGCTTGACGATGCGATCTTCCAATGAATGAAAGCTGATCACAGCCAATCTCCCGTGCGGGGCTAGTTTCTTAAATGCGGCGTTCAGTCCTGCTTCAACGTCCTCAAGCTCTTTATTGATGTAAATCCGGATAGCCTGAAAGGTGCGAGTGGCCGGGTCCTTGCCTTTCTCGCGGGTTTTGACTGCGTGTGCCACGACCTCGGCAAGCTGTCGTGTGCTTGAAATTGACTCGATTGCCCGGCGAGCAACAATCGCCTTTGCAATCTGAATAGCAAACCGTTCTTCCCCATAGTCTCGTATCACCTTTCCTATCGTCTGCTCTGACTCGTTCGCGAGCCACTCCGCCGCCGACATCCCGCGCGTCGTATCCATGCGCATATCGAGCGGGCCATCCAGTCGAAAACTAAAACCCCGTGCCGCTTCATCCACCTGCGGCGACGAGATTCCAAGGTCCAGCAAAATCCCATCTACTTGGGCAATGCCGCGTGCTGCAAGCGCCTCGCCCATCGTCGCAAAACTGTCATGCACGATGTCGAACCGCGTGTCCGAAATCGTTTTCGCGGTCGCAATCGCCTGCAGATCCTTGTCAAACGCAATCAGGCGCCCCTGCGGGCCCAGACGTTCCAGAATCCGGCGGCTGTGACCGCCGCGGCCGAAGGTGCCATCGACGTAGACGCCATTGGCGCGCACGCCGTCAATCGCCAGCGCATCGACCGCTTCTTCCAGCAACACCGTACGATGCTGCAATTCCGGCACCGCTTTTTCCATCATCACGGGCTAGAACGAAAAATTACTTAACACATCGGGCATGCCGTTCGCCACAGCTTGCGCCTCGCTTTCAGCCAGCTTTTCCGCATCCCAGATCTCAAAATGGCTCCCCATGCCGAGCAACATGACGTCGCGTGTTAACCCAACCGCGGAGCGCAGCTCGGGAGAGATCAGGATGCGGCCCGCCGTATCCATTTCGACATCACATGCATTGCCAAGGAAAATGCGCTGCCAAGCACGCGCCGACATCGGCCATGCCGCAATCTGCTCGCGGTGACTCTCCCAGACCGGGCGCGGGAAGAACAGCAAACAACCATGCGGATGCTTGGTCAGGGTGACCCGCCCTTCGCATTGAAGCGACAAGGCGTCACGATGCTTGGCCGGAATAGTCATCCGCCCTTTTGCATCGAGACTCAGTGCTGACGCGCCCTGAAACACCCTGATTTACCCTCGTGGTTGTCGTTTTTTGATCTGGCTGTGATCCGTGATTGCCGGGAGAAAACAGATTTTCGCCCCACAAAAATACACTTTTTCACACTGCCGCCCACTTTAGAGGATGCTTTATTTGCGGTCAAGTAATATTCGGAAACAAAAATGTGATTTTTTCTAATGAAGTCAATGACTTAGCGCATTTCGCTAAAGCAACGCCTTGAATGAATTCTCAAAAAAATTAAGTACTTACCGAAGACACTGAAGGTGATGTCTTAGCTATATACATGTGTTTGCTTTTACGCGTGTCATTGCACAGCGCACATAGGTATCCACTGTAGACGCGGAAAAGATGAGAAAAGACAACAGTCGCAGAAGGCGAAACCGTCTCGTACGGCAATTAAAGCACCGCCAATTGCACTTGGTTCAGAAGCCTTGCAGAAATTTATTTTGCCTGTTTGAGGCTTCCGCCACGTCAAGTGCTGCCAGGATTGGCAGGCAGGAACACCTCGGGAGCCAAGACTGCCACAGCTTGGTAGTGCGTCAAGAAGACTCGCCCGCCGAACTGATGCAGAAAATCCGTGTTCTGCAAACGATCCATGACTGGTCCCTTAACTTCAGACAGATGGAGGAAGATGCCAACGGCGCGCAAGCGCCGCTCGATCGTTTCCAAGGTTTTTAACGCGCTGGCATCGATATCATTGATGGCGGAGCATTGCAACACGACATGGCGCAGTTGCGAACGGGCTGCAATGGCACCGTAAATACAGTCTTCAAAATAGGGAGCATTGGCGAAGTACAAACTCTCATCCACCCGAAGCCCGAGTAGGAAGGGGCTAGTCGCGACATCATGACGCAGCACATTGCGAAAGTGCTCAGTGCCGCGCACCCACCCTACTTCAGCGATATGGGGGCGACTGGTGCGATACAGGTACAAAGCGAGGGAGATGACGACACCGATCACCAGCCCTGTTTCAACACCGGAGACCAGCGTTGCCACCAGCGTACCTGCAACAGCGGCGAAATCCGGCTTCGAATAATGCCAGGTGCGCTTCAGAATGCCAAAGTCGACCAATGACAGCACGGCGACGATGATGGTGGCGGCAAGTGTGGCTTGCGGTAGGTAGTAAAGTGCTGGCGTCAAGTACAGAGAAGCGAGCGCCAGACCGATAGCGGTAAAGACTCCAGCGGCGGGCGTTTGTGCTCCGGCATCGAAGTTCACTGCAGAACGTGCAATGCCACCGGTCACCGGGAAACCGCCGGACAATGATGCGGCAACATTGCCAGCGCCGAGTGCGATCAGTTCCTGGTCGGGTTCAATGCGTTGGTGACGCTTGGCCGCCAGCCCCTGAGCGATCGATATCGATTCGACAAAGCCAATCACACTCACCAGCATGGCGGGAAGCAGCAATTGCTGCCAGAGTTGTGAATCCCACTTGGGAAAGGTGAACGGAGGTAAGCCTTGCGGCACGGCGCCAACAATTCTGACGCCTTGCCTATCCAGTCCAAGCGCCCATACACATACAGATGTCACGGCAATTGCAGCTACTGGCCCGGCCTTAGCGACGCTATTGGCCAAACAGCCGCTGATGCCCAGCCGGATCAACACCGACTTGAGTCCCATGCGCGTCCAGAACAGAAAAGCCGTCGCGCTGATGCCAATCACCAACGTCACGGGATGCGTATCAGTCACATGCCTGGTGATCGACATTAGCAGCGCGCCGACATGGTGCCCGCCCGCTTTGATGCCAAGGATGTACTGGAGCTGGCTGAAAGCGATGAGCAGGCCGGACGCCGAAATAAATCCGGATATGACAGACTGACTCAGGAAGTGGCTGATAAAGCCAAGACGCATCATGCCCAGTCCGATCAGCATCAATCCTGACAGGAAGGCGAGGATGATGGCGGCCTCCCAATAGGCAGACGAGCCGGGCGTAGCAACCTGGCTGATCGCCGTGGCCGTCATCAATGAAACAACCGCAACTGGGCCGACCGCCAACACCTTGCTGCTGCCAAATACCGCATACGCAAGCAAGGGGACGACACTGGCATAGAGCCCGGCTTCTGGGGGAAGGCCGGCCAGCATGGCATAGGCCAAACTTTGCGGAATCAGCATGATGGTGACGATCACGGCAGCAAACAAGTCCCCCTGCAATGCTGCGCGATCGTAACACGCACTCCATTCCCGGATCGGCAGTGCCGAAAACCAGCGCGCGAGCATACTATGCCGCTTTGTCATAAATCCGTTATCGCAGACTGCGCCAGCCATTCGCGACCCTTGAACATGCCCTCCCAATACAGCAACGGGAGAACGTGCTTCTTGAGCAGCCAGGCAATACGCGACGGCCGCGTGCCGTCTACCAGCCATGTCGGCAGGGTGGGAGCCACCTTGCCGCCGTACAGGAATTCCGCCATCACAATCTTGCCGCGCTCGACCGTCAGCGGACAGGCACCGTATCCATCGTACTTTGCATATTCTTTCAAATGCCCCATCTCGACCAGCACATTATGCGCAACCACGGGTGCCTGCTTGCGTGCCGCCGCCACAGTCTTTGCGTTGGACGTATTGATCGCATCGCCAAGCGCAAAGATGTTGGTGTAGGTTTTGTGGCGCAATGTATGTGGATCTACATCGATCCAACCAGCGACATCGGCCAGCGGACTACAACGAATGAAATTGGGTGCTGTCTGCGGCGGCACGACATGCAGCATGTCGAAATCCATTGTCACCGACTCTTTTGCCCCTTCGGCATTTGTGCGGCTAAAGGTGGCGGTTTTCAGCAACCCATCGACGGCGGTGAGCGTATAGCCGAATTGGAGATGAATGCCGTAGGCCTGCACGTATTCCATCAGTGCGGGAACGTAGTCGAGCACACCGAACAGCACATTGCCTGCATTGCAGAACTGAATGTCGATCTTGTTCAAGCAACCCTCGCGCCGCCAGTGATCGGCCGATAGATACATCGCTTTCTGGGGTGCACCGGCACACTTGATCGGCATTGGCGGCTGCGTGAACAGCGCCCGCCCTTTTCGCATCCGACGCACCAGTTTCCAAGTGTAAGGTGCAAGGTCGTACCGATAATTGGAAGTGACGCCGTTGCGCCCCAGCGTTTCGAAAAGGCCGTCGATACCGTGCCAATTGAGTTGGAGGCCGGGACAAACCACCAGTTGCTGGTATCTGACGACACGGCCGCTGTCGAGAATCACGGCATTGCGTTCCGGTTCAAATGCAGTCACCGCTGTCTTCAGCCAATGCGCCCCTTTCGGTATCAGCTCCCCCATGGTGCGCGTGGTTGCGTTGACCTCGAATATGCCGCCGCCCACCAGGGTCCAGCCCGGCTGATAGTAATGAACATCGGCCGGATCGATGATGGCGATGTTGAGACTAGGGACACGTTTTAGCAAACTGGATGCGGCCGCAATGCCGGCAGCACCGCCGCCAATGATGAGTACTTCATATTCGAGCTGTGTCCTATTGATGGCAAGGATTTGCGGCGATAGAGGGCGTTCCTGTCTACGTTGATGTTTCTTCATCTTCGTTCTAAAAAATCATTATCGCTTATGAGAAGAGTCAAATTGCGTTGAGGGGAATCTTCAAGTAACGGATGCCGTTGTCTTCCGGTTCCGGCAGGTGGCCAGCATGCATGTTGACTTGCACCGACGGCAAAAGCAAAACGGGCATATCCAACTTGGCGTCACGCGTATTGCGCATGGCGACGAATGCATCTTCGCTGATGCCATCGCGGATATGGATGTTGGCATCGCGCTCATTGGCAACGGTGCTGACGAATTGCACATCGCGGCCACCAGGCTGATAGTCATGGCACATGTACAACCTAGTGTGCGCAGGCAGGCGGAGTACCTTATTGATGGAACGATAGAGCGTACGGGCATCCCCGCCGGGAAAATCACAACGTGCGGTGCCGTAGTCGGGCATAAATAAGGTGTCGCCGACAAATGCGGCGATCTCGTCGCCTTCGCGCACCACATAAGTCATGCAGGCTGGAGTATGGCCAGGCGTATGCATCGCGCGGCATGGAAGATTGCCGATCGCGAAGATTTCATCATCGGCAAACAAATGATCAAACTGGCTGCCGTCGCACATGAAGTCGGCGCCGGTATTGAAAAGCTTGCCGAATACCTGCCGCACAGTGATGATGTGTCGCCCGATGCAGATCTGGCCGCCGAGGTGCTGCTTCAGATAAAACGCCGCCGACAAGTGGTCGGCATGCACGTGCGTTTCGAGGATCCATTGCACGCTAGCGTCCAGTTCGTGCACGCGGGCGATCAGCTTGTCGGCCGACATCGTCGCGGTACGCCCGGATTTGGGATCGTAATCCAGCACGCTGTCGATCAATGCACATTGCCTGGTGCTCTTATCCAGCACAATATAACTAATAGTACATGTGATCGAGTCAAAGAAGCCTTCAATGTGCAAGGCACTAGTGGTAATCATTGCTTATCTCCAGTCGCACGCGTGATTAAAACAGCGAGTGCATAGTGCCATTCAGCAAATTGCGTACCACCGAGCCAGCCTTTCGCGCCGTATCCTATCCGACTGATTTAATTAAACATTTTTCCATAGGGCCGGTATGGAAGGATGTTTTGACAGTAAGATAGATGGCAGTGGCAGTTAATTTTGGCAGTCTTGACAGTGACATAGAGCCTTCATGAGCAACAAATCATTCCAGCCCACGCAGGTACAAGCACTGATTTCTTTTCTTGAACAAGAGGTACAGCCGATGATCGTGCTCGATCCCGAGTACAACATCCTAGCGGCCAATACTGCCTATCAGCTGCACTTCGCGACAAAAGACAAACCCCATATCGGACACAAATGCTTTCAAGTCTCGCATCACTACGACGTGCCTTGCGACCGAGCTGGAGAACACTGCCCGATGAAAAAGGCCTTCGAAACGCGCGGGCCAGATCGTGTTTTGCATGTCCATCACACGCCACGCGGTCCAGAGCATGTGGATGTTGAACTGCGCCCGATTATGGACGAGCAGAGCGAGGTGATTGCCTATGTTGAAAGATTGTCCATCGTACGTAACGCGTCGGCACGTCCCAGCGCGGAAGGTCTGGTCGGCCGCTCGGCGACATTCAATGATGCGTTATCGATGCTGCAACGCGTGGCCCCCTCAATGCTACCGGTATTGCTGCAAGGCGAATCCGGCACTGGCAAGGAATTGTTCGCACGCGCCGTCCATGAGTCGAGTGCCCGCTCACTCGGCCCTTTTGTCGTAGTCGATTGTTCCGGTGTGACGGAAACCTTGTTTGAAAGCGAATTGTTCGGTCACGAAAAAGGCGCCTTCACCGGCGCCAACGTACGCAAGCAAGGGCTCGTTGAAACCGCACAAGGAGGGACGTTGTTCCTCGATGAGATCGGCGACGTACCCCTGGCGATGCAGGTCAAGCTGCTGAGACTGATCGAGTCCGGAACTTTTCGCCGCGTCGGTGGAGTGGAAACACTGCGTGCCGATTTCCGGCTGGTAGCCGCCACGCACAAACCCTTAAAAGAAATGATGGCCGATGGTCTCTTTCGGCAGGACTTGTACTATCGCATCAGCGCCTTCCCTATCCATTTACCGGCATTGCGGGCGCGTACCGATGATATTCCATTGCTCGTTAATTCTATTCTGCAACGCAGTACCACCGGCCGAGAACACATCACGGTCGATGCGACTGCAATGAAGTGCATGCAGGCGTATGTATGGCCAGGAAATATTCGCGAATTGCGCAATGTGCTGGAACGCGCTTTGCTGTTCTCGGACGATGGCGTCATCCGAATCGAGCACCTGCCGCCGGAGTTACATCCGACCACTATCGTGCATACGGCCTCTGCACAGTCTCATGCGACACTTGACATGCCCAAGGATGAAATGTTGCGGCATGCGGTAGCATGCTTTAGCGGCACACGGCGCGAACTTGCTGCTCAACTCGCCATGAGCGAGCGCACGCTGTATCGGCGGCTAAAGGCACTGGGTCTAGCGTAATTTTTATTGGATTGAACGCTTCTTATCGAACCGTTCAAAATAAGAAGAAGCAAGCCGATAGGCCGGATTCTGTTACGACGAGCGAAGTTGCCCTCGATCGTTATGACAGCCATTCCTCTAGGCCGTGAATTACTCCACGGCTCAAGCTTCCTACCCGCACGCTCCGCGAGCAGCCTCAATGCGTGCCTATTTGGAATTGCTCCGGGTGGAGGTTACCGCGTTTCACCGTAACTGAATACGCTCGTCTCTGTGGCCCTATTCCTCGCCTCACGACGGACGGTCGTTAGCCGTCACCCTGCTCTATGGAGTCCGGACCTTCCTCCCGTCATCTTGCGATGACCAGCGGCTGTCTGGCTTGCTTCATTTGACATTGTAGCGTACTGGACATTCTGCACGTAAGAACTTGTTCCTGAACTCTCCATTTTTAGCGTCGCATAAAGAAACATCCCCTAAAAGTTTCCTCTATAGAACACCCTGCAAAAGCTTTTATGCCTCACTGCAACAAAAATATTTCCTGAGATCCTCATCTTCATTTTGTTACTTGATCTATCACAAAGTTGCCATGTAATTCACCTATCACTTTCTAAAGAATGCATACACACTACCTCAACCATGCAATAGAGATTGTGGGTCGCGTTGTCTTTGCCGTTTGTTTTTTTGCGTTGCTCAACGTGATGCGGTTCATAAGGAGGAGGCCAGCGCGATATATCCGATAACCATGCCAGTTTACTAATGGCATTACTTCTTAATGAAAGTGAGAGAAATATGGCGATTGATTTTTCCATAGGCGGTATCTCCGTACACGCAGGCCTGACGAGCGTGGGCGTATCAATTGACGACTTGGCCGGTCTTGGTATTGATTTCGACATCGACATTCCGGTATTGGGCGATGACGGAGGCTTGGACTCTCTGTTCGGTCCTACCTCTGCCGATCCGGCCCCTGGTCCTACTGCTGAAGAAACAGATTCCTTTGATGCAGGGACGATGGATACGCTGACACTGCTCGGTGGCGCCGAGGATGCCGACGATGGAAGCGTCGATCCATTGACGGGCGCATAACCTAACCTTCGCATGATTTACCGAGGCCGCAAGCCGGCCTCGGGCAGCGATACTCTCAGCAATACTTTTCTGTGTTTATTTCCTCCTTATGGATTAAGGAGGAAATCTCTTTTTGCGATTTCGTATGGTGATTAAATCATCGGCATCTCTGGATGACGGCGCAGCTGCACGCGAGATGGAAATGAAAACACTGTCAGGCCTTTTAAGACAGTGTAAACGTGCGTTTGTTTTCGTCTTCATTCTCACGTTTACTGTAGAAATGCTGTCGATCGCACCAATTCTTTACATGCTTAACCTGTATGACCGAGTGTTGATGAGCCGCAGTATCGTCACGCTGGTGTCATTGACGATATTGATGGCGGGGCTTTATGTATTCTGGTCGGGGCTGGAATGGATACGGCGCCGGATGATGGTTCGCATTTCGCTTCGCATCGATTGGGACCTGGCCGCCGAGGTATTCGACGCCTCCTTCCGAAGATTTGTCGGGCGCAAGAAGGTGAATATCCATCAGGTTCTGGGCGATCTGGTTCTGCTGCGGCAGTTTTTGACCGGCAGCCCTCTCCTCGCCTTGATGAGTGCACCGTTTGCCTTTGTATTCATCATCTTTGCGATATTTTTTCATCCGCTGCTCGCACTGTTTTCTTTAGTGGCAGCGTCGATTCTGTTTTTTCTCACCTATTTGACACAGCGCGTGTCCGCGCCGGTTTTGAAGGATGCCAATAACGCTCAGGCCGAATCCAATCGGTTTGCCGCACATTGTCTGCGCAATGCCGAACCGGCCTTAGCGCTGGGAATGCACCGTACGATACGCAAGCGCTGGTATGCACGTCATCAACATTATCTTCAGATGCAGGTGCACGCGACTGAATCAGCATCACTGCTCGGAAGCGCATCTGGATTCTTTACTAAAGCGCTCCCATCAATGCAACTTGCCGTTGGATTTTTTTTGGCCATCGAGGGCTTTCTGACAGGCGGCATGGTGATCGCTGCCAATTTTTTGATGGCCAAGGCCATCAGCCCCATTCGACAGATTCTGACAAACTGGAAAGAAGTGGTCGATGCACGACAGGCCTATGAGCGTCTGGACGCCCTTCTTGCAGAAGGCGAAGCTGCAAAGACACGGATGGAATTACCGCATCCAACCGGTCACTTAAACGTATCGGATCTCGTTGTCCATCCTGGAGGCGCGTCTCGTCCGGTACTCAATGGCATTAGCTTTACGTTGGAACCGGGCCAAGTGATGGTCGTTGTCGGTCCTAGTGCTGCAGGCAAATCCTCACTAGTCAAATCCTTGGTCGGTATCTGGGTGCCAACCAAGGGAGCGGTTCGTCTGGATGGCGCAGATGTCTCTACTTGGATACGCGAAAACCTTGGCCAATACATTGGTTACGTCCCGCAAGAGAACGAATTTTTTGAAGGGACGATTGCAGAGAATATCGCCCGACTCGGCCCGGTGGACGCAGAAAAAGTCGTCAAAGCCACGCGATTGGTGGGAATCCATGAGCTCATCCTTTCTTTTCCGCAGGGCTACGATACCGTTTTGGGGGAAAACGGTTACGCATTGACCGGAGGACAAAAGCAACGTATTGCGCTGGCCCGTGCTGTCTATGGGGATCCTTGCTATATCGTCATGGATGAACCGAATGCGAGTCTGGACGAGCAAGGCGAACGTGCTTTGGTCCAGGCAATTCGTACCCTGAAAAAAGCAGGCACGACGATTATCTTTACGACCCATCGCCCTGATCTCGTCAACGTTGCCGATCAACTTTTGGTATTGAATGGTGGCAAACAAGTCGGCTTCGGTGCCGTTGTCGACATGCTCGACTCGGCACGAAAATTACGAGACGCGACCAAGAAGAAGTCCGTCGGCACGCCTACCACGCAACCGCCAAAGGCCCCTTCCGATAATGACGTAAAGGGAGCTGCAGCATGAGGGATTTAGTCAAAATAAATACCGCGATCGGCACCTTGGTCGAAGCGCCGGTAAGGACGGTCTCAAGCTGGGTGCGAGATATCAATCCTTATGATCCGGAGCGGCTGCGTGGCGGTGAACTGGAGCCGCTCAAGATCGAAGAAGTACGGATCCAGCGCTTGACGGCGCGCCTGTTGCTCTCCGCCTTCATC
This sequence comes from uncultured Noviherbaspirillum sp., assembly GCA_965974465.1. Lineage (GTDB taxonomy): Bacteria > Pseudomonadota > Gammaproteobacteria > Burkholderiales > Burkholderiaceae_D > Noviherbaspirillum. The sequence continues at coordinate 34,761 of CBHCMF010000002.1, forward strand.
GCCTTCTTGCTTTGGGCGGCGTTTGCACCTCTTGATGCGGGTGTCAATGTCGCAGGTACCGTGGTGGTGTTGGGTAACCGAAAAGCAGTACAACATCCCTCCGGGGGGGTAGTCGACGAAATTTTTGTCCATGAAGGCGACATGGTCAAGAAAGGCGATGTACTCATCAAGCTGAACAAGCTCAGTACCGAAGCGGCCCTGAATAGCGCGGAACTCGATTACATCAATGTGATTGCCAACGAGTCGCGACTGCGCTCAGAACGTGAGGGATTGTCCACAATCGAGTGGCTGCCCGAGTTCAAGGGACGTGAGAGCGACCCCAATGTCGAAGAGGCAAAGCGTCAGCAAACACGCCTGTTTCTTTCACGCCGCACGGAATTCACCGGTGACCAAAAAATATTGGAGGAACAGGTAGCCGGGCTATCGGTTCAGGTGAAGGAGCTGGCGAAAGTCATCGACGCGCGCAGACAGCAACTGACTGTCATGGGGCAGGAGATCAAAAACAATAAGGCGCTCGCCGCAGAAGGTTTCATTTCGCGCAGCCGCGTCAATGAGATCGAACGCTCACGCAGCGATCTCATCGCCAGTCTTGCAACCTCGATGTCCGAATTGGGAAAAGCGCAGTCAGAGCTGGCGGCGGCACGCTTGCAGCTCAATCAAAAAATAGCGGTATATCAGCGTGACATTGACGGGAGGTTGGCAGAGAGTCAAAAGGAGCGTGAGGCCTTGCGTTCCAAGGTAGAGGCACTCAAATTTGATTCGCGTCTGACGGAATTGCACGCGCCAGTCACGGGCACCGTTGTGGGGATGAAGGTGCATACAGTAGGTGGCGTGATTCAGAGCGGCAGTGTGCTGATGGAAATTATCCCTGCCGGAGGAGACCTCGTTGTCGAAGCGCAAGTCCCTCCCAACATGATCGACAAGGTCAAGGTCGGCCTTAACGCAGACATGCGGTTCAGCGCATTCAACCACAACACCACGCCAGTGATTCCCGGTACGGTGCGGATGGTAGGCGCGGACCGCATGACCCCCAACACGGCGGAATCAGCCCGCCCCTATTATCTGGCGCAAATTGCCACCACGAAGGAGGGTTATCGATTACTCGCAAAAAACCAAGTGCAGCCGGGCATGCCGGTTGACGTGGTCATCAAGACCGGCGAACGCACTTTCCTTAGCTATTTGTTCAAACCGTTGTCTGATCGCTTTGCCACATCATTTAAGGAGAACTAAATAGTGGAAAGACTGCTTGGAATCTGTCCGCCCTTCTACTGCAACCCACTATCTCGCCGCAGTCTTGCACTAAAGACTGCGCTTCTTGGCAGTGTTTTGCGATCACAGTGCAAAACGCTCGCTTGCACCTGGAAACGCCTGCTCATACGAAGCATGTTGCTACTCGCGCCGATGGGGAACGTGCAGGCCGCGGATGGAGATCTAGTCGACAGTTTTGAACAAGCCAAGCGCTTCGATCCCCTGTTCCAATCGGCCTTGGCCGAACGCGACGCCAACAAGGCGTCGGCCAACGTCGCGCGCGTCGCCTATCTACCGCAACTCAATCTCAGCGTTTCTCCGACAGAGACAGGTAACAGAACACGCCGTACGGTCAGCGTGACGCAACCGATCTTTAATGCCGATCGGTATGCCACGTTTCGACAAGCCGGGCCGCGCGACATTCTGGCTGATGCGACCTATCAATCTCGTGAACACGAACTAGCGACACGACTCTTCAGCGCGGTATCGGAAGTCGTTCTGGCGCGCGAAAGCCTGGAATTGAACCGTGCCAGAATCGACGCCATTGCCCAGCAAGCGAAATCGGCGAAACGTGCCTTTGACCTAGGGACCGGTACCATCACCGATTACCGGGATGCCCAGGTACGTTTAGAACAGGCGAATGCCAGCGACATTACGTTACGTGCGCAAAAGAACGCTGCAGAACGGCAATTGGCGGCAATCACAGGTTCGATGCCTAGCAGCAAGGCATTCAATATTGCATGGCAAAAGCCAACGGTATTGCGTGAGTCACTCGATCGCTACATTGAACGCTTCCCTCAAAACAATCCGCAAATCGTCCAAGCCAGACAAAATGAGCGCATTGCTCAGTTAGAACTCACCCGTGCCCGGGGGGCCTTACTGCCGACGGTGAGTGCTGTTGCCAGCCGGACGGAACTAGGAGGAACGAGCAGCAACTATGCGGGCGTAGCGGTATCACTGCCGTTAGAGGTGGGTACCTTCCTGGAAGTCTCGGGTGCCTCTGCCAACGCCACCCGGGCAGGTGAGCAAGCACGGGATGTCGAACAGCGGACCAAGCTCGACGTCAATCGTTTGCTTGAGCTGGTTGAAGCCGGTCGTAACGAGATCGAGATACGGCTGGAAAGCATTCGTTCAGCGGAATTGAGTGTGGAAGCGAACGAGAAAAGTTTTCAAGGCGGCGTCCGCAACAAGCTGGATGTGATCAATGCCATCCAGACACTGTATCAAACCAAGGAAGACTATGTCCGCTCTGTACTGACGCTGGCGAGTAATCTGCTGCAACTGCACCTCGCGCTTGCCGTCCCTGTTTCCGATTCAATGAAGCAGGTGCAGGCGGTTGTCTTCACGCCTTCTTAATGCGTGAGGCACAAGCATGAGGCCAACACCAACAGATGAACTTTCCCAACGCTTGGTACAAGCAGACGCTTGTCGACGCGCCAAGCGCTGGCAGGAAGCGCTTGCCCACTATCGCTACGCCGAACCTCATCTGCCGAACCACGCCGTCATCAAACACAATCTGGCGTTGTGCCATCTCGGGATGGGTGATGCATCGCTATCGCTCGACTATTGCAATGCTGCCTTGCGACTGAATAAAGGGTTATGGCAATCAGAGCTCGTCAAGGCAAAGGCATTGAACAAGATGGGCAAACCCGATGAGGCCATGGCTCTCTTGCTCCCATTACTGCAGCGTTACCCCAACAATGCTGAGGTCCGGTTCGAACTGGCGGCCCTGTCGATGCATGAACTCGGGGATGCCAAACTGGCGCAACGCTTGGTGCAAGCATTTCTCAACGATCCGACGCATGCTACAGATGCAAGCTTAACGACATGCATGTCGCAGTTATACGATCGTGATATTACGGCGGAGGAATTGAGTAAGGCGTTATGCGCCTTTGCCGACAAGCATCTTGTCTTGCCTGGCCGACTAATCAGTGGCACTCAGGGCACAACATCCTCACGCTTGCGAGTCGGCCTGATCTCCCCCATGTTCAGCTGTTCACCTGTTTATTTTTTTTGCATCGGGGCATTGAAGCTGTTGGCCGATGCGACCGACCTCATTATTTTCAGTCGTGGCACACACCATGACTGGGCGACGCAGGAATTTCGGGCGATCGCGCACGAGTGGTTTGAGGTTTCCAGCCTGACGAGCGAAGCCTTATCTGCATTTCTCCACAAGCAGCATTTGGATGTGTTGGTGGACATGGGCGGCTGGACAGACCCTGCCGGTTTGCGCGCGCTGTCATCCAAACCCGCCAAGAGAATGTATAAATGGGTCGGTGGGCAATCGGGGACAACTGGACTCCGCGCCTTTGACGGCATGCTCAGTGATGCCTATCAGACGCCGCTCTCCCTTCAACATTTGTATGTTGAGCCGCTGATTTTGCTCGACCGTGGCTACGTCACCTACACTCCACCCGCCTACATGCCGCCCTCTGTGCCCCCCCGTGAGGGGCAGGTGCGGCTGGGTGTCATCTCTAATCCAGTCAAGATCTCTCAAAGCTTTCTGCATTATCTGCAAAGGCAGCTCGAGGCAATGGCGAAGACCATGTCGATGCCGCTCCATTTGTGCTTTATCGATAAGCGTTATCGCCACTCTCAGTTGACGAGCAGGATCAAAACGGCGTTGAAAAACATCGGAGAAGATAACGCCATGTCTATTGAGTTCATTGTGCCTGACAGTCATCATTCCTACCTCAGTGAAGTGGCACAGCTCACCGCCGTCATCGACACTTTTCCGTACTCGGGCGGACTGACTTCGATCGAGGCGCTTTCCCTCGGCGTGCCTTGCTTCACCCGCCCCGGTCAGTTGTTCAGCGAACGACACACCCTTTCGCATTGCAGCTACGCGGGAATGACGCTTGAACAAATCGATCTGAACGGCTGGCCGCGAGAGGATGTCCTCCATGCCAGCCTAAAAAAACATGGCGGCGTTCAACGCCCTTCCTTACTGCGCGCCAGCTCCGGCCGGCGTGATCATGCCGCTTTGGCTGACGCCCTCCTGCGGCAATTCAAACTTCCGTTGTGACTCCCTATGAAACCAATCGCTATTCAAGAGTGTAAATGCCATGGCAAATAGAGCAATCGTAGGAAAAGTATCGTCGACATCAAAAGCAGGATCTTCGTCAACTGCGGCAGTGAAATTGGCGGCAAAGTCTGGAACAAAAGCGCCCAAGCGCCACCCATCGGTTGAACAAATTTCGCCGCCAAAAAAAGCGAAGAATGGTGCGGCCCTCACTACTACGGCAAAGACGGTGCCTGCCTCACGTGCGAAGGCGGCGAAAAGTGTCGCTGCGACGCCTACGAAGAACACAGCAAAAAAGACGACGCAGAAAGTGGTGCTGGTCAACGTCGGAATTGAGACCGTCCCGAAGTCCAGCGTCGCCACGGCAACGAAAAAAACGAAACCACTCAGCAAAAAAGCCGCACAAGCGGTGAAAGAGTCCTTACCAGGGCTGAACGGTCATCAGGAAACAACGGCAAAGATCGCAAAGAGATCAAAAGCAAACGTTGCGTTGGAAACTGACGCCAGCGAGCTTGCGCAGCTCATGGTTTTTAATACCGAGGAGGCCATGCAGCGCGCGAAGTCTTCTGCCGAACCTACCGATGCGTCAATCAAGATTTTTCAAATCTATTATCACGAGCGCCAATCTCCGCTACTGGACCCAGACTTCGAGCCTTATGACAACGAGGGCGATAACAGCCCCTTGCTTGAATTTAACGTGTTCACCAAGCTGCTGCAGTCCAAAGAACTGCAGGACGTCAAGCTATGGGGGGCGCTGTCGTGGAAGTTTGGGCAGAAAACCGGGCTCTCCGGCGCCGAATTCAAACGGGAAATCGCCACCAATCCTGGTTATGACGTGTATTTCTGCAATCCTCACTTTGAAACGGAAGCCCTCTATCACAACCTGTGGTTGCAAGGGGAGACGGCGCATCCGAATTTTATTGCACTCTGCAAAGAGCTTTTCGAGGTTGCCGACCTACCTGCTGAACTTTTGACGGAGATTCAGCCATCCTTGCATTTCGCCACCGCCAATTATTTTGTCGCTACGCCCGCCTTCTGGAAACGTTACGCTGCCTTTGTCAGTCGCGTGCTTCTGGCGGCCAACAACAAGCTCTCTCCCACCGCGCGAGCGATCCTATTCTCCGCCACCGCCGACCCTAGCGGTGTCCATGCGCGAGCAAGCTACATCCCTTTCATTGTTGAACGCCTGTTCGGCGTGTTTCTTCGTACCAAAGGCCAGGATTTTCGCGCCTATAAGATCGCGCCGCATGTTCCTAACGAGCAGGCCAATGTGCATCTCAAATTGCTCGGCGAAATGCGCAGTTTCGCCTGCCGCACGAAATCAGCCTGGATGGCTTCCTGCTGGGCTAACTACCGTAACCTTTACCTGACTAATGCGTATGGCACGCCGTGGGCGAACCGGTATATCAAAAGCATTACACCAGCGTCGATTGTGTTCGGCCCTGACGCCGACAACGTGACAACCAATACGGTAAGCAAATGAGGGTCAAGTGCATTAGCAGCGAGGAGACGCATCAGCTTGCCGACGATCCGGTGCTCCATTCGATTGAGACACTGATGGTCATGCCTTATATCGAGCAGGCTGCGGCAGAACGCTGTGCCGCCCTGATGGCTGGACGTGCTGGCGCGGATGGTGTGATTCTCTGCGTCCATGACACCCAGCGTGAAGGGTTCATCACGATTGTGAATCGGGTATTTCGCTCCACTGCCAGCGATTACTTCGGCTATGTCGCGCAGGATGCGTTTCCCGGCAGGCGCTGGCTGCTTCTCGCGCTGGAAGCTTTGCGCAAAAGTAACAAGGGCTTATTCGCCTTCAATGATGGCAAATGGATGGGCATGCTCGCCTCCTTCGGGATCGCGTCACGGCAATGGGTCAGTGATCGCTACGACGGTCACTTCTTTTTCCCTGGTTATTGCAGTCACTATGCCGACGTCGAGTTATCCGTTCTGGCGATGAGTGAGCGCAGCTATTGCTACAACCCGAACAGTGTGCTGATGGAAGTCGACTGGAACAAGGACACTACCAGTGTCAATCCTCTCGATAAGGCCCTGTTTCAAGAGCGACGGGCATCAGGCTTCGATGGCCAGGTGACATCGCAAGAACTCCTTCATATGTTTTCCTGACCAGGAGGTTTTCATGGCAGCACAACTCGACACACGCGATTCAACGATAGTCAACATTACTGACCTGCCTAGTATCGACATCGCCCTACAGACACTGGCCCGCCGCTCCATGTTCTGGCGTCCTGTGTACCTTGCGCAATCTGCCTGGCTGGAACACATTCCGTTCGCTTTCTGGTTGACAGAGGCACATCGCCCACGCGTCATCGTTGAACTCGGTGTGCATTATGGCGTTTCTTACTTTGCCTTTTGCCAGGCCGTCGAGCGCTTGGGTCTAGACACACGTTGTTTCGGTGTCGATACCTTTAAAGGTGACGAACATGCCGGGATATACGACGAACAAGTGTTCGAACAGGTACGGGCACACAATGAGCTTCAGTACTCTGGCTTTTCCCGACTAGTACGCAGCACGTTTGACGACGCGCTGAAGCACTTCGCCGATCACTCCATCGACCTGCTGCATATCGACGGCCTACACACCATTGAAGCAGTTCGTCACGATTTTGAATCGTGGCTCCCTAAGCTCTCGAAGCGTGCCATCGTCATCATGCACGACACCAATGTCCGGGAGCGCAATTTCGGCGTCTTCAAGCTGTTTGAAAGCCTTAGGCAGCAATACCCTCACTTTGAGTTCGTGCATGGCCACGGGCTTGGTGTGCTCGGTGTTGGGAAAGAACAACACGAATTGATGCAAATGTTATTCCATGCATCGAATAACGAGCATAGCCGGCAGTCCGTTCAAGAGGTTTTTTCGCGTCTTGGTCAAGCCTGTTCCAGCGCGCTTGCCGCATCCAAACAGCAGGAAAAAGCAACGCTCCTGAGCAAGTCCGTGGAAAAGCAAAAGAAGCAGATCGACGACACCACTCGGTCTCTGGAGAAGGCAAAGTCAGACATTAATAGCCTCAACAAAGCGCTTGTGGGCGCGAAAGAGACGATTCATAGTCAGAAACAACAGCAGGTGATGGAGCGTGAGCATTTCGCTGAAAGAGCCAAGCTGTTCGATGAGCTACGGACTGAGCTTAAAGAGGAGAAAGCGCGTCTGCTAACACAGCTAGAAGCACTATCAGCGGAGCTTCAACTCAAAAATCTGGAACTATCGACACTGTCGCACGAGCGCAATGAATCGCAACGGAAAATCGATGCAGCAATGGCACAAGTAGCTGCACGAGACCACTCCATTACCACCCTCAATGAGAAGCTTGCAGCATGCCTTGCATTTGAGCAGAAGCAAAACGAGATCGTAACGGCCCTTTCCACCGAGAAGAAAGCGCTGGTGGAACGTGTGGCCGAACAAGAGCGAATCATTGCGGAATTGCGTCAAGCCGTCGATGACGAACGGAGCGACTTCATTCATGCCAGCGAACAGCTGCATGCCCGCGAAGCCGAACTGGCCCAAACCCATGCGCGCTTTCTGCAAGCGAGCAGCGAGTTAGAGACGCTGCGTGAGGAAGGCGCGCGCCAGGTTAGCGAGATTTCGACACTGAAGCAGACCTTGGCCGCGCGTGACGAAACACTTGAAACCTTAAATGAAACCCTCACTGCGTATGCCAACGAAGTGATCGATCTTAGAAAAAATGCTGAGTCAAAAACCATCGAGCAACAGTCTTTGCAATCACGCGTCACGCACCTGCAATCGCAAAACGAAGAAATGGCACATGAGAATCAAGCGCTGATCGCGGAGAGGCGTCAGCAAGCAGCAGAGCTCGACGCGCATCTCAAAAAACTTGCCGAGCTGACCAAGAAGCTCGACTAAAAAACAAAGGATACAAAAACACAAGAAAAGCGCCTCGAAGACCGCTTCAAGGAGATTACCGAGTTAACCAAAATGGTGGACGAGCGCGACCTCAAATTGAGGACAAAAGAGAAAGAATTGGCAGTCCAATTGCAACGCGCGAACAAGTTGGAGGGCGAACTTAAGGCCAAAATGGAAGCGCTCAAGATAAGCGACAAGCAGTTTGTCGAAATCAAGACGCAAAAGGAGGCGGCATTGGCGCAACTGCAAACAGACGCAAAGAAACTGACGAGCGAACTGCAAGCAAAAACAGATGCGCTCAAGACAAGCGAGAAACAGCTTGCCGACACCAAGGCGCAAGCAACCAAGGTGCAGACCCAACTGCAAGCAGAACAGCAGAAGCTGAAGACAGAACTGCAAGTGCAAGCAAAACGCCTCGAAGACCGGTTCAAGGAACTCGCTACGCTGACCAAGCTTCTCGAAGATCGTGATAAAGAGCTTGCAGCGGAGAAGCAGCGTATCGCTCAACTGACCGCACCGCAGATGCTTTCCCGCTCTTCTCCAGAGATCGCGTTGCAGGACACATTGAAGAATGCAAAAAAGGAGAAGCTGAGTGCAAAAGCGCAAATGCTGCTCATCGAAAAATCGGGCTTATTCGACACTTCCTGGTACTTGACGCAGTATCCCGATGTGGCTGAGGCAAAGATGAATCCGATCCAGCACTACGTTCTCCATGGTGCCTCGGAAGGCCGTATGCCTGGACCGCACTTCGATACCAAACGCTATATCAAAGATTTTCCGGAGTTGTTGACCTCGCAGCTCAATCCGCTGGTGCATTACATCAAGCACAACGTCGGCGGCAGCCATGCGAAAAGAAATGGGGTGAATCAGGAGAGCCGAGCATGACGACGCAGAAAAACGACATCGACGCCATTGAACAATCCGGCTTATTCGATAAAAACTGGTATCTGTCGGAATATTCGGACGTGGCCAGCCTTGGCCTCCATCCGGTAGAGCATTACCTGCAGCTTGGTGCGCGCTTGCTCCGAAATCCTAGTCAAAAATTTGATACGCGCTACTACCTGGAGTCCAATCCCGATGTCGCAGCAGCCAAGGTCAACCCCCTCATGCACTATGTCATGTATGGCGCCAAGGAGGGACGCGCACCTTTGCCTTCTCCTATTCACGAAGATCCCTCATTAGCCAGTCGCGCTCTGCAGCAGACTGCCAATGGCCAGGCACTCCCCAAACCGGTCGCACAAGGCAAATCCTCTTGTCGCGGATTTCTTGACCGTTTCGATGAAACGTCTATCGTCGGCTGGGCCATCGATGAGTCCAAGCCAGGGGCGCCAGTCGCATTGACGATCTATCTCAACGGCATCCTGCTGATGGAGGTAAAAACCGCACAGCCGCGCGGTGACTTAGCCAAAAATGGCTGGAACGGTGACACTGCCGGTTTTTCCCTCACCTTCCCTGCAGGCTTGCTGCCGCCCGAGAGTGTCATCGATGTCCGTTTTAGCAAGACCGGCGGGTCGCTGTCAAAGAGTCCACGCAAATTAGAAAGCGCAACACGCCCTCCGCTTCGTCATTGTTCGACTTACATCGATGCCTACCGAGCCGGCATGATTCTGCCGACCACGGTTGTTGTGCCCATCTTCAATGCTTACGATGCGGTGTCGGAATGCCTGCATTCCTTGGCAACACATTTTCCGGAACGAACTGAAGTTTTGTTGGTGAACGACTGCAGCACCGATCCGCGCATTCCGGAACTGCTGCAATCCTATGCTACCCGCCCGCATTGGAAGGTTCATCATAATCCAGAAAATATTGGATACACGCGATCGGTCAACAGGGGCATCTCGCTGTGCCCTGAGCACGATGTTGTACTGCTCAATAGCGATACGGTCGTCACCGAGCGCTGGCTGGAAAACCTGCGCTATTGTGCCTACGCACATGCGAACGTCGCCACGGTCACCGCCCTGTCGAACAACGCGGGTGCCTTCTGCTCGCCCGAAATCGGTGTGTACAACCCGGTACCGCCACATATGACCAATGAGCAGTTTGCACGAACGATTGTGTATGCAGGCGAAGGCCGTCTGTTGGAGGTCCCAACGGGTAACGGTTTTTGCATGTTTATTCGTCGCGCAGCCGTGGCGTCGATCGGGCTCTTCGATGAACAAAAATACCCACGTGGGTATGGCGAAGAAAACGACCTGTGCATGCGAGCAACGCGCAAGGGTTGGCTCAATCTAGTGTGCGATAAGACCTATGTGTTTCATAAACGTTCGCAGAGCTTCCAGGATGAAAAGAAAGCATTGATGGAAGCCGGCTCGCAGCAAGTCAACGCGGATTATCCTGAATATCGGCTTCTCACACAGCGTTTTCGGGACATCGAGTTTTCCTACGTGCGGCATCTGGCAAGAATGGCCGTCAAACAGGCGCAACCAAACAAGGCCTTACGCCGGGTACTGTATGTCATCTCGACCAAGACGGGGGGAATGCCCCAGACGAATCTGGATTTAATGCGGGCGCTGCGAGAACAATATCACTGCTTTCTGCTGCGTTGCGATGCGTCGACCATTACGCTGTCGGAACTGATTGATGGCGAGTTACAACCGATTGAAACGCACACCTTGTCGCGTACCATCGATCCCGTTTCCCATCGTTCGGATGAGTACGATCGCTTGGTGTTGGACATTCTTTACCGTTACTCGATTTCTCTATTGCACATTCGCCATATTGCATGGCACAGCCTTGGCTTGTCGCAGGTGGCCCATTCCATTGGCATTCCAGTCGTGTATTCCGTGCATGATTTTTATACGCTGTGCCCGACTGTCAATTTGGTCGACGGAGACCGCCGGTATTGCGGAGGGCGTTGTGGCGAAGGCGGCAGCGAATGTCGAATCGGCCTGTGGCCGCGTTGGAGTTTCCCGGCACTTAAAGGCCGCTTCATCCATCGCTGGCACGACATGTTTAATGCGTTTCTCCAACACTGCGACCGGCTTATCACGACCTCCCCCTCCACGGTCAACATTTTCGGTGGTGTCTATCCCGAAGCCGCGCAACGCATGAGCATCATCCCCCATGGGCGGGATCTGATGAAGTGCACTCCTTCCCAATACAAGTACGTGCCTGGGTCAAAGATCCGCGTGCTGGTGCCGGGCAATATTGGTGTCAACAAAGGCGCATTACTCATCAAGGAAATGGTCGAACTCGATAAAGAATCGCGGTTCGAGTTCCATATTCTCGGTGCGGCCGATCCCTCGATCCGTAACATCGGTGTGCACCATGGCGAATATGAACGATCGACCTTTGCCGAGAAGGTAAACGCAATCGCTCCCCACTTTGGTGTCGTACTGTCGATTTGTCCAGAGACCTACTGCCATACGCTTACGGAGATGTGGTCTTGCGGTATTCCAGTTTTTGGCATGGATCTCGGCGCCGTTGGCGACCGCATACGCGCGACAGAGGCAGGATGGTTGATTTCTCCGGAGGATTCAGCAGGCGAGATTTTGAAAAAGATGGCGCAAGCGGTTGCCAATCCCAAAGACCTCGACAAAAAGACGACGGCAATCAGCAAGTGGCAAGCCACGGAGGGCATCTGGAACGACACTGGCACGATGGCGACCGAGTATCGGCGGATCTATCAAACCTTGCTACAACGTGGCAAGGCGTCTGCGCAGAAGCGCATTGGCTTGCTCATCAAAGGAGAAAACGAGCACCCATCCACCACGCATATTCGCATTCTCAAACCGCTCAAGACAGCGGTGGTTGCCGATGGCTTTGATGCCCGCCCAGTGACCGTCCCTTGGCTGTTGGCCGGTGGCATGGATCACCTGGATGGCTTGCTCGTGCAAAACGATGCCGTACCGGCAGAACAAGTGGACGCCCTTCTACATGGCCTTCAGGCGCATGGTCTTCCCCTTCTCTATGAGATCGACGACCTGCTTTGGAAGCTGCCCGCACACCACCCCGGCTACACAATCACGGATGCGGACAAAGCGGCAATGCGCAAACTTGCCGCCTCTGCCCGCACGGTGACGACCTCTACGCCAAGATTGGCAGAACAGCTCGCCAGCATCGCTCCCCGCGTTGTCGTGATCCCAAATGCGCTCGACGAAGCACTTTGGCTAAAACCACTTTCGCAGGAATTCATAGAGGAGGTAGGACGCCAGCTGGGCCTGACTGCAGGCAAGCGGCGGCTGTTGTATATGGGTAGCGCATCCCATGCATCGGATTTGAACATGATTGCGCCGGCAATCAAAACAGTGATCGCCAAGATGCCGGAGGTACAGATTCTGCAAATCGGTGGCGGGCATCTTCTGCCGCACGCCCAAGAAATCACGATGCCACAGGAAGCCAATGAATACCCGGCCTTCGTCACGTGGTTCCGTGCCGTGTGCACCTATGCGACGGTCGCCATCGCGCCACTGCGTAACGATCCTTTCAATGCGGTGAAATCCGATATCAAAGCGCTTGATTATGCCTTAGCGCGCGTACCCGCCATCTATAGCAACGTAGCGCCATACACCGAGACGGTGAATCATCAACAGACCGGATTGTTATGTCCGAACAAATCCACCTCTTGGAGCGATGCGATCCTCGCTTTGCTGGAAGACGAAGGCTTGAGGGAAAAAATCCGAGATGCCGCATTTGCACATGCCCAAGCCAGGGGATTAACAACCATTGCACCGCAATGGCGAGAGGTGATGACGCACACCTTCGATGCGGGAGGGCGCTAATTTGAAGATGGGAATCGCAGCAATTTTTAAAAATGAATCTGCATTCGTTCTTGAATGGTTGGCTTTCCACAGAGTAGTGGGCTTTGAGCACTTCATCATTGCCGATAACGGCAGCAATGATGGCACGCGGGAACTGCTCGCTAAGCTGACGCAACTGGGCCTAGTCACTGCGTTGGACTTTTCCACCAATGACGAACGCAAGCCACAGTTACCAGCCTACTCCTACATTCTCAAGTTGTGCCCTGCGGATGTCGATGTGCTCGCCTTTATCGATGCCGACGAGTTCATTTTTCCAATGGACGACGCAGAAACGCTTCTGCCTTTGATGGAACGTCTGTTTTCCCCAGAGGACGTCAGTGCCGTCGCGCTGAACTGGGCCACCTTCGGCTCTTCCGGCCATCTCTTTATGGACCAAGGCTTAGTACTGGAGCGCTTCACCAAACATGCTGCGCAGGCCTTTGGCGTGAATCACCATTTCAAAAGTATTGTGAGGCCGAGTCGGGTGAATTGTTTCGATAACCCACACTATGCCCGCTTATGGTGGGGACGCTATGTCGATGCGCGCGGCCAGGATGTCAAGCCGCATCCCAAACATGGCAACGGCTTGAGTGCTGATGTGGTCTGGACTGGCGCTCGGGTCAATCATTACGCGGTGAAATCATTGGAAGAATTTGTCTTGGGTAAAAGCCGTAAAGGCAGTGCGAGTCTGGCAGGACGCGTGAAACACAAAGCGTACTACCAGCTACATGATCGCAATGACGAAACCTGTGAGCAGACCAAGGCATTTTTGCCTCGGGTTCGGCAAGAGTTGACACGGCTGCAAGAAATGCTCGCCGCGCTTCAACCGACATAACCCTAAAAATCTGTTATCCCGCGCTACGAGGAAACTTATGCCTAAATACATTACGCAGTTAACGTCTGTCAGCAACGAAAAACCACAACACATTAACAGGCGTTGGGAATTGGAGTACCCCAAAGGTGAACTGGATCTTTCCTCACTAGCCGATCCAATACACCTGCGCGGTTGGATGCTATTTGAACCCGGTGATGCCGTGCAGGTGTTGGTCCGAACCCCCTCCGCGGAATTCTCGTATGCTTTGAACGAGCCCCGCCCCGATGTCATCAAATCGTTTCTGAATGAAGATCCAGCCTTTCATCCCTCTCTGACCTGTGGCTTTAACGTCGAGATCGCTGTTCCCCAAGGGGAATTTGATTTAGGGTTTTGCATCAACGGCGACGTATGCTGGGTAGGTAAAGTGACGATCGCTGAAAAGCCCAAGGTCGAAGAAGGTGAAGCCGGCTGGCTCTTTCTTCAAAACGATCATAACAGCAGCATTGACCAGTACACGGGACTGCGGCTTCTCAGTGCAGAAGAATTGAACACTTGGGAAAATTATTTCGATCACATTAGGACGCTCTCTAGAGAGATCGGTTTTTCTTCGGCATTCTTGCTCGTTCCTGCCAAAGAATTTATTTTCCCGAACTACTATCCGTTCAAACGCGCAGCACAGACGCCTGTGGATCAATTTTTGGAGAAGTTCCAATCCACCGGCAACGTCGTTTGGCCAGAGCAAGCATTGCGCGAGGAACGCGAGTTGACCTACTGGAAAGGGGATACACACTGGACCGATTATGGTGCTGCGGTAGGCGCGCGTGAAGTTCTGTCCTTATTTGGGTTCGATCGCTTTGAGCGGTGGGAGGACATCAAGTACGTGATCAAACCGAGATTGGGGGACTTGGGCCACAAGCTCATCCCACGCAAGATGCACCGCGTTCCCACCGCCGAATTTGGCGCCATCACAGACTGCAAGGTCTTTGATAATCAAATTCATAACCACGGGCGCATTCGGATCTACGAATCCCCTAACCCAGAATCTCAGTCCGTCTGCGTGTTATTTGGTGATTCTTTCTCCATTGGCATGGTGCCCTGGCTGATCCCTTTCTTTCGGCGATTCGTTTTCATTCATACCGCAGGATCGGTTGACGCCAGAATCCTGCAAGCGGAAAAACCGACGCACGCACTCTTCCAAACCAACTCCCGATTTATCATCGCGCCTGCAAAATACAACTTCTCCATCGATCGCCTGTTAATGGGTAAGCTGAAAGCGTTAGGAGAAAAGGAGCGCGTTTTGCTACAGAAGGAACTGGGCAAGCAACATTCGCCTGAAACGCGCTTCTATGTCGATTTAATGCGCAAAGCGTCTGAGGCGGCGGGATTAGGATAAGTGGAAATAGATAAGCGATCTTCCACCTTCGAAGGGTTTCCTTCCCTTCACTCGGTAAGCTTATCAATTTCCCTCTCGTGGTGGCCGCCCGTTCATCGAACGTACAAGATAAAGTGTAGATGTCATCGAACATCCGTCTTTTTGGCGAATGCTTTCACAAGTACGCGGCCTGCCGTAGTTTTCGGTGCCAAGTGACTTCCATTGAATATATCCTTTGAATGAATCGCGGTCCTTCGGATGAATTCGGCTCGTCATTTGCCTGAAAAGAGATGCCGCTTTTTCTTTTGCTGAAGGGGCGAGACTTTGAGAGGTTTGAGAGACACTCCGCTCAAGCGTACGGCTTTGCTCCCAAATCTTTTTCATCGTTCCCGGATCGTAATAATATGTTTTCGATCCATGGTTAACATGAATGACGTTCTCGAACAACTGTCCCTCTTTTGCCGCTACACCGCTGAATGAAATTTTTCTCTGGAGCAGACCACCGTTACCAAACGTCCAGCGATATTTCCAGTCAGTGGTCTGAATGATCTGCCATTTTTTGCCTTCTAGATGGGCATGGTAGAGCTGAGAATTACCGTCTTTATCGTACTTCAGGTATGAAATAACGGGGCTTCCTTTGAGATCAAAACCTAACTTGATGTTATTGAGCAAACCGCTCTGCACAGGAATAGCGTCCACCACTTCGGAGTGGCTTGGCGTAATTGGCAGCTCGATTTTGTTACCTTGGCTGTCTTCCCAATGTTTTAGATCCTTAGAGCGTGCGTAATTGACATTAAAGTGGAACTCCGGCCCTTTTCTCTTTCGCCAGACCCATGCGATGTGGTAGTACCCATCCGGTCCAGCAATATATCCTGTGTGATAGGCATTGACCGGCTCCCCGCCTGGATTTGGGGCAAATAGGGGTTGCGATAACAGACGCACCCAGTGGCCATTCTCGAATTTATTGATCAGCTCAACGCCATTGCCACTTTGCCCGGAACGATATGAATAACCAAGACCGCCATCCGGGAAGGTCATAAAACGTGGGTAAGTCGTGGAGGTCTCATCTTCGCCGACCATTTTATTGACCAAGACAAGACTATCAAAGTCATTAGGCCTCATGGTACGGGCATAAACCAAAGGAGAGTCGTGCATGTTACCGCTCACATGTAAGTATCCGTCTTTGTCATAACTCAGAACGATGTTGTTATGGGAGTCCCACCCCAGGAAGATGTTATCGAGAGGCTTTTTACGCACCTCCCCCGTTTTGGTGTCAATGCGGGTAACGGTCAATTTTCTCTCCGCATTGTAGTAGGCAAGATAGATAATCGGCCCCACCGATATCGCTTCATAGGCAAGCGTGGTTCCAACCCACACTTCATCAATCGGTGCCTTATTCGCCTTGGAGATCTTTTCTACCGTATCGGCGGCGGCGTTTCCGGTGGTGAACAATGAACAAAGAAGAAGGCACGCACCGAAGAAGGTGGTCCGCGATCGAAACACTATGCAATCCATTTTTCACCTCTGGAATGATTGTGAAGGACGGGATTGTTCGAGAATGGCTCCGTGTGAGATGCGGGACAGGCTTTTAAATGCTCTTCAACGTGCTAGTGGTCAGTCAGGTTGATTTTTAAATCTGTCGTTCGCAAATTGGCCTTTATTTTATTGGGTAAAGTCGATCCTTAATATTTAAAAACCAGACTGACTATCCACTAGTAGATCACCTCGATAAATGTAAGGGACTTACTTCGAAGAGCAAAACGGCTCCATCACCTTACGAAGAGATGAAGCCGCCCGCTATTGATGTTGATTGCCTGAGGCGTCGAACGAATGCGTAATTGAGACGCATCTCCACTCACCAAATTGAACCGCTGACGATTTTAAATGGATAATTCTTAAAAAACCGTATCAGTAAGTAACCGTAACAAATAAGATCCGTATCCATTCTTGCGCAGCGGTTGCGCAAGCGCCTCTAGCTGCTCGGCGTCGATGTAGCCTTTACGATAAGCAATCTCTTCCGGACAAGCGACTTTAAGGCCTTGACGCTTTTCGATGGTGGCAATGAAATGCGCCGCCTCCAGTAATGATTCATGCGTACCGGTATCCAGCCATGCCATACCACGCCCCATGACCTGCACCTGCAGCTTCCCGCGTTCCATGTAGATACGATTGACATCGGTGATTTCCAGCTCACCACGCGCCGATGGGCGAATACTGGCAGCGATGTCACATACTTGGTCGTCATAGAAGTACAGACCAGTGACAGCGTAGTTCGATTTCGGGCGAGTCGGCTTTTCTTCAATACTGACCGCACTGCCGTTCGCATCAAACTCCACCACGCCATAACGTTCAGGGTCGTGCACGTGGTAGGCGAAGACCGTCGATCCCGTTGTTATTTCTGATGCCGCACGCAACTGCGCATCAAAATCGTGGCCGTAATAGATGTTGTCCCCAAGGATCAAGGCGGAGGGCGCATTGCCAATGAAGTTGCGGCCAATCACAAAGGCTTGCGCCAGCCCATCCGGCGACGGTTGCACTGCGTAGCTAAAACGCAGACCCCACTGCCGGCCATCGCCTAACAATTCGCTAAAGCGAGGCGTATCCTGCGGCGTAGAGATAATGAGAATTTCGCGTATACCTGCCAGCATCAATACCGATATCGGGTAATAGATCATCGGTTTGTCATACACCGGCAGTAATTGCTTCGACACCGAGGTGGTGAGGGGATATAACCGTGTGCCGGAACCACCTGCCAGGATAATGCCTTTGCGCATAGGTTTCATTGTAGGGCCTCCTCAACGCTATCGCGTCTCTCGTAGTTGGTTGCGATCCATTTCAGATACTCACCCGATGCCACATGATTGACCCATTCCTGATGTGTCAGGTACCACTGCACGGTTTTTCGGATACCGCTTTCGAAGGTTTCTTGTGGCTTCCATCCCAATTCGCGCTCGATCTTGCGTGCATCCACCGCATAACGGCGATCATGCCCAGGGCGATCGGCGACAAAGGTGATCTGATCGCGATAGTGTCCAGCTTGCTTGGGGGCGAGTTGGTCCAACATGTCGCACAGGACGTGAACGACTTCCAGATTGGTCTTCTCGTTCCATCCGCCAATGTTGTACGTTTCTCCCGGCCTACCGGCGACGAGTACCCGGCGGATCGCCGCACAATGATCGCCGACATACAGCCAATCGCGCACCTGTTTGCCGTCACCGTAAACTGGCAGTGACTTACCCGCTCGTGCATGGGTGATAACAAGCGGGATGAGTTTTTCCGGAAAGTGATAAGGGCCGTAATTGTTGGAGCAATTGGTGGTCAGTGTCGGCAGTCCATAGGTGTGATGATAAGAGCGCACCAAATGATCGGAGGCCGCCTTTGATGCAGAGTAGGGACTATTCGGCGCATAAGCTGTGATTTCGGAAAATGGCGGATCGCCCGGGCCTAAGCTCCCATACACTTCATCCGTCGAGACATGCAAGAACCGAAACGTGGCCTGTTCTTCTTGTGGCAGGCCGCACCAGTAAGCCCGTGCTGCTTCTAACAGGCTGAAGGTCCCATTGATATTCGTTTTCACAAACTCGCCGGGCCCGAAGATGGAACGGTCAACATGGCTCTCCGCAGCAAAATTGACAATCGCACGCGGCCTGTACTTTTCAAGTAATGTCGACACCATCACCGTGTCACCGATATCTCCTTTGACGAACACATGTCTGGCATCGCCTTGCAGCGTGGCCAGATTATGCGGATTGCCAGCGTATGTCAGCTTGTCAAGGTTGATGATTGACTCATCACTTTGCGCCAACCAATCGAGGACGAAATTGGCGCCGATAAAGCCTGCGCCGCCTGTTACTAGGATCATAGGTATTTGCTAGTTAAGAGTTTGCATCGATTCACGCTACACGTTGACAATGCGGTCTTACGACCGTTTCAATGCATGCGCGATATACCAGGGCGTCGCTGCTTCAATGCCCTCACGGATTCGAAAGTGCGGAACATATCCGAGTCGTTCACGGATCTTGGTGACGTCAGCCTGTGAATGACGCACATCGCCGGGGCGGAAATCACGCAATACCGGATCGCGTTTGTAGTCGATATCGTGCCGCCGCAGCGCGGCTTGTAAATATTCAAATAACTGGTTAAGCGTCGTGTTGTCACCTACAGCAACGTTGTATACCTCGTCCTTGTTGTCGTCAGAGGCAGTGGCTGCCAACAGATTCGCCTGCACCGCGTTGTCAATAAAGCAGAAATCACGACTGGTCTTTCCATCACCGTTCAGAAACACATTTTCGTCGCGGATCATCGCCGCAATCCATTTTGGGATCACGGCCGCATAAGCGCCATTTGGATCCTGACGCTTGCCAAATACGTTGAAGTAGCGCAATCCGATCGCCTTGTAACCATAGCAGCGTGCAAACGCCTGCACATACAGTTCATTCACATATTTGGTGACGGCATACGGCGATAACGGTTTGCCGATGGTGTCTTCCACCTTTGGCAATGCCGGATGGTCGCCATATGCTGCGCTAGAGGCGGCGTAGACAAAGCTGGCCACGCCAGCATCGCGGGAAGCAACTAACATGTTAAGGAAGCCATTCACGTTGACGTCGTTCGTGGTCCCCGGCTCCTTAAGCGAACGTGGTACCGATCCCAGCGCAGCCTGGTGTAATACATAATCCACTCCACGTACTGCTTCACGACATGCCCCGAGATCCCGGATATCCCCAGAGATGAAGCGAAAGCGCGCCCATTGTTCTGGCTTTACCAGGTCCGAGACTTCATCGATGTTATGTTGGTAGCCAGTCGCGAAGTTATCCAACCCCACCACGTTTTGATCTAGCCGTAACAAGGCCTCCAGCAAATTCGACCCAATGAAGCCTGCGCAACCAGTAACTAGCCAGGTTTTCCTATGCTGCATTAATGCACTTTGGATGGTCTGAAAACGGGTCATCATGCGCAGCTTCCTTCCTGTCAAAGTCGAATATCGGCACGGTCTTTCGAAAGCACATGCTTCAAGTCGTACAGCACGTGTTCTTCTTTTCCAAAGACGTGCAGGCCCTCTGCGCCAAGCTCTTTAAACTGCGTGTGCGCTACGGCCAAAACGATGGCGTCATAGCGTCCAGCTTCTGGCTGTTCGATTGGTGTGAGGCCGTACTCATGTTGTGCGCCCTCGGCGCTGACCCAGGGGTCATACACATCAACGTTGACGTTGTAATCGCGCAAGGCATTGATGATATCGATCACACGCGTATTGCGCAGATCCGGGCAGTTTTCCTTGAATGCCAATCCCATCACCAGAATGCGGGCGCCATCGACTTGAATGCGCCGCTTGAGCATCTGACGGATCAACTGCCCGACAACATAGGTACCCATGCCGTCATTGATGCGGCGACCGGCGAGAATCACTTGCGGGTGATAACCAATCGCTTCTGCTTTATGCGTCAGGTAGTATGGGTCGACGCCAATGCAGTGTCCACCGACCAGACCGGGCCGAAATGGCAGGAAGTTCCATTTGGTACCGGCCGCCTTGAGTACTTCTTCAGTATCGATTCCCATCTTGTTGAAGATAATCGCCAGCTCGTTCATCAGCGCGATGTTCAAGTCCCGCTGAGTGTTCTCAATCACCTTTGCCGCTTCCGCAACCTTGA
>CBHCMF010000003.1:0-54885 GCA_965974465.1 uncultured Noviherbaspirillum sp.
TTGTCAGCAGCAGAGAGATGAGATTATGGAGCACTTTTCAAATCTCGTCAACAACATCTTCAAAAACTCGAAAACCTTGTTGCCCCACCTAGAGCGCTTAGCGTAGCTTGATGAGTCTTTTTGCTACACACCCCCACAGCGGGAGGCGGACTATATCAAAGATTTCGAAAACTTGGCAAGCGCTTCTCTAAAAACGCCTTCATCCCCTCTTTTTGATCTGCGGTTGCAAACGTACTGTGGAATAAACGCCGCTCGTACTGAACCCCTTCGCTTAACGTTGTCTCATAGGCGCGGTTTATTGATTCCTTAACCATCATAACAATAGGAAGCGACATGCTAGCAATCGTCTTCGCGGTCGACATGACTTCCTCCATCAGCTTGTCAGTCGGAACAACTCGCGACACAAGCCCCGCACGCTCGGCTTCGACTGCATCCATCAATCGTCCGGTAAGGCACATTTCCATTGCCTTCGCCTTGGAGACAGCTCGAGGTAGTCGCTGTGTTCCACCTGATCCAGGAATCGTGCCAACCTTGATCTCTGGCTGACCAAATTTGGCGGTTTCCGCTGCGATGATGAAGTCGCACATCATCGCCAGTTCGCAACCACCACCAAGAGCATAACCAGCAACCGCCGCGATAACGGGTTTGCGCACACGGCGAATATGCTCCCAGTTACGAGTGATGTAGTCGCCTTTGTATGCGTCCATGAACGTGTAATCTGCCATGGCGCTAATATCAGCACCTGCCGCAAATGCCTTTTCGCTACCGGCAAGGACGAGGCAGCCAATGTTATCGTCAGCATCAAACGCCAACAGTGCCGCCCCCAGTTCATCCATTAATTTATCGTTCAGGGCATTCATCGCCTTCGGACGATTGAGTTGTATTACGCCAACCTTGTCGCGAATTTCAACCATGATGTTTTCATAATTCATTTACGATCTCCCGGAGGACGAGACAAAAAGACGAAGCGAATTGTACCCCCACACCTCACGCAAATCGCCGGCAAATTGCATGCAACAGGAGAGCTATCTCGTTCGATTGATATCCATCAAACAGACGCGAATCTTGAAGAGATAGCATAAATAATTTCAATGATGCTTATGGCTGCTGCCGCAAAAGGCAAGGACGTTAGCGCTGTTAGCCGATCCACCCCTCCTCCTTTACCACTTCTCATCCCACAATGCTCAGGGACACACGAAGGAGACATTAGCGATGCCAGCTTGCCCTATAACGGCTTCTTCCGGAGTATCCGAGATGGACCGACTGCATCATGAACTTTTTAATGCCTTAGAGAAACTTTCTTTCACCAAGGATCATGAGTTCGTGAATCGTTACCGTGCTTTCGTCTCACAGATAGAATTGGCTTTTCGGCAGGAAGAACGATGGATGGAAAATATTAATTTTCCTGAGTTTCAGATGCATCAAGAACAGCATGCCCGAGTGCTAGGTGCTCTTCATAATGTGCATTTCCACTTGATGAATGGGGAGCTACAGTTGGGACGTAAAGTTGCGGAACAATTGCTACCCCAATGGCTTTCGCTGCACATATCAACGATGGACAACACGCTGTCCCAGGCTATGCAACACGCTCAATGCGAACACTTATCAGAATACTAGATTCACTGCTTTGAAATTGTGCTGACGGTCAGCTTAGGTAGAAGTATCCACATCTGCCCCCGTTGCTTCATCTTGCCAGCCTTTTCCCCCGCCTCCGCACCAAAACCCCAGAAATAGTCCGCCCTCACCGCATTCCTAATTGCACCACCGGTATCCTGCGCCATCACTAGTCGCTGCAATGGCGTTTCTTTACCCGGGTGAATCGTCGCGAGAAATACGGGCACCCCTAAAGGAATGAACTGCGGATCAATAGCAATTGAGCGTTGCGCGGTTAATGGGACACCCAAGGCGCCTTTCGGGCCTTTACCAGGATCGGTCAACCTCTCCTCCTTAAAGAATACATAACTTGGATTGGCATTTAGCAATTCTTGCTGACGCGCCGGATTGGCGAGGAACCACGCCTTAATGCTTTGCGCCGATGCTTGGTCGAGCGTCATCTCCCCCTTATCAACTAAATAGCGGCCAATGGATCTATAGGGATGACCATTTTGATCTGCATATGCGATACGAATCGTTTCTTTAGTATCCAACTGGATGCGACCAGACCCTTGCACTTGTAGGAAAAACGCATCGAAAGGATCATCTACCCACACCAATTCCTTGCCAGTAAGAGCATTGGTCTGAATCAAGTCGGCGCGTGATAAGTAAGGCACGATCTTATTGCCGACCAACCTTCCGCGCAGGCGCATGTTTTTCAGCTCAGGATAGGCACCTCCCAAATCGATCGTAAGCAAATCCTCCGGCACGCGATGCAGCGGAGTTTGGTAGGGACCACCGCGCTTGCGGGCTCCGCGCAGCAGCGGTTCATAATAGCCGGTTACCAAACCGGTATCCGAACCATCCGGATTAACAACCTGATGCGGCACGAAGAATGCCTCAAAGAAAACGCGTACGGCTTTTTCACTAGCCGCATCAACATCCTGCGCGATAGTACAGGGCTCTCTCCAGTCAGGTTTTTTGATTAGCACCTCACATGAATTCAAGAAAGCCGACCACGCCTCACGCAAATTGTCACGCTCCCAACCAGGAAGCGCCTTAAATGTTGTTGCTTTCAACAGCTCTTTCGGCGCCTCGGCTTGCTTCGGAGGCACGACTACCGAAGGCTTAGTTGTTGATTCCGGCGGAAGAGTGGTACAGGCAGTGATAAGTACCACCATGACCGATGCGAGTAAACTTGAGCGAATGACTGACATTGAGGATGACGAAAATGTGGCTGTTAATGCTTGAAGCGGGTGTCGCGCTATTTCTGCTGGTATTTATCGTTTGGTGGACCATGCCCTCCAACAAAAAACCGGCTCAGTCCGAGCACTCGAAATCTGCCTCATCCAAAGATGAGGAGCAACCTTAATTCAATGCAGAGTGCGTGGCAATGACAAGATAAATTCCGGGATCTTTGCCTCGAATTGCCTGCCGTCTTCGGCTACGCACAAATAGGTGCCTGTCATCGAACCATGCGGAGTCGCCAGGGCTGTGCCGCTAGTGTATTCAAATTGCTCGCCCGGCTGCAGCAGTGGCTGATGCCCGACCACCCCAAGGCCGCGCACTTCCTCGATTCGATTGTTGGCATCAACGATAATCCAATGCCGGGAAATAAGTTGCGCAGCGACTTGACCGGTATTTTGGATCGTAACCGTGTAGGCAAATACATAATTGGCTTGATTAGGATCGGACTGTTCTTCCAAATATTGCGTCCTGACGGATACGGTGAATTCATAGGCAACCATTAGATTTCCTTGCTGTTCTTGTCACGAAGTGACGACAATCAGAGCATTGCACATGAAAACTTGCAAAATTGCAATACGTCATCATCAGGCAAGAAGGTAAAATACCGTACCGTTTTTCATATTGCTTGCTATGCCCACTTACCGTATTGCCCCCAGCATTCTGTCCGCCGATTTCGCCCGCCTAGGCGAAGAGGTCCGCAATGTCGTTGCCGCCGGCGCCGATATTATCCATTTTGATGTAATGGATAACCATTATGTCCCGAATCTGACCATCGGACCTTTAGTTTGCGAGGCAATTCGCCCACATGTTCAGGTGCCGATCGATGTACATCTGATGGTCAAACCAGTCGACCGCATCATTCCAGACTTTGCCAAGGCGGGCGCTAACATTATTACCTTCCATCCGGAAGCCTCTGAACATATCGATCGGTCACTACAACTTATCCGCGACAACGGCTGCAAAGCGGGGCTTGTGTTCAATCCCGCCACACCCTTGTACTACCTCGATCATGTCCTCGACAAGCTCGATATTATCTTGATCATGTCGGTGAATCCTGGATTCGGCGGCCAATCCTTTATTCCAGAAGCGCTGAAGAAGATTGCCGAGGTGCGTCGTCGCATTGACGAGTCAGGGCGAGACATCATGCTGGAAGTGGACGGCGGCATCAAGATTGAAAACATCGCAGCAGCTGCACGAGCAGGCGCAGATACCTTTGTTGCTGGTTCAGCTATTTTTGGTAAACCGGATTACAAGGCCGTGATCGACGCAATGCGCGACCAGTTGGCACAAGCATGATCCCGCAGGAGCGCCTTTCCCTAACTGGGGTCCGTGCCGCCATCATCGACCTAGATGGCACCATGCTGCATACGGCGCCAGATTTCCATGTGGCGATCAACCGTATGCGCAGCGATCTAGGGTTAGGGCCACTTGATATCGAGACTATCACGCACTTCGTCGGCAAGGGCACGGAAAATTTAATGCGGCGCGTACTGGCGGCCGACTACGCGCCAGAGGAAGTGGAAGTACATTTTTCCAGCGCCTTGGCGCTGTACAAAAAACACTATCTTGCCATTAATGGTAACTATTCAACGATCTATCCGGGTGTACGGGAAGGTCTCGATGCGCTGAAAGCAAAGCAGTTGCGTCTCGCCTGCGTGACCAACAAACCAATCGCATTTGCCGCGCCGTTACTTGAAAAGGCTGACTTGCACCGCTATTTCGAAATTATTTATGGCGGGGACTCGCTGCCGAGAAAAAAACCGGATCCGTATCCGCTGCTGAAAGTTTGTGAAGATTTCGGCTTGCAACCACAACAGGTAGTTGCGATCGGCGATTCGTCAAACGATGCACAGGCGGCACGCGCTGCAGGATGCTGGGTGCTGAATGTGCCTTATGGGTACAACCATGGAGAATCTATACATAATGTCGATTCCGATGGTATAGTTTTAACGTTACTCGATGCTGCGCATCTTATTTCCCCCTAAACCAATTAATCGACATGTTTCTCGACAAAAAACGTGACGTGACCTCACTTGGCCTCTATGAGGCCTGGCTGTGGCGACGCTGGCAATTCTGGGCTAGATAACCTCATTGCCGCTGACTGGACTTATCCAGTTAGCAACGTTTTTTGACAATCGCTTCCGCTATTGACCCTTCGTTCTACAATAGCGTCTGGAGAGAAACATGACCGAACTCGAATTCAAATCGCTGGCCACACAAGGCTATAACCGCATTCCGCTGATCGCCGAGGCTTTTGCGGATCTCGAAACCCCTCTTACTCTTTATTTAAAGCTGGCCCAGACGCAGAACGCCGGAAAAAACACTTTCCTGCTCGAGTCCGTGGTGGGCGGCGAACGCTTCGGCCGTTATTCGTTTATTGGCCTGCCAGCGACAACACTGATGCGCAGCTACGGTACAAAAACCGAGGTAGTGAAAAACGGTAGTGTGGTCGAAACGCATGAAGGTAATCCGCTTGAATTCATTGCCCAATTTCAAGCTCGCTATAAGGCTGTGGTACGCCCTGGTATGCCCCGCTTTTGCGGCGGTTTGGCAGGCTACTTCGGGTACGATACGGTGCGCCATATCGAAAAGCGGTTGGCGCATACTGCCCCGAAAGACGATCTCGGATTGCCTGAGATCCAGTTGCTGATGACAGAAGAGCTAGCGGTCATTGATAACCTGTCCGGCAAACTCTATCTGATCGTGTATGCTGATCCAACTCAGCCTGAGGCCTATTCGAAAGGACGACAGCGCCTGAAGGATCTGCGCGCTATGTTGCGCCGCACTGTCGATGCCCCGGTCACATCGGCATCCGTACGCACCGACACAGTCCGTGAATTCGACAAGGCAGATTATCTGAAGGCGGTCGAACGGGCTAAGGAATACATCATGGCCGGCGACCTGATGCAAGTGCAGGTGGGGCAGAGACTCAAAAAATCGTATGTCGATTCGCCGCTGTCACTGTATCGCGCACTGCGTTCGCTCAATCCGTCGCCTTATATGTATTTTTACAATTTCGGTGATATGCAGATTGTCGGCGCATCTCCTGAGATTCTAGTACGTAACGAGCAGCTCAACGACAGCAAAAAGAAAGTCACGATTCGTCCGTTAGCGGGAACTCGCCCGCGTGGTGCAACGCCGGAAAAAGATGCGCAATTAGCCAAGGAATTGCTGGCCGATCCCAAAGAAGTTGCGGAGCATGTAATGCTAATTGATCTTGCGCGCAACGACATCGGCCGCATTGCTGAAACGGGCAGCGTGCAAGTAACAGACAAGCTGGTGATCGAAAAGTATTCACATGTGCAGCACATCGTCTCCAATGTCGAAGGCATTCTCAAACCCGGCCTATCAAACCTCGATGTGCTGAAAGCCACCTTCCCGGCCGGCACCCTTTCCGGGGCCCCAAAAGTGCGCGCGATGGAAATCATCGATGAGCTTGAGCCCGTCAAGCGCGGTATCTATGGTGGTGCGTGTGGGTACTTGTCGTTTGGAGGCGAGATGGATCTGGCAATCGCTATTCGCACAGGCGTCATCAAGGATGGCATGTTACATGTGCAGGCGGCGGCCGGTGTGGTTGCGGATTCGGTGCCCGAGATGGAGTGGTTAGAAACGGAAAACAAGGCACGCGCAGTATTACGTGCAGCCGAACAAGTGCAAGACGGACTGGATGGGGAGATCTGACATGTTGCTGATGATCGATAATTACGACTCCT
The DNA here is from genome assembly GCA_965974465.1 of uncultured Noviherbaspirillum sp. Classification (GTDB taxonomy): domain Bacteria; phylum Pseudomonadota; class Gammaproteobacteria; order Burkholderiales; family Burkholderiaceae_D; genus Noviherbaspirillum. The sequence continues at coordinate 6,555 of CBHCMF010000003.1, forward strand.
TTACCTATAACTTAGTCCAATACTTCGGTGAACTCGGTGAAGATGTGCGGACATTTCGCAATGATGAAATCACACTGGCCGAGATTGCAGCACTAAAACCAGATCGCATTTGCATTTCTCCGGGCCCTTGTACGCCGCATGAGGCGGGCGTGTCAGTGCCGCTCCTGAAGGAGTTTGCCGGACAGATTCCTATCCTTGGTGTTTGCCTGGGCCATCAGAGTATTGGGGCGGCATTCGGCGGTAAGGTGATTCGAGCAAAGCAGGTGATGCATGGCAAGACATCCGTCATCACCCATACTGGTGTTGGGGTATTCAAGGATTTGCCTAGTCCGTACACCATCATCCGTTATCACTCGCTAGCGATTGAACGCGACTCGCTGCCGGATTGCCTGGAAATCACCGCATGGACGGACGACGGTGAAATCATGGGGGTGCGTCATAAGCAACTCAAGGTTGAAGGCGTGCAGTTTCATCCAGAGTCGATTCTCTCTGAGCACGGTCACGCGCTGCTGAAAAACTTCTTGAATACTTGAAAATAGGGAACCATCGCTATGCCGATCACCCCACAAGAAGCGCTGCTGCGCTGCATTGAACACCGCGAAGTCTTTCACGACGAAATGCTGTCGCTATTCCGTAAGATTATGAGTGGAGAAATGTCTCCGGTCATGATTGCGGCGCTGACCATGGGCTTGCGCGTGAAGAAGGAAAGCATCGGCGAAATTACCGCTGCTGCGCAAGTGATGCGCGAGTTTGCAACCAAGGTGCCTTTAAAAGATGTCAGCAACTTGCTCGATATTGCTGGCACGGGTGGCGATGGCGCACATACGTTCAACATCTCTACTGCGTCAATGTTCGTAGCGGCAGCGGCCGGCGCGCGCGTTGCGAAGCATGGGGGACGCAGCGTGTCTTCGTCGTCAGGCAGCGCTGATGTGCTCGAGGCGCTTGGCGCCAACATCAATTTGAACCCGGAACAGGTCGCGCAGTCGATTGAGGAAACCGGTATTGGATTCATGTTTGCGCCGAATCACCACGCCGCGATGAAGCATGCGGCTCCGGTACGCAAGGAACTCGGAGTGCGTACCATTTTCAATCTTCTCGGCCCATTGACCAATCCAGCAGGCGCGCCGAATATCTTGATGGGCGTCTTCCATCCAGATCTCGTTGGCATTCAGGTGCGCGTGTTGCAGCGCCTTGGCGCCCAACATGCGATCGTGGTATGGGGGCGTGACAACATGGATGAAGTGTCGCTCGGCGCAGCAACCATGGTGGGCGAACTGATCAACGGCGAGATTCGTGAATACGAGATTCATCCGGAAGACTTCGGCCTGCAGATGGTTGCCAGCCGCAACCTGAAGGTATCCGGTGCAGAAGAATCAAAACGTAAAATTTACGAGGCGCTCGACAATACGCCTGGTCCGGTGCGTGACATTGTGGTGCTGAATGCCGGCACGGCGTTGTATGCGGCCGGCGCAGCGCCGTCGATCGGTGACGGCCTGATGAAGGCACGTGAAGTACTCGCCTCCGGGGCCGCACGTGCCAAGCTGAACCATTTCGTACAAGTGACGCAGCAGCTCGGCGGCACACACTGATCCATCATGTCAGACATTCTAAAAAAAATCCTCGCTGTCAAAGCGGATGAAGTCGCTGCGGCAAAGAAATATCGTGACTTGGCAAGTCTGCGCCGAGAAGTAGAAAGCAACCAGGAAGCCAGACAGACATTGCGTGACTTCGAAGCCAGTCTGCGTGCGAAAGTCAAAGCGGGCAATGCCGGTGTGATTGCGGAGATCAAGAAAGCCTCTCCGTCTAAAGGTGTGCTGCGCGCCGATTTTCGGCCGGCCGATATCGCACAAAGCTATGCTCAACACGGCGCGGCGTGCTTATCCGTGCTGACCGATATACAGTTCTTCCAGGGCGCACCTGAATTTCTGCAACAGGCGCGTGCCGCATGCACTATTCCGGTCCTACGCAAGGACTTCATCATCGATCTCTACCAAGTATACGAAGCGCGCTCCTGGGGAGCCGACTGCATCTTGTTGATCGTTGCAGCGCTTGATCACGGTCTGATGGCAGAATTAGAGGCTTGTGCGCATGAACTTGGCATGGGCGTGCTGGTCGAGGTGCATGATGGAGAAGAACTGACCACGGCGCTAAAGCTGAAAACGGCAATGGTCGGCATCAACAATCGCAACCTGCGCACCTTCGAGACATCGTTACAAACGACCATCGGGCTGTTGCCACGTATCCCTCAAGACAAACTCGTGGTCACCGAGTCAGGGATTTTGAAACCGGATGATGTGAAACAGATGCGTGATGCCGACGTGCATGCGTTCCTGGTCGGCGAAGCATTCATGCGGGCGCCGGAACCAGGCGCCGAGCTGGACCGACTCTTCGGCAGTTAATATCAATCTGCCGCCATAACGTGGCAATGAAACCGATGGTCTTTTTCGTCAAGCAAGGCGCGATTTAATGTCACGCTATGGCAGTAGATTGGTGTAACTATCCAAGCCAAGCGGCGCGCATGCGTGCCGCCGTCATCGGCTTATCCTGAGCGACAAGCGCCATCTGTGGCGCCTGATCTGGAGTCAGTATTGCACTGAACATCAACAATTCGTCGCGCCGGAATACATGCAGCGTCACCGTATCGCCTGATCGATAACGCGATAACAGTGTATCCAGATTAGTCGCCGATACGCGCAGCCCATCCACCGCGATTAGAATATCACCAGCCGATATACCAGCCCGATGCGCCGGACCAGCTTCGTAGACATTTGCAATCTTGCAGTCATTGCCTTCACGAGCCGTTCGGATGCCCAGAGCAGGCTTTGCGTTCTTCCGATTGTCCGCTAGTCCTACGGCGAAAGGTGCAAGCAGCTTACCCAACGGCAAGTCCTCTGTACCGTACACGTATTTATCGAAGAATCGCCTCAACCGAATACCGGTCACTTCTTCGAATAACACCTCGGCGTCGGCTTCCGTTACACCTGAGCCTTCCCCAACATAGAAATCACGGCCGTAGCGTTGCCAAAGCGCACGCATCACGTCATCCAGCGATTTCTTTCCTTTGGTATGAGCACGTATCGTTAGGTCGAATGCCAGTCCAATCAGCGCCCCCTTGGTGTAATAACTGACGATCGCATTGGGAGAGTTTTCGTCCTGCCGGTAATACTTGGTCCACGCATCGAAACTGGACTCGGCCACGCTTTGCTTGTTGCGGCCGCTGCCCCGTAGCACGCCATTGATCGTCTTTGCCAGAAGCTTAAAGTACGCGGCTTCATCAATGAGGCCGCTCCGCACTAGCATTAAATCGTCGTAGTAGCTAGTAAAGCCCTCGAACAACCAAAGCAGCGAAGTGTAGCCTTCGGTACGCAAATCGTACGGAGCAAATATTGCGGGCTTGATTCGCTTTACGTTCCATGTGTGGAAATATTCGTGACTGCACAAACCAAGATAAGTGCGATAACCGTCACTCATTTCCTTCTGCCCTTTCACTGGCAGATCAGCACGCGAACAAATGAGGGCCGTCGAAGCACGATGCTCAAGCCCACCATAGCCCTCACCGACGGCAAGTGTCATAAACACATAGCGATCCATCGGTGCACGCTTCGATTTCGGTTCGAACAGCGCAATCTGCGCTTCGCACACCTTTTTGAGATCTGCGGAGATCCGGGCAATGTCGAGATTGGGCACCTGGCCGGTGACCACAACATCGTGCGGCACACCGTGCGCCTTGAACGTCGCCAATTCAAACGTCCCAATCTCTACCGGATGATCGATCAACTCATCGTAATTGGCAGCGATATAAGTGCCAAAGCCGTAGCGTTTCGCCTTCAGTTCGGGCAAAGCGGTCGCCACACGCCATGATTTGTACGCATCACCATCAGGACGCCGGATATCCATAACATGAGGAAGATGCTCTTGGCCATGCACACTGAGAAAAACGCTGGTGCCATTGAAGAATCCATGCATCTGATCCAGATGCGCGGCGCGCACCGACAAATCCCAAGCGTACACTTCGTATCGCAGTGTCATACGCTTATCGCATGCTTGGGCCTGCCAGGTATGCTTATCAAGCTTCTTCAGGAGGATAGGCTTGTCAGCTGATTCCGCATTGATGCGCACAATGTTTTTGGCAAATTCTCGGATCATGTAACTGCCAGGAATCCAGGCAGGCAATGAGAATAGCTGACCTTCTGGATCCGGCGCATCAACGGTTAACGTCACTTCAAACAAATGCGCGGCGGGATCCTTTGGGACAATGGTGTAGTGAATGGCTTTTTTCATTCGTGTTTTATCCTCTGGCATTTGCGGCGAGCACGGACAAGACGAGCGCAGTGACAACTGCCCATGTCAGCTTGAGGCGCAGTTGCAGGAACCAGCCTGGCATTCGATACCAAGCGAATAGTCGTTTATCGACTTGGTAGGCACCGATGAAACTGGCCATCAACACGGCAAATCCGAATCCCCCCATCATTGTGGATGACCAGGCAATGATGGGAGGCAGCACGCTCCAGATAAACGCCTTGCGCGTTTGTTCTGGGGAAAGATCAGCCGAGAGCATGGCCGCCCCCCAGTGCATACCACCGAGGAATGACAGGACAGCAATACCATAAGCAAGCTGCCCCTTGATGAAATAGCCTAACCAATCAAGTTGCACCGTCCAGCATCCAAACGTTAACACCACAAAAGGCGTCAGGCCGGTAAAGCCGAGGATATGCACGAGACGTTTGTTTAGTAATTGAGTATTCATGTAAATGAAGTGCAGAAGCAAAAGCCGATAGGCGAATAGTGTAACGATATGGCTGGCGTCAATGTCAACGCCTCAGTCTGATATCGTCCTCGACGCCTCATAGAAAAAGACGCGGTCCCTTTGTGGAATCCGCGTCTTTCAATTGCGCGCAAGATGAACAGATTATTTAATGGAAGCCAGTTTGCTCTCGAGCGCCTTACTGTCTACTGCACCGGAAATGCGGGTACCGTCAGCAAAAAAGATCGTAGGTGTTCCACTTACTTTCATTTTCTGCCCTAATGCAAATATTTTGTCGTTCGGCGCGGTACAGTTAGCGGGTGCAGCGTCCGCCGCTTTACCTTTCAACATCCAGTCATCCCACGCCTTGTTGCGATCGGCAGAGCACCAGATATTGCGTGACTTGACGGCAGAGTCTTCAGACAAAATGTTGTACATGAAGGTATACACTGTTACGTTGTCCATTTCATTCAAGGTCTGACGGAAGCGCTTGCAATAGCCGCAGTTCGGATCTTCGAAGACCGCAATCACGCGCTTACCATTGCCCTTGACCATCTTCAGCGCGGAATCGAAAGGCAGGTCGGCAAATTTGATCTTGTTGATTTCATCGATACGTGCCTTTGTGTGGTCCTTGAAGGTCTTGGTATCGAGGATACGGCCAATAAACAGATACTCCCCTTTGGGGTCAGTGTAAACAATATCGTTACCGACACGGACCTCTAGCAGACCGCCGTACGGTGTCTTAGTGACCGAGTCAATCTTCGCGCCCTCGCCTAGACGGGGCTCAAGCGCTTTCTTAATCGCGGCCTCCTGTGCGGTGTCGGCCGAGGACGAGGCTCCGGCCACAATGCTAAGTGCGAAGATTGCTACAAGTTTTGTTAGTTTAATCATATTGTTGTTTTTTCCGAGCCTACTAAGACCGTTTTCCCATTGCATGTGATATCAATGCCCGCTTTATGACAGGCAACTTGTTAACAAGGTTCAAACCTATATTTCGCATAATACGCACAGGTTCATAATTTGCTGAAAAAAGACGCTCTAAACCGTCCGTGGTAAGTTGCATCAACAAGATATCTTCTTTACGAGAACGGCCATATCGGCCCAACACGCGTTCATCACCACAATCGCGATGTGCCTCGCGCTTCGATACCACTTCCACAAGCGCGGCAACGTCAGCAAACCCCAGATTCATTCCATGCCCGGCCAATGGGTGAACAACATGGGCGGCATCGCCTATTAGGGCAACACGCGGCCCCACGATCGCATGCGGCCGCAGCAAATTCAACGGAAATGCCTTAACGATTTCCGGTTGCACAGGCCGTAATTGCCCCAACTGATGGCCTGACAACACCGTTAGGCGTTCTGCCAACTGTGTCAGCGACTCGTTAAGCAGTGTCTGCGCCAGCGCCTCCGGCGCCGACCAGACCAGCGAAACCTGCTGTCCTGGCAAGGGGAGCAGCGCAACAATACCTTCCGAGGAAGTAAACCACTGATGAGCAACACCATGATGCGGCTTGTCACATTCGAAATTGGTGACAATCGCACGCTGGTTATAAGACCGATAGTCGATACCAATATCGCACTGTCCGCGCATCCAGGATTGCGCGCCGTCGGCACCAACAAGCAGCTCCGCTTCAAGTACATCGCCATTATCAAGATGCACTGCCGCACGCTGAAGATCGGTATGTAACCGTGTTGCCCGGCCGCTGATGATGCGCATATTAGGCGCAAACTTGAGCGCCGCGTCTAGCGCCAGATTCAGATTGCGATCTTCGACAATCCATGCCAACGCACTAGCGTGTGCGCCATAGGCATCGAATGCCAGATTGCCGGCCCGTTCGCCATCGCCATTGACAATCATTGCATCAACTGGGGCGATGCGAGAAGCATCCATCGCTTGCCAAACCTTCAGCGACGTCAACAGATCATGTGCAATATGGTTCAGGGCATAGACCCGTACATCCCAGCTTGGCGTTTGGGGGGCGGTCTCGGTGGAGGCCGCGGCAGGTGGGCTTAACAAAGTCACACTCAAACCCGCCTGAGCAAAACCAAGCGCGGCGGCTTTGCCAACGGCGCCGTTGCCGATAACACAAATATTGCTTTGTAATTGCATGGACGCGAAGCTTACAGGAAACGAAATGTAAAGAATTCCGAGGGCATTATAGCCGTTGGTAAGATGTTGATAGTGAAAAGGCTTGCATATTCCAACAGCTTTGCTATACTTTGCCGCCTTGGCCTGGTAGCTCAGTCGGTAGAGCAGAGGATTGAAAATCCTTGTGTCGGTGGTTCGATTCCGCCCCGGGCCACCAAGAAAATTAAGGGCTTAGCTTCGGCTAAGCCCTTTTTCATTTCTACTGCAAAAATCCGCCCTGCTCCCCTCGTTCCATGGATGATGTGCAGGCTTCGACATCATTCCCAAAGGCAATATTTACTGCGCCCGTGATTGATTTGAGTTAAAGACACCATGCACATCGCCGTACTTGACAATGACCCAGACAGAGTCGACTTAATACGCGAATCAGTGAGCAGGTTAGGTCATGACTGCCAGCATTTCAACTCTGGCGAAACTTTGCTGGAATGGCTGCACCACGGCAGATGCGATTTGCTGATCCTTGACTGGCAGGCGGCGGCAGACGACGCAATCCGAATAGTGCACACAGTGCGGGAGCAGAGTCCGCTGCTAGTGCCCCTACTTTTTCTGACGGTCTCCACTGCAGAAGAAGAAATTGTGAGCGCACTAAACGCGGGGGCTAGCGATTACATTGTCAAGCCAGTTCGCCGCAGCGAACTGATGACCCGGGTTCAAGTCCTGCTCAAGCAGACCTATCCTGAGCAGAACGCCAGGGAACAGCTCTGCTTTGATCAATATGTCTTTGAAATGGGAACCAACCGCCTGACTATGGCGGGCAAGATCGTTGATGTTACACACAAGGAATTCGAACTTGCGCTGCTGCTGTTTCGAAATATTGGCAGACCACTTTCGCGAGCCTACATTCGGGAAGCAATCTGGACGGGCGAGTCGGAGGTCTCCTCCCGCACCATGGATACCCATGTTTCACGCGTACGTAACAAACTCCGATTACGCCCTGAGAACGGTTTTCGCTTGGTCCCTGTTTACAGTTACGGCTATCGCTTAGAACAACTTCTCTGACGAACTGAATCTCGGCAAAAGTAGTCCTACACTCGCACTGGCAATCACGTAATGTCATTTTGGCGCATGAATCCGCGTCATTTTGTGCCTTGGTGCAACAAGCTATAATAATGGGTCGAGAACAGCCGAAACTTAATCGGAATGCAGCTTTTAGCCGTTGGCCTCAACCACACTACTGCGCCTGTATCCTTGCGCGAAAAGGTTGCCTTCCCTGCCGACCAAATCGGTCAGGCGGTTATATCGGCACGCGCTTGGTTCAGTCGCTTCACGGCTACTGCCTCCACCGACGAAGCAGCGATTCTCTCCACCTGCAATCGTACCGAACTCTACGCGGCAAGCCATATTCCCGGTGGCGTGGAGGCGGCGATCGACACAACAGCTCGCTTTCTCGCCGACTATCACAGGCTACCGTATTCCGAACTTCGTCCTTATCTGTACATGCTGCCGCAAGACAATGCGGTGCGCCATGCCTTTCGTGTTGCCTCAGGGCTGGATTCAATGGTGCTGGGCGAGGCACAAATTCTCGGGCAAATGAAAGATGCCGTGCGTCGTGCGGAAGACGCCGGCGGATTGGGCACCTACCTTCACCAACTGTTTCAACGCACTTTTGCTGTTGCGAAGGAAGTGCGCACCACGACCGAAATTGGAGCGCACAGTGTGTCGATGGCAGCGGCGGCAGTGAGATTGTCGCAGCGCATCTTCGATAGAATCTCTGAGCAAAATGTGTTGTTCATCGGCGCGGGTGAAATGATCGAGTTGTGCGCGACCCATTTTGCTGCGCAAAATCCCAAAACGCTGGTTATTGCCAATCGCACCCTGGAACGTGGCGAATCGCTCGCGCACCGCTTCAACGGCACGGCAATCCGCCTTGCCGAGCTGCCGGACAGGCTCGCGCAGTTCGACATCGTCGTCTCCAGCACAGCTTCGTCACTGCCTATCATCGGCCTTGGAATGGTCGAGCGTGCGATCAAGACCCGCCGTCATAAACCGATGTTCATGGTTGACTTGGCGGTGCCGCGCGATATCGAATCTGAAGTGGGGCACCTTGACGATGTGTTTCTGTATTCCGTGGACGATCTCGGTGCCGCGGTGCAGAGCGGCCTCGAAAACCGGCAAGCGGCCGTCGCCCAGGCGGAGGCAATTATCGAAACGCGTGTGCAATCCTTCATGCACTGGATCGATGCTCGTGCCGTTGTGCCGCTGATCCGCGATCTGCACGACACCAGCGAAGCAATGCGTCTGGCGGAACTGGAGCGCGCGAGGAAACTGCTCGCCCGAGGCGAGAATGTTGATGCCGTGCTGGAAGCGCTTTCAAAAGGTATCACTGCCAAGTTCCTGCATGGCCCGCAGCAAGCCCTGCACCAGGCACAAGGTGATGAACGAGCGCGCCTTGCCGCCTTACTCCCTCAGTTATTCCGCACCAAGCGCTAGCTACCCTCTCTTCCATACTGGGGCCCGTAGGCCTGGATCCCTGCGCTGCATTGCGCTTACGCACTCTCTCCATTCTTAATTAACAATACGCCATGAAACCTTCAATGCTTGCGAAACTCGACCAGCTCACCGAACGACTGGAAGAACTAAACGATTTGCTGATGCAAGAAGGCATTACGTCCGACATGGACCAGTACCGCAAGCTCACCCGTGAGCATGCGGAGCTTGGTCCACTAGCCGCCCTCTACAAGGAATACAAAAAAGCCGGTGATGACATCAAAACCGCACAGGACATGCTGGCAGACCCGGACATGAAGGAACTGGCGCAAGAAGAGATTGCCGCAGCAAAGGCCCGCATCGAGCAATTCGAAGCCGATCTGCAAAAAATGCTGCTCCCCAAAGACCCGAACGATGAGCGCAACATCTATCTTGAAATCCGTGCTGGCACGGGCGGTGACGAAGCAGCACTGTTCGCTGGCGACCTACTGCGCATGTATATGCGTTTCGCCGAACGCAATCGTTGGCAGGTCGAGATGGTATCGGAGTCGTCATCAGAAATCGGCGGCTACAAAGAAGTGATTGTGCGCATTATCGGTTTCGGCGCCTATTCGAAGCTCAAGTTTGAGTCAGGGGGACATCGCGTTCAGCGCGTGCCGGCAACAGAAACCCAAGGTCGCATCCATACCTCGGCTTGTACCGTCGCCGTGATGCCGGAAGCTGATGAAGTCGAAGACGTTGACATTAATCCGGCGGATATCCGTATCGATACCTTCCGCGCTTCAGGGGCAGGTGGGCAGCACATCAACAAGACCGATTCGGCAGTGCGCATCACACACATTCCTACTGGCATCGTGGTGGAATGCCAAGATGACCGAAGCCAACACAAGAACAAGGCCTCTGCCCTAAAAGTGCTGGCTGCGCGTATCAAGGACGTACAGTTACGCGAACAGCAAGCCAAGGAAGCAGCGACGCGCAAATCCCTGATCGGCTCCGGCGACCGCAGTGAGCGTATTCGCACCTACAACTTTCCGCAAGGCCGGATGACCGATCATCGCATCAACCTGACGCTGTACAAGCTGGATTTCATCATGGACGGCGATCTGACAGAATTAACCAATGCGTTGGTGGCAGAACATCAGGCGGAACTCCTTGCCGCACTGGGTGACGAGACATAAATACCCGCATCGTTGGAGACAGATTGCTATTGGGAACCAACTACGCTGCTATTACTCCTATGACATTACCTATCAAGCACAAGCAAGCATGAAAACATCAAAACCTGTGTTACTAGCTGTTGGCTTCATTTCCATTGCTCTGGTCGGCTTCGCGCTGTATCTCCAGCACGTCGAAGAGCAGATGCCTTGTCCACTGTGCGTTATTCAGCGTTACGCATTCATTGCCCTTGCCCTTGTGTGCTTTGTGTTCGCAGCACTCCCACGTGGCGCTACCCGCTTTGGTGCAGGACTTGGCATATTGACGGCACTGGCCGGCGCCGGCGTCGCTAGCTGGCATATCTGGGTGAAGGCACATCCCACCATCTCGTGCGGCATTGACCCACTAGAAACCGCGCTCAATCGTTATCCGACCGCAAATTTACTGCCCTTCCTGTTCAAGGCAGATGGACTGTGCGCCACCGAATATCCGCCGATCCTCGGCCTGTCAAATCCCCAGTGGTCGCTGATCTGGTTTGTCACGTTTGCCCTGATATTGATCTGGGCGGCGCTACGTCGTAACCATTGATCTCACAGGATACAGCCATGCTGGAAGCGCAAGACAATCGTGCCCCATTGTTTTTGATAGAGGCCGGCATCCCGATCGGGGCAGTATTAAAACAGCCGCCAATCCCCCCCTTAGAGGCACGCATCCTGCTCGGCTACGCATTGCAGCTGTCGCGCGTACAGCTCATCACGCAGTCCGAACGCATACTCGGCGTCGACGAAGCAAGCAACATCACCAATCTGTTCCGACGCCGCCTTGCCGGCGAGCCGATCGCTTACATTGTGGGCGAGCGTGAATTCTTTGGTCTCATGCTGTACACGACACCAGATGTTCTCATTCCTCGGCCGGAAACTGAATTACTGGTCGAACTGGCCCTTGCCCGCCTACCCAATCGCGGACGCGTACTCGACATGGGCACGGGCTCTGGCGCAATCGCAATTGCCATCGCGCACGCCCGCCCGGATAGTAGCGTTACCGCATTGGATGCCAGCGAGGCGGCACTCATGGTCGCCAAGCGCAATGCGGCACGGCACGGCCTCGACATCACTTTTTTGCGTAGCGACTGGTACACGTCCCTCGATAACAATCACTTTGACATCATCGTCGCTAATCCCCCTTATATCGTAGCTACCGACCCGCACTTGTCACAAGGCGATTTACGCTTCGAGCCGATCAACGCCCTCACTGACCATGGCGACGGTCTCTCGGCACTGCGCGCCATTATCGGAGGTGCTCCCGAATACCTTACGCAAGGCGGCTGGCTACTGATGGAGCATGGCTATCACCAAGCTGAGGCCGTACGCGATCTGCTTGGCCAACAACATTATCAGCACGTACAAAGCTGGAAGGATCTGGCTGGCATCGAACGCATCAGTGGTGGCGTTCGATAGCGTCACAATCTCCACGCTTTTTGACTGTCAAGACTGGCACATTCGTACAAATTGCGTATTATCATCCGCTTGTTTTCAACCTACTGATTTCTCATGCTGCCCTCGATCGAACAACGTCTTGCCCTCGAACTCGCCGCCAAACCGGCACAAGTCGCGGCTGCTGTCGCCCTGCTGGATGAAGGCGCCACCGTTCCTTTCATTGCTCGCTATCGTAAAGAAGCCACCGGCGGATTGGACGACACCCAATTGCGCCTTCTGGAAGAGCGACTGCGCTATCTGCGCGAACTGGAAGATCGTCGCGCGGCCATCCTTGCCTCCATTGAAGAGCAAGGCAAGATGACGCCGGAGTTGCTCGATGCGATCGCCCATGCGGAAGACAAAACACGCCTGGAAGACCTATATCTCCCCTACAAACCGAAACGTCGGACCAAAGCACAAATCGCAGCCGAAGCGGGGCTAACAGAACTGGCAGATGCGCTGCTGGCCAATCCTACGCTCAATCCGGAAGAAGAAGCGGCAAAATACCTGAAGCCGGCGTTCACAACTGCCAATGGTGACAATCCAGGGGTAGCCGATGCCAAAGCCGCCCTGGACGGCGCACGCCAAATTCTGATGGAACGCTTTGCAGAAGATGCGACCTTGCTACAGACCTTGCGCGAATATCTGTCCGAGCATGGCGTGGTGGAATCAAAGGTCGTGGAAGGCAAGGAAGATGCTGGCGCCAAGTTTGCCGACTATTTCGATTATTCGGAAGCCATCAACACGATCCCATCGCATCGCGCGCTCGCCCTGTTCCGCGGCCGCCGCGAGGAAATCCTGAACGTATCACTGCGGCTCGACAGTGAGGAAGAAAAGCCCAAATGGGACGCGCCACACAACGCGTGTGAAGGCCGCATTGCTGCACGCTTTGGCATCAGCAATCAGGGACGCCCGGCTGACAAGTGGCTGGCGGATACCGTACGCTGGACCTGGCGGGTGAAGGTGTTCATGCATCTTGAAACGGAATTGATGGCCGGCTTGCGCGAACGCGCGGAAGTCGAAGCAATCAACGTCTTTGCGCGCAACCTGAAAGACCTGCTACTGGCCGCTCCAGCAGGACCACGCGCGACAATGGGGCTCGATCCTGGCCTGCGCACAGGCGTCAAAGTTGCCGTCGTGGACGCAACAGGCAAGGTAGTGGATACCACCACCATTTATCCCCACCAACCGCGCAACGATTGGCATGGTTCGCTCCATACGCTAGCAATGTTAGCGAAGAAGCATGACGTTTCACTGATTTCAATCGGTAATGGCACCGCATCACGCGAGACCGACAAACTGGCGCAGGATTTGATCAAACAGCATCCCGAATTAAAACTCACCAAGATTGTCGTGTCGGAAGCGGGTGCGTCGGTCTATTCTGCTTCTGAATTCGCATCACGCGAACTCCCCGATCTCGATGTCTCGCTACGTGGCGCAGTGTCGATCGCTCGCCGGTTGCAAGATCCGTTGGCAGAACTGGTGAAAATCGATCCGAAGTCCATTGGCGTCGGTCAGTATCAACACGACGTCGGCCAGACGCAGTTGGCCCGTACGCTGGACGCTGTGGTCGAAGACTGCGTCAACGCCGTCGGTGTCGACGTAAATACTGCCTCTGCCCCGTTGCTAGCACGTGTTTCTGGCCTCAATGCCAGCGTAGCGCAAAGCATCGTCAATTACCGTGACATGAAAGGCATGTTCACCTCGCGTGCGGCACTACGCTCCGTGCCGCGCTTAGGGGACAAGACCTTCGAGCAGGCAGCGGGCTTCCTACGCATCATGAACGGAGAGAATCCACTTGACGCGTCTGCGGTGCACCCGGAGTCATACCCAGTAGTGGAAAAGATCTTGGCCGACATCAAGAAAGATGTAAAAGGTGTCATCGGCGACGGCAAGCTGCTGAAGGCCATCAATCCGGCCAAATACGCGGATGAGAAATTCGGCGTGCCGACCATCACAGATATCCTGAAGGAGCTAGAAAAACCGGGGCGTGATCCGCGCCCGGAATTCACCACCGCCACCTTCAAAGAAGGCGTGGAAGACCTCAAGGACCTGCGTCCCGACATGATTTTGGAAGGCGTGGTCACCAACGTCGCCGCATTTGGCGCCTTTGTCGACATCGGCGTTCATCAGGATGGTTTGGTACATATTTCCGCGCTGTCGGATACTTTTGTGCGCGACCCACATACGGTGGTCAAAGCCGGCCAAGTGGTCAAGGTAAAAGTGCTCGAAGTTGACGAAAAACGGCGCCGCATCGCACTCACCATGCGCCTTTCAGATACCCCGCAACCTGCCGGCTCACGGCCAGAACAGCGTGGCGATCGCACGGATTCGCGGCGGCTGTCACAGCATCAGCAAAGATCACAACCAGTCGTAAACAATGCCATGGCAGCCGCCTTCGCCAAATTAAAGGCCTAACGTCAGCGCCCATCAATAGATGACAGGAGCCCGCGACAAAGCGGGCTCTTTTTATTCCTGAGGCAACAGCTGATTGCGCCCCTCCTCCCGCCCTGAGGAATGGACTTTTCCTATTTATTTGTGCGCTTCTGCCGACGTTAATTCCCCCTTTTTCATATAATGAGAGATATTTCGATTTCTTAAGGTAAAGCCATGAGCGATGTACAAGCCTGGATCAAAGATACTGTCACCCAACACCCCGTCGTTCTCTTCATGAAAGGCACCGCGCAGTTTCCGCAGTGTGGCTTCTCGGGACGCGCCGTGCAGATCCTAAAGGCCTGTGGGGTTGAAAATATCGTCACGATCAATGTACTGGAAGACCCGGAAGTACGCCAAGGCATCAAGGAGTTCTCCAACTGGCCGACGATCCCTCAGTTATATGTGAAGGGTGAATTCATCGGCGGTTCGGACATCATGACCGAGATGTACGAATCCGGTGAACTGCAAAGCCTGCTGCAATCCTGATAGGAATGCATCCACAAGGATGTATTCCTAGCGCCCCATGCCAGGCCAACGACTGATCATAGCCATCACCGGCGCGACCGGTGCGGTGTACGGTGTTCGCCTGTTGCAAGTATTAGGGGCAACACCAGGCATCGAGACCCATCTATTGGTATCGGATGCAGGCGTACTCAACCTGCATCAGGAACTGGATATGAGCCGCAAGGAAGTCGAAGCCCTTGCTGACGTCGTCCATAACGTGCGTGATGTCGGCGCATCGATTGCGAGCGGCTCGTTTCAGTCCAATGGCATGATCATCGCGCCTTGTTCGATGAAATCGCTCGCAGCGATCGCGCACGGCCTTTCAGATAACCTCATCAGCCGTGCTGCTGATGTCGTGCTCAAGGAGCGCCGCCGTCTGGTACTGATGGTGCGCGAAACGCCTTTCAACCTGGCACATCTGCGAAACATGACAGCCGTCACCGAAATGGGCGGTATCATCTTCCCGCCCCTACCTGGCTTTTATCAACGCCCCAAAACACTCAATGAGATGATCGATCACACGGTCGGTCGCGTACTCGACCTGTTTGACGTTCCTCATACGTTAGCGCCACGGTGGAATGGCATGCGGGCGGAAGACTAACGCATTTCCCATCCCGCAAAGAAAAAGCCCATGACCATTTCTGATCATGGGCTTTTATTGGTGCCGGCTGCAGGACTCGAACCCGCCACCTGATGATTACAAATCAACTGCTCTACCAGATGAGCTAAGCCGGCGAAACTTGAAAGAACAGTATTGTACTTTATTTGACGCGAGTTAGGGTAGGTCGCCCACCTTTTTTTGGTGGCTCGTCATTATCGTCAGGGCCAGCAGAGGATGCAGACTCAGATACATCGCCTTGCGTTGGCGGAACCGCCGCCAACGCCGGGGTTGAATGTTTCTCCTCGTCGACATGATCGCCTGCCACTGATGCTCTTACTTCAAATGCCATACCTTGCCCGTTCTCACGCGCATAAATCGCTGCGACATTCTCGACCGGGATCGAAATCTCGCGCGACACGCCACCGAAACGAGCATGGAAGCTGATGAAATCATTGTCCATCTTCAAGCCGCTCGTTGCGGTGAAGCTGATATTGAGCACGATCTCGCCGTTTTTTACAAATTCACGCGGCACACGCGTTTGCGCGTCGACTGCTGCAGCAAGATAAGGCGTGTAACCATTGTCGGTACACCACTCATAAATGGCGCGCAGCAGATAGGGCTTGGTGGAGATCTCAGACATGGTTTCTCATATTAAACAGCTTACTCGTCAGCACATCACGGTGATTGATGCGCTGACGGCAGGCATTAACGACGCATGACTTTCTCGGATGGCGTCAACGCTTCAATATAAGCCGGACGTGAGAAAATCCGCTCCGCATACTTCATCAGAGGCGCTGCGATCTTCGATAGTTCGATACCGTAGTGATCAAGACGCCAAAGCAAGGGCGCAATTGCAACGTCCAGCATCGAGAACTCGTCACCGAGCATGTACTTGTTCTTCAGGAACAAGGGTGCCAGCGTTGTCAGGCGATCACGGATTTCTGCGCGCGCCTTCTCGTGTATTTTTTCCGAGCCCTTGGACTTGTCGTTCTCCAACGTGTGAACGTGAATGAACAGTTCCTTTTCGAAATTAAATAACATCAAGCGCGCGCGCGCGCGCATCAGCGGATCGGCCGGCATCAATTGCGGATGCGGGAAGCGCTCATCGATATATTCATTAATGATATTCGATTCGTACAAAATCAGATCACGTTCAACCAGAATCGGCACTTGGCCGTACGGGTTCATGACAGAAATATCTTCCGGCTTGTTGAACAAATCAACGTCACGGATCTCGAAGTCCATGCCCTTTTCGAACAACACAAGACGGCAGCGTTGCGAGAAAGGACAGGTAGTGCCCGAGTAGAGAACCATCATTTTTTACAGTTCCTTAGAAACAAAGGGGTGAGACCTCGTACGGCTCACCCCAAATCAAACACCCGCTCCCCTTTTCAGGAGAGCGGACACAAAACTTACTTGACATCCTTCCAATAGGACGCGTTCAGACGCCATGCCAGGACCAGGAAGAACCCCAGGAACAGCAGTACCCATACACCGAGACGCTTGCGCGTATTTTGCGTCGGCTCCGCCATCCACTCCAGATAGGCGACCAAGTCAGCAGTCGCATTGTCGAACTCAAGAGGAGATAGCTTGCCCGGCTTAACCTGCTCGAAACCGGCAAACTTATGCACCGTCTTGTTCGGATCATGTGCATCCCGTTCTTCTACGAACTTAGCATTACGCACGCCTTGCAATTCCCACATAACATGAGGCATGCCGACATTCGGGAATACCAAATTGTTCCAGCCCGTTGGGCGGGCATCGTCCTTGTAGAAAGTTCGCAGATAGGTGTACAGCCAGTCCGCACCAGAGCCAGCATCAGAAGCCTTCGCACGAGCGATGACTGACAGATCCGGCGGTACCGCACCAAACCAGTCCTTTGCATCCTTGGCCGGCATCGATACCTTCATCAAGTCGCCCACCTTTTCCGATGTGAACAACAGATTGTTCTTGATCTGCTCATCAGTCAGGCCGATGTCCTTAAGGCGGTTGTAGCGCATTGCAGACGCCGAGTGACAATTCAGGCAGTAGTTGACGAATAGCTTGGCGCCATTCTGCAACGCAGCCAAATCCTTCGTCCGATTTGGCGCCTGATCAAGAGGAAAGGTTGCCTCACTCGCCAAGGCCACCGCCGGTACAAGCGCCAACACCGCTATCAGTTTTTTCAAGAATCTCATGGTTCTTATTTCCTTTTGCGGCTTAGTGCGGATGGAAGGTAACACGGTCAGGCACCGGCTTAAACTGACCAATTGTGCTCCACCATGGCATCAACAGGAAGAAACCGAAGTAGATGAAGGTGCAAACCTGCGAGACTAGCGTACGGCCTTCAGTCGGCGGCAATACACCGAGGTAACCGAGGATCAGAAACGCGATGCCAAACAGGAGATACATGTAACGGTGCCAGCTCGGGCGATAGCGGATCGATTTGACCGGCGAATGATCCAGCCATGGTAAACCAGCCAAAATCAACACGGATACGCCCATCAACACCACCCCCCAGAACTTGGCGTCGAATTTGAACATGCCGATCAGCACAACGGCAGCAACACTGGTGATGACTGCTTTTACAGAGCCATTCAGCTTCGTTTTCAGCAAAATCAACACAACATAAGCAATGACACCAATTTCCAGCGCATACATGAACTGCGAAGTGGTTGCGCGAAGAATCGAATAGAACGGCGTGAAATACCAAACTGGCGCAATATGCGGCGGCGTCTTCAGTGGATCTGCAGGAATGAAGTTGTTGTATTCAAGGAAGTACCCCCCCATTTCCGGGGCAAAGAAAATAATTGCCGTGAACACGATCAGGAATACAACGGCAACAAATACATCATGTACCGTGTAATACGGATGAAATGGAATGCCATCCAGCGGCACGCCTTTAGAATCCGTCTTTTCCTTGATCTCGACGCCGTCCGGATTGTTGGAACCCACTTCGTGCAACGCGACGATGTGCGCGACGACTAACCCCAACAGCACGAGAGGAATGGCGATCACGTGAAAGGAGAAGAACCGGTTCAGCGTCGCATCGGAAACGACGTAGTCACCACGAATCCATAGCGACAGATCCGGACCGATAAATGGAATTGCACCAAACAGGTTTACGATCACCTGTGCGCCCCAGTACGACATCTGCCCCCATGGAAGCAGATAACCGAAGAACGCTTCGGCCATGAGGCACAAGAAAATACCAACGCCGAACAGCCACACTAATTCACGCGGCTTGCGATAAGAACCATACAGCAATCCCCGCAGCATGTGCAGGTAGACGACGATGAAAAAGGCGGAGGCCCCTGTAGAGTGCATGTAGCGGATCAACCACCCCCACGGCACATCGCGCATGATGGTTAATTCGACGGAATTGAATGCAAGGGCGGCATCCGGCTTATAGTGCATTACCAGGAAAATTCCGGTGACGATCTGAATCACCAACACCAACAGCGCAAGAGAGCCGAAGGCATACCAGTAGTTAAAGTTCTTCGGCGCATAGTATTCGGACAAATGCGCCTTCCAAGTAGAGGTCACCGGAAAACGCGCATCGACCCAGCTCAGAGCTTTGGCAGATAAAGGGGCGCCCGCAGGAAGCTTCTTTTCTTGGAATGCCATGACTATGCCTCGCCTTTCTCATCTTTACCAATGATCAGCTTAGTCTTAGTTTCACTAAGGTACATGTACGGCGGAATTTGCAGATTGTCAGGAGCCGGCTTGTTTTTGAAAACACGGCCTGCGACGTCAAATGTGGATCCATGGCACGGACACAAAAAGCCGCCAGCCCAATCGTCCGGCAACGAAGGCTGTGCCCCTGGTTGAAGCTTGGTGGTCGGCGAACAGCCTAGATGAGAGCAAATGCCAACGGCGACGAAGATTTCAGGGTCGCGGGAGCGGTGTTTATTCCGGGCGTATTCTGGAGTCAACTCATTCGGATTACGTTCGGATTCAGGATCGGCAACTTGAGCATCCGTTTTCTTTAACGACTCAACCATTTCCGGCGAACGCTTCAGAATCCATACGGGCTTGCCGCGCCACTCGACGGTCTTCATCTCTCCGGGCGCCAGGCCTGCGATGTCTACTTCCACTGGAGCGCCAGCTGCTTTTGCACGTTCGGATGGCTGAAAGGTGGATACAAAGGCTCCTGCAGTAGCCAAACCGGCCACCCCACCCGCCGCACACGTAGCGACGAGCAAGCCTCGTCGAGCAGAATCAACCTGCTTTTCGTTACTCATACCCACCCCAATCAGTGAAAAGACGAAATCCGCACGAAACTTCTAGCAACCTTAGATTATAACGAACGGCGGATACGATTTAAAGGGAATAAATGGCGCGACGCATAATTTGAGGTGCTTGTCCGCCGCCTTTATCAAAGACGAGGACAGATGTTGCACAAATGCAAAGCCACGCTGACCTTGATCGATGCAAATAAGGAAAGAGCGCAGTCAGCACCAAAATTAGCGCCGAAAGAAATTGCATAGTTGCAAGTTATGCAAGACACCAAAGAAATGACGCTAATTTTTCGATGTGCGCGGGCGACCAAGTTGCAGCAAACCGCGCCGATGCGCCTCGAAGACAGCCTCGCCACGTGAATGCACTGCTAACTTGCCATAGATATTCTTGATGTGCGTTTGCACGGTTCCCACCGAGACTGACAACAACTTGGCAACTTCGCCATAGCTGTCTCCTTGTGCGATCAGGTCAAGAATAGCAGCCTCACGCTTAGTCAGACTGTTGTCTGCAACCTGTTGGACAGCCGATGCCGGCTTTTTGCCGTCACGTACCTTTGCCAGCACCATACGCGCGATAGCGGGGCTCATTGGCGCCCCGCCTGCCCGCAAATCTAGTACAGCGCGGGCTATATTCGTCTTTCCCGCGCCCTTAAGCACGTAACCTGAGGCACCGGCTTCGATACAGGCCAGGACATTCGCCTCGTCGCTGGACATAGTAACTACCATGATATCGGTATGCGGATGACGGCGCGCGCAAGCGTGGATAATTTCAATGCCCGATCCATCCGGCAGACCAAGATCGGTCATTAAAACGTCGAGAGACTCGTTCTCCAACCAGTCCAAGGCGGGCTTGACGCTGTCAAAAGCCGCGAGCAGCTTTAACTCTGGCTCTGACTCAATCGCCAGACATAACGACTTTCGCGTAACGGCATCGTCTTCGACGATCAGGACACCGACCGTGCCTCGCGATGTTTCATCCAACATAATTATTCCCTCATGTGTCGTAATGATACCTCCATCACAAATGGTTTAGGGAATATAACCGACTATTGGTACATGGCAATCATACCGGATTGGGAATATCAATAAATTGATGCTCAAGATCGAACTGCTCAACAAGATGTTCACCGATTGCCTGCACACCGTAACGTTCGGTTGCATGATGCCCGCATGCGAGATAGGCAATCCCCGCCTCTCGCGCCAAGTGTACGGTGGGCTCGGAGATTTCACCGCTTAAGTAGACGCTCGCCCCCGCAGCGATAGCATCAGCAAACATGCTATGCGCAGCCCCTGTGCACCACGCCAACCGCCCAAGCGGTTGGGCAGAATCGCCAATTACCAATGGCGCCCGACCGAGGCGTGCTTCGATCATCTGTGCCAATGCGCCGACAGTATTGACGCCAGCATTATTGGCAAAGCCCAGCCACCCTAGCTCTCCGTCGCCAAAACGGCCGTCCGCGACCAAGTCCAACCGTTGCCCAAGTTGGGCGTTGTTTCCGTATTTCGGATGCATATCCAATGGCAAGTGGTAGGCAAACAAATTGATGTCGTTTGCCAGGAGCAACTTCAGCCTCTTTTGTTTTGGACCAATCACACGCGCATCTTCACCACGCCAAAAATAGCCGTGATGCACCAGAATGGCATCAGCCTCTGCTTCCACGGCAGCTTCGATCAGCGCTAGACTGGCGGTAACGCCTGTAACCAGCTTTTTGATGGATGATCGTCCTTCAACTTGCAGTCCATTTGGGCAATAGTCGCGAAAGCGAGTAATATCGAGCGTTTGCTCTAGATATTTTGCAACGCTGTCCCTATTTATTAGTCCTTGTCCCATTTTTCTACCTCTTATGCGACGTCTCTGGTTATTGTTTGCGCAAACCGTCACGGTCGGCTTGGCAATTTGGTTCATTGTAGCGAGCTTGAAGCCGGAATGGGCTTCAAGCCTATCGGGCGGCGGCTCACGTATCCACATGGCGGCCAATTCCGTGCCAATGACGGAAGCACCCGCGAATGTCAGCCCGGCACAATCTTCATATCGCAACGCTGCCCAGCGTGCCATGCCAGCGGTGGTGAACATTTTTACTACCAAGGGTGCACGCCAGCCTAAAACACCGTTCATGGAAGATCCCCTGTTTCGCCGTTTCTTCGGTGATCAGCAGGAAGACAGGCAGTTCAGCTTGGGCTCGGGTGTCGTAGTCAGTGCCGAAGGCTACATCCTAACCAATAACCATGTGATTGAAACTGCGGACGAGATCGAGATTGCGCTTGCGGACGGCCGCAAGGCGGTCGCCAAAGTGGTTGGCACAGACCCCGAAACAGACCTCGCTGTCGTCAAAATTAATTTGCCGAATCTGCCGGCGATTGCTCTGGGTCATGCCGACCAGGCAAAAGTGGGCGACGTAGTATTGGCGATCGGCAATCCTTTTGGAGTCGGCCAGACGGTCACAATGGGAATCATTTCGGCGCTTGGCCGCAATCACCTCGGCATCAATACGTTTGAAAATTTCATTCAGACTGATGCGGCAATCAATCCTGGCAATTCGGGTGGCGCACTTATCGACGCAAATGGCAACTTGCTAGGCATCAACACTGCGATCTATTCACGTAGCGGAGGGTCGCTCGGTATCGGCTTTGCCATTCCTGTCACGACAGTCAAAACCGTAATGGAATCGATTATTAACACTGGTCAAGTAGTGCGTGGCTGGATCGGCGTAGAACCGCAAGACATCACGCCCGAGTTGGCAGAGAGCTTCGGTCTGACGCGGAAGTCCGGCGCTATTATTGCCGGTGTGCTTAAGGGCGGCCCCGCAGATAAAGCCGGTATTCGCCCGGGCGATATCCTGGTCGCCGTTGAGGGTAAGCCGGTAACAGACACGTCAGACATGCTGAATCTGATCGCCGATCTCAAGCCAGGCAACAAGGCAAAGATGACGGTGCTTCGCAAGAGTCAGGAATCGACAATTGATGTCACTATCGGCAAACGCCCCCGTCCACGCCGCGAAGAACAGGAATAACAATACACTTCGAAGACGACGTTTTGTATGCATACTCGCGACCTGATTCAGTTTTTGGCCGAGCTCTCAGAAAATAACAATCGCGCGTGGTTTGTCATGAATAAGCCGCGTTACGACATTCTTCGCGCGGAATTTCTTGAGCTGGTGACGCGGCTAATTGGCGACATCAGCCGCTTCGATCCGACTGTTGCCGATTGCAATCCGAAAAAGGCACTGTTTCGGATCAATCGTGACATGCGCTTCTCTCAAGACAAGAGCCCCTACAAAACAACGTTCTCCGCAGCCATTACTGCAAGTGGATTGAAGAAGCCGAGCCAAGGTGGCGGCCCAGCGTATTATTTTCACGTGGATGCCGACGGCACGTTATTGGTTGCCGGTGGTGAATACATGCCGCCAGCAGACCGGCTGAAACGCATTCGTCAGCACGTCATCGCGGATGCGGACGGCTTCGGTAAGGTCCTGAAAAACCGGAAGCTGAAAGAGACTTTTGGCGATTTGCGAGACGAAGGCAAACTGACTCGGCCACCGAAAGGCTTTGATGCCGATGTGCCACACATCGAGTACATCAAGATGAAAAGCTTCATCGTCTGGAAGGAGACGAGTCTGAAAAAAAAGATTCCCGCCGATCTTGGAAAAGAAGTGGTTGCGGGATTCAAGGACGCCTATCCACTGGTAGCGTGGTTACGGCAGGCAAAATGAGTATCTGAGAAATCAAACTGTTTCTTCCGGCACCTGGGTCATCCTGGCAAACAAAGGTGCGCATAGCAAGCCTATCTCATACAGCACCCATAGGGGCAACGCGAGCATGAACTGGCTTGCAATGTCTGGGGGCGTGACCACCGCGGCAATAATAAATGCACCAACGATGACATACGGGCGTGCGGCCTTGAGTTTGTCGACCGTAACGAATCCCATGCGCACCAAAACAATGACGACGACCGGGACTTCGAAGGTCAGCCCAAACGCAAAGCACATTGTCATCACAAAGTCGAAATAGGTTTCAATATCCGGAGCAACAGAAATACTTTCCGGAGCAAAGTGATTAATGAAACTAAACACCGTACCGAACACGAAGAAATAACAAAAGCCAACGCCGACAATAAACAAAAGCGAAGACGATATAACCAGTGGCGCGATCAGCTTTTTCTCGTGCGCATATAGACCTGGCGCTACAAAAGCCCATATTTGATAGAGCACCCAAGGCAATGACACCACGAATGCGACCAGCAGAGTGACTTTCATGGGCACCAGAAAAGGTGTGATGACCCCGGTGGCGATCATTTTCGAACCAGGCGGCAATGATGCGATCATTGGGTGTGCAAACAGGTCGTAGATCTCAGCGGGGCCAGGCCAAATCAAAAAGAAAAAGAGAAAGAGGATAAGCACCCCGCCGAATGCCTTCATGATGCGGCTGCGCAATTCCACTAAGTGTGAAATGAAACTTTCTCCCGTCCCCACCGTTTGTTGATCGTCAGACATAAGATTCAGTGGAATGATTTGCGTGCGGAACCGCCAGGACGATACTTGGCCACACGGGCCGCAGCGGATATGACGCGTGTCTTGCGACCACTCTGCTTTTTATACCATGACGGGATAGCTGAAGTGCGGGCAAGCTTCTTTTTGCGGAAATTCTTTGCCTTGACCGCCATCTGGTCGGGAACCGATGTATCAAGCAGAGGATTGGACAAGGCGTTGTGCACCTCGCCTTTGATTTCAGCCAAGTTCCGGGCGATGGATTGCTCGACGCTGCTAGCCGCTTCCTGCATATCGTTCTGCATTTTGCGCAATTCTTCCAGCTCGATTTCCCGACTGACTTCCAATTTGACTTCGTTGATATAGCGTTGTGCGCGGCCAAACAAGGTCCCTGCCATGCGCGCCACTTTGGGAAGGCGTTCAGGGCCAATAACGACCAGCGCTACGACGCCGATCAATGCAAGCTTGGAAAGCCCAAGTTCAATCATGACGAAGAAGCTGCGCAGGCGAATTGCAACGAGCCCAATGGTGCGTCATATGAGCACCTTCTGCAAAGGAGCATCAACTCTTTTTTTCTTTGGCGTCGACGTCGATGGTTGCCTTGTCAGACTGAGCCAGCGGTTTTTCATCATCACTCTTGATGCCGTCCTTGAAGCCCTTTACGGCCTTGCCGAGATCCGAACCAATATTACCCAGTTTCTTGGTACCGAAAATCAACATCACTACCACCAGCACGATGAGCCAATGGCCTATGCTTAACGAACCCATTGCATTCTCCTAAGCGGATGTATACATCCTAGTCAATCAGCGAACCTTTATCGCTGGCCGCGCCACGGGCGGGGACCACCAATAACGTGCAAATGCAGATGGTACACCTCTTGGCCGCCATCTGGCCCTGTATTGAATAAGGTTTTGAAACCACCTGCCCCAGCACCATCTTCGGCAAGGGTATAGCCACAGCCTTGCTCTTTTGCAAGCTTTGGTACAAGCACCATCATTTTCCCAAGCAGAGACGCGTGGCGTTCGTCGCAGTCCGCGAGTGAAGCAATATGTTGTTTCGGTACGATTAAAAAATGTACGGGTGCCGCGGGATTGATGTCATGAAATGCAATCACATCGTCGTCTTCGTACACGGTCTTCGACGGAATCTGTTTGGATGCGATCTTGCAGAATATGCAGTTAGTCATGGATTTCCCGATTTTTAGTGAGTTAGGTCAGTCTGGCTTACGACTCGCTTTTTCCTCGATGCCGGACACGCCCTCACGACGCGCCAATTCATTCAATACGTCTTGCGGAGTCAGGTCGAACTGCGCAAGCATAATCATGGAATGGAACCACAGATCGGCACACTCATAGAGCACCTTTGACTTGTCGCCGCCGGCTCGCGCATCTTTTGCCGCCATGACGGTTTCGGTTGCTTCTTCCCCGATCTTTTTCAGGATTGCATCGTCCCCTTTGGCAAATAGGCGAGCAACGTAGGACTTATCGGGATCGCCGCCGTTAATGGGCTTGCGCGATTCGATGACATCGGCCAGGCGTTTTAAAGTATCACTCATTATGTGAGGCGGATGGTCCGCCAAGGCTATTTATAAATGCGTTCCGGATCTTTCAGCACCGGCTCGACGGTCTGCCAGTCGCCATTCGTTGCGCTACCCTCGAACTTCTGGAAAAAGCAGGAATGCCGCCCAGTATGGCAGGCGATGCCCCCCACCTGCTCGACCTTCAGCAACACGACATCTTCATCACAATCGAGACGGACTTCGTGCACCTTCTGAATATGACCGGATTCTTCCCCCTTGTGCCACAGCTTCTTGCGTGAACGGCTCCAGTAGACTGCTTCGCCCAGCTCCACTGTCTTGGCAAGCGCGTCACGGTTCATCCAGGCGAACATGAGCACATTGTTCGAGCCGACTTCCTGCGCGATGACTGGGACCAAGCCATGCTCGTCCCACTTCACCTTATTGAGCCACCTGTCGTTGGCGCTCATGCGAGCCTCATTGGAATGCCTTGTTCGGACATGAAACGCTTGGCCTCCTGCACGGTGTGCTGTCCATAGTGGAAAATGCTGGCCGCCAGCACGGCATCCGCCTTGCCGATCTTGATGCCATCCGCGAGATCTTGCAGGCCGCCGACGCCACCTGAGGCGATCACCGGGATGGATACCGCGTCGGATACCGCACGCGTAAGCGCAAGATCGAAACCGCTCTTGGTGCCGTCTCGATCCATGCTAGTCAGCAATACTTCGCCGACGCCCAGGCTTTCCATTTTTTTTGCCCACTCCACGACATCGAGACCGGTCGGCTTGCGGCCGCCGTGGGTGAATACTTCCCATTTACCATCGCCACTTTTCTTCGCATCAATGGCAACCACGATGCATTGCGAACCGAATTTCTGTGCGATGTCCTGCACCATCTGGGGATTGGCAACCGCGCTACTGTTAACACTGATCTTGTCGGCGCCGGCGTTGAGCAAACGGCGCACATCATCAACCGTGCGCACACCGCCACCGACGGTCAGTGGAATGAATACTTGTGATGCGACCGCCTCAATGATGTGCAGAATCAAATCGCGGCCGTCAGAGGTCGCAGTAATATCGAGAAAGGTGAGTTCGTCCGCTCCCTGCTCGTCATAGCGGCGCGCGATCTCGACCGGGTCGCCGGCATCGCGCAGCTCCACGAAATTGACGCCTTTGACCACACGGCCATTGGTGACGTCCAGACAAGGAATGATGCGTTTTGCAAGGGCCATGCTTATTCTTCTTCCGCCTCTTTCAGGCCGCTCAGTTCATCCGCACGCTGCTGGGCCTCGCGCAGATTGAGTGTGCCTTCGTAAATCGAACGGCCGCAAATCACGCCCTCGATACCTTCATCCTGGACTGCACATAAGGCTTCGACGTCCTTGATATTGTGCACACCACCGGATGCAATCACCGGAATGGTCATGCTTTGCGCGAGTTTGACGGTGGCATCGATATTCACGCCGGCCATCATGCCGTCACGTCCGATGTCCGTGTAGACGATGGCTTCGCAGCCGTAGTCTTCGAACTTTTTCGCAAGGTCGATGACCTCGTGGCCGGATAGCTTGCTCCAGCCGTCCGTTGCCACCTTGCCATCCTTAGCATCCAGGCCGACGATGATCTGGCCGGGGAATGCGCTGCAAGCATCATGCAGGAAACCGGGATTTTTTACTGCGGCGGTGCCGATGATGATGTAGGAAAGACCATCGTCGAGATAACGCTCGATGGTGTCCAGATCGCGGATGCCGCCGCCGAGTTGAATCGGAATTTCGTCGGTGTCATTTTCGAGTGCGAATTCGCGCACTACTTGGATGATTGACTTCACTGCCGCTTCGTTCTTCGGCTTGCCGGCGAATGCGCCGTTCAAATCTACCAAGTGCAATCGTCGTGCACCTTGGGCAAGCCAATGTCGCGCCATCTGGGCGGGGTCTTCCGAAAACACGGTGGCTTGGTCCATGTCGCCCTGTTTCAGGCGTACGCAATGACCGTCCTTGAGGTCGATGGCAGGTATGAGCAGCATGGCTACGTTAGGATCAATGAGTTAATTAAGGTTGTTGTACAACGGCTTTCCGACTACGGATTCCAGTGAATAAAATTTTTGTACAGCTGCAAACCAGCTGTCGCGCTTTTTTCCGGATGAAACTGGGTCGCGAATATATTATCTTTTGCAACGGCACACGCGAATGGCGCGCCATAGACAGTTTCGCCGGCCGTATGTTTAGGATCGGCGGGCACTGCGTAATAGCTATGCACGAAATAGAAATAGCTGTCATCGGCAATGCCGTTCCACAACGGATGGGACAGCGTTTGTTTTACACGGTTCCAGCCCATCTGCGGCACCTTGAAACGCGAACCGTCTTCCTGCAACAGGCCGTCCAGGCGAAAGCGTACTACCTTGCCAGGTAGCAAACCAACGCCTGGCGTATCACCTTCTTCGCTCCAGTCAAACAGCAATTGCTCGCCGACGCATACGCCCAGCAAGGGCTTACTGCGTGTCGCTTCGATAACGGCCTCCTGCAGACCTGACTCGCGCAGACAGTGCATGCAATCCGGTATTGCGCCCTGTCCTGGGAGTACCAAGCGGTCGGCGGACTTGATATCAGCCAGTTCACCAGAAATCCGTACGTCGGCCTCGGGCGCGACATGACGCAGGGCCTGCGCCACCGAGCGCAAATTGCCCATGCCATAATCCACTACAACAATTTTCTTCATGTCTGAAATGTGTTCTTAACGTGCTGCGCCGCAGCCGTTACAGACTTCCTTTGGTCGAAGGAATGGTACCCAGCGCACGCGGATCCAGTTCGGCAGCCATACGCAATGCGCGGCCAAATGCCTTAAAAACGGTCTCGCACTGATGATGGGCGTTCTCACCGCGCAAGTTATCAATATGCAAGCTCATCAGCGCATGATTGACGAAGCCTTGAAAGAATTCATGTGTCAGATCGACATCGAATGCGCCGATCATCGCACGCTTAAATGGCACATGGAATTCCAGTCCAGGGCGTCCTGAAAAATCGACAACGACACGCGACAGTGCCTCGTCCAGCGGCACATATGCATGGCCATAGCGACGAATACCCTTTTTGTCGCCGATTGCCTTGGCAAATGCCTGGCCGAGCGTGATACCGACGTCTTCCACGGTGTGATGCGCATCGATATGCAGGTCGCCTTTGGCTTCAATATCGAGGTCAATCAGGCCATGCCGAGCAATCTGATCAAGCATATGGTCGAGAAAAGGCACGCCGGTATTGAGTTTCTGCTGGCCGGTGCCGTCGAGATTGATCGCGACGCGGATCTGCGTTTCATTGGTATTGCGAGTGACCTCTGCAATGCGTGGGCTGGACATGTTAAGTGGTGCTACCAAGGTTACAAAGCGAGCGATGCTTTTAGTGCATCAAGAAATAAACGGTTTTCTTCCGGGGTGCTGACGGTCACCCGCAAGCAGTTTTCCAGTAATGGGTGCATTTTACCGACATTTTTGATCAAAACCTTACGATCTAACAATGCAGAAAAGACACGATCGGCATGATTTTTTTGTGTTTTCAGGCGAATTAGGAGGAAATTTGCCGCCGACGGGAAAACTTCAACACCCGGCAAGGCCGCCATAGCGGTAGCCAAATGTGCGCGTTCCTCCCGCAAGCATGCGGCCTGCGCGTCCAATACGGTGACATGATCCAGCACAAACTCAGCCGCTGCTTGCGTCAATACGTTGACATTGTACGGTGGGCGCACCTTGTCGAACTCTGTCAGCAGTGCCTTGCTAGCGGACATGTAGCCGAGGCGAATGCCAGCCAGTCCAAGCTTAGACACGGTGCGCATCACAACGAGATTATCGAATTCCGGCAAGCGCGGCATAAAACTTGTTTGTGCGAACGGTTGATAGGCTTCGTCCACGACGACGATTCCGAGGTCCCCCACCGCACGAATGATGTCGACCATGTCGTCCGCATTGAACAAATTGCCAGTGGGATTGTTCGGATAGGCAAGATAGGTGATCGCCGGCTTGTGCTGCGCAATTACCGCCAGCAATGAGGCCTTGTCGAGCGTGAAGTCTGCGTTGAGAGGAACACCGACGAATTCCAGACCAGCAAAGCTGGCCGACATTGCATACATGACAAAACCAGGGATTGGCGCCAAGACTTTAGCGCCTGGCTTGGCACAAGCGATAGACAGAATAGAGATCAGCTCGTCTGACCCGTTGCCAAGCATGACATCAAAGCCAGCAGGAACACCGAGCCGCTCACAGATTTTTGCCTTCAACTCCGCATATGCGGGCACTGGGTAACGATTCATCGCAACGTCGGCCAGGCGACGTCCCAGTTCGTTGCGCAGCGTTTCTGGCAGCGTGTATGGATTTTCCATCGCGTCGAGCTTCACGAAGCCGCCGGCGTTCGGCACGTGGTAAGCGGCAAGCGCGCGTACTTCGGGACGAATAATGTTTTCGATCAGGGACATGGGATTCCTACTCTCAAGCGGCTGCCGGTTTATCAAGTTCTGCTAAACGATTTTCAATCAATTCACAATAGTCAGGATTCAATTCGAATCCGACAAAATGTCGCGCACAGCGCTTCGCTGCCACAGCGGTGGTGCCACTGCCCATGAAAGGATCCAGCACGATGCCGCCCGGGGGGCAGGAAGCCTTGAGCATACGCTCGACGATTTCCAGCGGTTTCTGTGTTGGGTGATCGGCGCGCTCACGGTGTTCCCGATGCAAACGCGATACGCTCCAGACGTCCTTTGGGTTATAGCCGATTTCCAGCCACTTGGCGCCAACAAAGATCCGGCGAGAGCGCGCTTTTTTGGTTTCCTCATCATACGGAATGCGCACTGCGTCCAGATCGAAATAGTAATCCTTTGCCTTGACGAAAAAGCCAACCGTATCGTGCACCGATGAGAACTTGCGTGTGCTGCCTCCCATTGATGGCACCCTGCGGTCCCAGATAATTTCGTTGATCATGGTCATGCGCTTTTTCAGCATCACGAAAATTTCGGGTGAATAACGCCACGTCAGGAAGATATACAGGCTGCCGTTCGGCTTAAGCTTCGGCAGTGCGGCATCCACCCACTGTTCGGTCCAACGCAAGTACGCATCTGCATCCAGTTTATCGGAATCGTTGCCGTAGTCCTTGCCTAGACCGTAAGGTGGATCCGCGATCAGCAAATCAATGCTGCCGTCCGGAATGCGTGTGAGTCCCTGCAGAGCGTCTTCACAAAAAACGCAATTGAGCCAGCCCCCCATATCAACCACGCATGCTTTCCGCATTCGCAGGAACGACGGCTATCCATTTCATTTCAAACGGTACTCCGCCGATCCGGCATGTGCCTGCAAGCCTTCGCCATAGGCAAGCTCCGCAGCGATCTTGCCTAGTGTGCGCGCTCCCGCTTCGCTGACGTGAATAACGCTAGAGCGTTTCTGAAAATCATAGACGCCTAGCGGCGAGGAGAAACGCGCGGTGCGCGAAGTTGGCAACACATGGTTCGGGCCAGCGCAGTAATCGCCCAGCGATTCGGACGAAAAACGACCGAGGAACATGGCGCCAGCATGACGGATCTTGTCCGCCCATTGCTGTGGATTTTCCGCAGAGATTTCCAGGTGTTCTGCAGCAATCAGGTTGGCAATCTCGCAGGCTTCCTCCATATCGCGCACCTTCACCAAGGCACCACGGTTGGTCAACGAAGTACGGATGACGTCCTTGCGCGGCATGGCATCGAGCTGTCGATGGATACTCGCTTCGACTTGCGCAATATAGTCGGCGTCTGGGCAGACTAGGATGGACTGCGCGAGTTCATCGTGTTCTGCTTGCGAAAACAGGTCCATCGCAACCCAATCCGGATCAGTGGACCCATCACACAACACGAGAATTTCCGAAGGGCCGGCGATCATATCAATGCCGACGACACCGAAAACACGGCGCTTCGCGGCAGCGACGTAGGCATTGCCAGGTCCGACAATTTTGTCGACTTGCGGAATGCTTGCCGTGCCGAATGCGAGGGCGCCAACTGCCTGCGCACCACCGATGGTAAATACGCGATCCACGCCCGCGATCGCCGCTGCGGCGAGCACCAACGCATTCTTTACGCCAGCGGGCGTTGGCACGACCATGATGATTTCCTGCACACCGGCAACTTTGGCCGGTATGGCATTCATCAGCACTGAGGAAGGGTAAGCAGCCTTACCGCCGGGTACGTAGATACCAACGCGGTCGAGTGGTGTCACCTTCTGGCCAAGCACTGTGCCATCTGCTTCGGTATAGGTAAAACCATCACCGCCGATTTCAGCTTTCTGCCGCTCGTGATAGGCACGCACGCGGTCCGCGGCTGTTTGCAATGCATCGCGTCGCTCGGGAGACAGGCTCTCCAGTGCCGCCTGTAGCTCTGCCCTGCCAATCTCCAGACTAGCGACATCGCTTGCATTGCGTTTATCGAAGCGGTTGGTATAGTCGATGACGGCAGCATCGCCACGCGCTTTGACATCGGCAAGAATCTGCGCGGCTGCACGGTCGATCGCCTCGTCTTCACTGGCTTCGAAGGCTAGGACGGCAGACAGTTGCGCAGTGAAATCGGGAGAGGTGGAGTCAAGTTTACGAATCTGGATGCTCATGATGATATCAACGGGCTTTCGATGCTTTTTCAAAGGCTTCCAGGACCGGCTGCAAGCGCTCACGCTTCAGCTTCAATGCCGCCTGATTCACCACCAGACGCGAGGAGATGTCCATGATGTGTTCGACTTCGGTCAAGTTGTTTGCACGCAGGGTGCTACCGGTGCTGACCAAATCAACAATGGCGTCAGACAAGCCGACCAACGGACCGAGCTCCATTGATCCATACAGTTTGATCAGGTCAACGTGCACACCTTTCGCCGCGAAGTGTTCACGTGCGCAATTCACATACTTGGTCACAACCCGCAAACGCGCGCCTTGGCGCACTGCGTTGGCATAATCGAAGCCTGTAGGAACTGCAACCGACAAACGGCACTTGGCAATGTTCAGATCGATTGGCTGGTACAGACCTTCACCGCCATGTTCCAGTAACACGTCCTTCCCCGCAACACCGAAGTCGGCTGCGCCGTATTGCACGTAGGTCGGAACGTCCGAGGCGCGCACGATAATCACCCGTACGTTCGGGTCGTTGGTCGCTAGAATCAGCTTGCGCGATTTTTCTGGATCTTCGGTAACAGTAATGCCCGCTGCCTGCAGCAGCGGCAACGTCTCTTCAAAAATGCGGCCCTTGGACAGAGCAAGGGTTAGTTGCTGGCTCATGCACTCACCCTACGGATATCGGCACCAACGGCAGACAATTTCACTTCCATGCGGTCATAGCCACGGTCAAGATGGTAGATGCGATCGATCAGCGTCTGGCCTTGCGCAGCAAGTGCGGCGATCACAAGTGATGCGGACGCGCGCAAATCTGTTGCCATTACAGGAGCACCGATCAGCTTGTCGACACCTTGAACGACAGCGGTATGACCATCGATATCAATCGATGCACCGAGTCTGTTCAGTTCCTGTACATGCATAAAGCGGTTTTCGAAAATCGTTTCGGTGACACGGCTGCTGCCATCGGCAAGACAATTCAACGCCATGAATTGCGCCTGCATGTCGGTCGGAAATCCTGGGTATTCCGTGGTACGGAAGCTTACTGCCTTTGGACGCGCTGCCATCTGCACGCGAATCCAATCCGTACCAGAAGTCAAAATGACGCCAGCTTCACGGAGCTTGTCGAGCGCGACGTCAAGAATATCGCTGCGGGTGTTTTTCAGCGTGACATCACCGCCTACGGCAGCGACTGCGCACAGGAACGTGCCGGTCTCGATGCGGTCTGCAATGACGGCATGCGAAGCGCCATGCAGCTTGTCGACACCTTGAATCACCAGACGGTCAGTGCCAATGCCCTCAATCTTCGCGCCCATGGCAACCAGCAAATGGGCAAGATCGGTCACCTCTGGTTCGCGTGCAGCGTTTTCCAGCACTGTTTCGCCTTCTGCAAGGGTGGCGGCCATCAGCAGATTCTCGGTTCCCGTGACCGTGATCATGTCGGTCACAATGCGCGTGCCCTTGAGCTTTTTTGCCTTGGCGTGGATGTAACCCGCCTCGATCGAGATCTCTGCACCCATTGCTTGCAATCCCTTGATGTGCTGATCCACAGGACGCGAGCCGATTGCGCAACCGCCGGGAAGAGAGACCCGAGCTTCACCGAAGCGTGCCACCAGGGGTCCGAGCACCAGGATAGAGGCGCGCATGGTTTTTACCAATTCATAGGGCGCTTCTAGTTTGTCGATAGCATTACCGTTGAGAGCGATGCAGTTACCGTCTTGCTCTATGCCCAATCCCATCTGCCGCAGCAGCTTGAGCATGGTATTCACATCCTGCAGATGCGGCACATTGGAGAGCTGCAAGGTATCGGCGGTAAGCAGCCCGGCGCACAGGATAGGTAAGGCAGCATTCTTTGCGCCGGAAATATTGATTTCGCCGGACAGGCGCTTGCCGCCGGAAATAAGCAGTTTGTCCATTATTGTTGGAACTCTTCCGGAGTAAGGGTCTTCATTGACAAGGCATGAATTTCTTCGCGCATACGGTCGCCGAGCGCCGCATACACAAGCTGATGACGCTGGATCAGGCGCTTGCCAACGAAAGCAGGCGATACGATAACAGCATTGAAATGTTGACCATCCCCTTCGACTTCAAGATGAGTACAGTCAAGGTTGGCAGCAATATAGCTTTTCACAAGCTCAGGTGTAGGCAGCATGATTTACCTTTAGTGGCGCAGCTTATAACCGGACTTCAGCAAACGAATTGCGAAGCCTGCCAGCAGCACGAAGAATACGCTGACGATAGCGAAACTGGTCGAGGGATTGATGTCTGATTGACCAAAAAAGCCGTAGCGGAAGCCGTCAATCATATAAAAAAATGGATTGAAGTGCGATACTGCCTGCCAGAATGGCGGCAGCGAATGAATTGAGTAGAACACGCCGGACAAGAAAGTAGCAGGCATGATAAGAAAATTCTGAAAAGCCGCGAGCTGATCAAATTTTTCCGCCCAGATGCCCGCGATCAAGCCCATAGTGCCGAGGATAGCCGCACCTAGCAAGGCAAAAACGACGATCCACCATGGCGCGAAGAAAGAAAGCTTGGCAAACCAGGCAGTAATGATAAAAACCCCGGCGCCCACTACCAGGCCACGTACCATCGACGCTAACACATAGGCGCCAAACAATTCCCAATGGGACAGCGGCGGCAACAGCACGAACACCAGATTACCGGTGATTTTTGATTGAATCAGTGAGGAAGAACTGTTAGCAAAAGCATTCTGCAGCACACTCATCATCACCAGGCCAGGAATCAGAAAAGCGGAATACTGGACATTCGGATAGACCTGCACATGCTCTTCCAAGACATGGCCAAAGATCAGCAGATAGAGCATTGCGGTAACGATCGGCGCAGTAATGGTCTGAGTAGCGACTTTCCAGAAACGCAGCACCTCCTTGTACAGCAGAGTCCGAAAGCCAATCATTTCTCGCCCTCCATGATCTGGATGAACACATCCTCCAGATCGGCCTGCTGCAACTGCATATCTTCGATGACCGCACCGGCCTCCCGCAATTTCGCAAGAATCGGTTCGACATCGGTGTATTCATTGACGCGCAAAGTATATTTATTGCCGGACACCAGCTCATCCGGATGCGATACCAACGGCTTGAGCACATCGGGGAGCGCGCCGTTTGCCAGGCGCACGACTAACTGCGAACCGGAAATACGCTTGATCAGCGCCGCGGTGGAATCGAGCGCCACCACCTTCCCGGCTTTCAGCATCGCGATGCGGTTGCACAGCGCTTGCGCCTCTTCCAGATAATGCGTGGTTAACACGATGGTATGCCCCTCGCGATTTAGGCGAGAAATGAATTTCCACAGCGTCTGGCGCAGTTCAACATCGACACCAGCGGTCGGCTCATCGAGCACGATCACCGGTGGCTTATGCACTAGTGCCTGCGCCACCAGAACGCGGCGCTTCATGCCGCCGGACAGCGCGCGCATATTAGTGTCGGCTTTGTTGGTCAGATCCAGATTGGCCATCACCTCATCGATCCACTTGTCATTATTCTTCAGGCCAAAATAACCGGACTGCATACGAAGCGTTTCGCGTACAGTGAAGAAAGGATCGAATACCAACTCCTGCGGCACGACACCGAGCCGCTTACGCGCTTCCCGATAATCGCGCACGACATCATAACCATGGATGGACACACTCCCCCCATCGGCACGGTTCAAGCCGGCGATGATGGAAATCAGCGTCGTTTTACCCGCGCCGTTTGGCCCAAGCAGGCCGAAGAATTCTCCCTGTTCGACAGATAACGTCACACCACCAAGCGCTTGCAGCGACTTGTAGCGTTTTTCGACATTGACGATTTGAAGGGCAGCAGCCATGTGAGGCCTGGTTACTTTCACGGGGAAACGAGCCGCGGCACAGCGCGGAACGGCGGTGCCTTTGACCAAACGT
The DNA here is from genome assembly GCA_965974465.1 of uncultured Noviherbaspirillum sp. Classification (GTDB taxonomy): domain Bacteria; phylum Pseudomonadota; class Gammaproteobacteria; order Burkholderiales; family Burkholderiaceae_D; genus Noviherbaspirillum. The sequence goes on from CBHCMF010000003.1 coordinate 42,763, forward strand.
TTGATTATATTGGATTTCCGGACAGGAAGCCGGATTGGGGCCTGGACCTGGAAAGGTCAGTGATGCGGTAAGTCGGCGCGTGCTTCCATGCGCGTAACAGTATGCAATAAATCGGCCGCACCATATAGGTCGATCAGACTCTGCAAGTTGGCGGGCAAATTACTAAACATTAACGATTTGCCGCTGGCGCGTGCTGCGCGCTGCCACGCCAACATGGTAGCAACAGCGGCAGAATCAACGACGGTCAGATCAGTGAGATCTATCTGCGTTTGCCCTTCGGCGATTGCACGCAAACCGGCGTCCAGCACGGTTTGCGCGTTATGCACAGTCAGGGTAAGGCCGGGTCGGTACATCAAGCGCTCAGGACGATTTGGTCGTTTTTTTCGCGGCGCTAGCAGCCAGACGCTTATTCTTCTCTGCCAGGGTCTTGATCAAACCATCGATACCGCTCTTGCTGATCTCAGCGGCAAAGTTGCCTTTATAGGTTTCTACCAGCCACGCACCGAGCACGTTAACGTCATAAATCTTCCAACCCGAAGGAAGTTTCTCCAAACGGTAGTTCAACTGAATCGGGTCGCCACCACGTGGCTGCAGCACCTGCGAACGGACTTCGACTTCGGTATCAGTCGGATCGGCGCGCAAAGGCTTGAATTCAAGCTTCTGATCCTTGATTTGTGAAATAGCGCCCGAATAGGTATAGATCAAGAGCGTGCGGAATTCGGCAGTCAGCTGCTTTTGCTGTTCCGGCGTAGCCTCACGCCAGAAGCGTCCAGCAGCAAGCGCGGTCATGCGCTGAAAATCGACGTGCGGCAGAATTTTAGCCTCAACCAGTTCAAGCACGCGCTTTTGATTACCGCTCTGGATCTCCTTGTCGCTCTTTGCGGTGTCCAGTACTTCCTGGCTGATCCGCTTGACTAAGGCATCTGGCGCTTCCTGGGCGGAGGCGACGGGCACAAATCCGAACGCACCAACCGCGAAAGCAGCTGCCGCAAACAATGTCTTGAATACTTTCATGATTTCCTAGCTTGAATAGATAGAGCCGCAAACAGCGCCATAGACTTCTATATGTTTGCTAAAAGCGTCACATACTGGCGATACTTGAGATTATTGCTTTGCTTCCTTGGATGCAATCCCAGAATTTGTTTCATTGGTGTCAATTTGCTCCAATTTGACGATAGGGTCTGCCGACGGTTCCGCAATTGGCGCGTCTTTAGCGACGACATCGTTAGATGTTGCATGCCCGCTTCCGCCCCCCTCGCCTGTCTCGGTGGTGGGACCGACATCGAACTCATACGCAGAACTTGGCGGGTCGCCATCGTACACGTTGTTCTGGCGACGCTGCAAGTAAGCGTCGCGCACGAACTCATACCGGTCGAGCGCCGCTTCTTCGACAAGGTTGGAGGCATCTAATATCGCCGCCCGGTGGTCAAGTATGCGCACCACGGATCCCATAGTACGAACATGCAGCGGACGTTTATGATGCCAAGGATCTCCCTCGATCTCGATTGGCAAAACAATTGTGTCCCGCAAGGTAGAGGGACCTAGGAGCGGCAACACAATATACGGGCCAGATTTCACCCCCCATTTGCCCAAGGTCTGACCGAAGTCTTCCTTATGTTTATACAGGCCGGCTTCGGTGCCGATATCGAGCAAACCGCCAAGACCGAATGTCGAATTAACTGCGACTCGCATCACGTCGGACATGCCATCGGCCATTTTGCCTTGTAATAAATTATTCACCGCGGTCCATACATCGCCGAGATTACCGAAGAAATTGCCAACACCGCGTTGCACAAAGGAGGGTAAGGTGCTGTAGGCCTGCGCAGCTGGCTTAACTGCCGCTTGGTCAACGGTATCGTTGAAAGTAAACATCGCGCGATTGAAACCTTCGAACGGATCCTTCGGATTGTTCGTGGCACAACCGGCAAGGGCGAGCGCCGTTGCCAACACAACGATTCTTAGCGCTGAACGCATTATTTTTCGCCTTCCTTTCCTTCGGCAGCCTTACTGTACAGGAACTGGCTAATCAGGTTTTCCAGCACGACTGCCGATTGGGTCATTTTGATACGATCCCCAGCGACCAGATTATTCGTATCCCCTCCAGCTTCCAATCCAATATATTGCTCTCCCAATAACCCCGCAGTAAGAATTTTCGCCGAGGTATCTTTAGGAAATTTATAACTATTCTCCAGCTCCAGCGTCACTATTGCTTGGTAACTTTTGTCATCAAACCGAATCTCGCCGACACGACCAACCACTACACCAGCGCTTTTGACTGGCGCACGTGGCTTCAAGCCCCCGATGTTGTCGAACTTCGTAATAACAGGATAGGTTTTCTCAAACGAGAACGCACTCAGGTTCCCCGCTTTCATCGCTAGAAAAAAGAAAGCTGCCGCACCGAGCACGACAAACAGACCAACCCACCAGTCCAATGATTTTCTTTGCATGACTCAATACTCTAACTATAGGACATGGAACCGTTAACGGCTCCAAAACGAGAAATTTGCGCTTCCATATCGTGCGAAATGCAACGCTTCTTAATGAAACATCAAGGCAGTGAGCAAAAAGTCCAGCCACAGGACCAGCAGCGAAGCGATCACCACCGTGCGCGTCGTCGCACGTGCTACGCCTTCCGGTGTCGGCTCCGCCTCATAGCCTTGGAATAAAGCGGTAAACGTTACCGCTATGCCGAATACCACACTCTTGATGATGCCATTAGCGATGTCATTCCAAACATCCACGCCAGCCTGCATCTGCGACCAAAATGCGCCCTCATCCACGCCGATCATCAGGACGCCGACGATATAGCCACCTATTACACCTACTGCGCTGAAAATCGTCGCCAGCACCGGCATCGCCACGACCCCCGCCCAAAATCTGGGTGCGATCACGCGCTGCAGCGGATTTACTGCCATCATCTCCATCGCCGCCAACTGCTCACCCGCTTTCATCAAGCCGATTTCGGCCGTCAAAGAGGTACCAGCACGGCCAGCAAACAACAATGCCGTCACCACTGGCCCAAGCTCACGGGTCAGTGACAATGCCACCAATACCCCCAACGCTTGCTCCGAGCCGTAACGATTCAGGGTGTAATAGCCTTGCAAACCGAGCACAAAGCCGACAAACAGGCCCGAAACCGCGATGATCAGCAGCGAATAATTGCCAATGAAGTGAATCTGGTCGATCAGCAGTCGTGGCCGGCGCAATAAACTTGTCGCTGCTCCTACCACCGCAAGAAAGATGCGTGCTGCGAAACCGATATTGGCAAGCAATATGCGCACCCAGCGCCCAATTGCGGAAAGTGCATCAGCCATCATGCGTTATTCCCAGTTGGAGGTCATCGGCCAATGATCGCCCCGGATAATGAAACGGTACGGGGCCGTCTGCTTCCGCATGCACAAATTGCTTCACGTAGGGATCTGACGATTCCAGCATTTGCTGCGGCGTACCGTGAGCGACGATTCTTCCTTGTGACAGAAAATACACATAATCGGCGATCAGAAAGGTCTCATGCACGTCATGTGATACGACGATCGACGTTGAACCGAGCGCATCATTCAGCCGGCGAATCAAGTTTGCTGTAACCCCCATCGAAATCGGATCGAGTCCTGCGAATGGCTCGTCATACATGATGAGTTGAGGATCAAGCGCCACGGCACGCGCCAGCGCCACACGGCGTGCCATGCCACCGGAAATCTCATTAGGTTTGAGATGTGCTGCATTGCGCAATCCGACCGCATGCAACTTCAGCAAGACAAGGTCGCGAATCAACTCTTCCGGCAAACGCGTGTGCTCGCGCAACGGAAAGGCGACATTTTCGAACACGGTCAAGTCGGTAAATAATGCGCCATGCTGAAACAGCATGCCCATTTTGCGCCGCATTGCATACAGCGCGTGAATGTTGGAGGTATCAATTGTCTGCCGGTCGAATATGATGGTTCCGGACTGCCCGCGCAGCTGGCCACCAATCAGACGTAGAATCGTGGTCTTGCCAGAACCTGACCCGCCCATGACCGCCACCACCTTGCCGCGAGGAAAATGCATGCAAAGGTCTGACAGAATCGGACGTGCGCCATAAGAGAAATGCAGGCCACGGATTTCAACGAGATTCGGCACAACTAACTTATTTGACTCAAAAGTTAGATTGTAAGGCAAAAAGTGCGCCGCCACCGTTGCTTGACTGCATTATGCATTTCAAAAACGACAAAAGCCCGCCAGCTTTTACAGCCTGACGGGCTTTTTAAAGAATCGCCGATCAGCGTGGTAGAACGGAACTGCTCATAAGGAATTCATCCACTGCGCGCGCACATTGCCGGCCCTCCCGGATCGCCCATACGACTAGCGACTGTCCGCGACGCATGTCCCCTGCGGCAAACACCTTGTCGACCGAAGTCCGATAGCATCCATCCCCATCGGTTGTCGCTTTGGCATTGCCTCGCGCATCTTTGTCGACGCCAAAAGCATCCAGCACTTGCTGCACCGGCGATACGAACCCCATTGCCAGCAGTACCAGATCGGCCTTTACTTCAAATTCAGAGTTCGGGACTTCGGTCATCTTGCCGTCTTTCCATTCGACACGGGCAGCAATCAGCTTTTCGACTTTGCCGTTTTTGCCTTCGAGGCGCTTGGTGGTCACCGCCCAATCACGCTGACAACCTTCTTCATGCGAGGACGAGGTACGCAGCTTGGTAGGCCAATATGGCCAAACCAGAGACTTATTCTCTTGCTCTGGTGGCTGTGGCATCAGCTCAAACTGCACTACCGATGCCGCGCCATGGCGATTCGACGTGCCGACGCAATCAGAACCGGTATCGCCACCGCCGATTACAACCACATGCTTATCGGTAGCAAGGATCTGGTTCTTGATCTTGTCGCCCGCATTGACCTTGTTCTGCAGTGGCAGGAACTCCATCGCGAAATGCACACCTTTCAGCTCGCGTCCGGGGACCGGCAGATCGCGCGGCTGCTCGGCGCCACCGGAAATGATGATGGCATCGAACTCTTTCTGCAGCTGGTCAGGGGAAACGGTTTCTTTTGCCCAGTTATAGACATGGGAAGGGAATTCCTTGCCGACAAACACACCGGTGCGGAAGATCACGCCTTCGGCCTTCATCTGTTCGATGCGTCGGTCAATATGTGACTTTTCCATCTTGAAGTCGGGAATACCATAACGCAGCAGCCCACCGGCACGGTCATTTTTTTCGAATACGGTTACCTCATGACCGACGCGCGCAAGCTGCTGGGCAGCTGCCAACCCAGCCGGGCCAGAGCCCACCACGGCGATCTTCTTGCCGGTCTTGGCTGTCGGCACCTGTGGCAACACCCAACCATTCTCCCACCCTTTATCGATGATGAAGTGCTCGATCGATTTGATGCCGACTGGGTCATTATTGATGCCAAGTGTGCAGGCGGCCTCACAAGGAGCCGGACAAATACGGCCAGTAAATTCCGGGAAGTTGTTGGTAGAGTGCAGATTATCCAACGCTTCCTTGTAATTGCCGTGATATACAAGATCATTCCAGTCCGGGATGATGTTGTTGACCGGGCAGCCGTTGTTACAGAACGGAATGCCGCAATCCATGCAGCGCGCGCCTTGAATCTTGGCATCAGCATCGCTCAAGTGAAGGACAAATTCCTTGTAATGTTTCTTGCGCAGTTGGGGCGCTTCGCTCGCTTCTTGCAAGCGCTGGTATTCCAGAAAACCGGTTACTTTTCCCATTCTTCTCTCACATTGTGAGCGACAAGGAGCACTTGCACGCTCCTGTCACAGCATTATTGATGAATATCGAATATCAAGCCGCGATCTTTTCGCTGGCCTGGGCTTCCACATAGAGTTCGCGCAAGGCACGTTTGTACTCGGTCGGGAAAACCTTGACGAACTGGCTGCGGCTTTGCCCCCAGGCGTCGAGGAGATTGCGCGCACGCGTGCTGCCGGTGTACTTAAAGTGGCGTTCGACCAAGCCCTTCAGAATTTCTTCGTCGGTCCGTCCTACACCGCCGCGGGTCTGGCTGTGCCAGATAGCGCGGTCGATTTGCGCCTCCTGCTCGTGGCTAGGTAGTACCGGCTCCAATGCGACCATCGCGGTATTGCACTTCTTCGCGAATTCGCCATCTGGGTCGTATACATAGGCGACGCCGCCGGACATACCCGCCGCGAAGTTGCGGCCGGTAGCACCAAGCACAACGATCGTGCCGCCAGTCATGTATTCGCAGCCATGGTCGCCGGTACCTTCGACGACCGCTGTCGCACCAGAGTTACGCACTGCGAAACGCTCACCTGCGACACCATTGATAAAGGCTTCTCCGGAAATCGCGCCGTACAGTACGGTATTGCCGACGATGATGTTGTCGATCGCCCGGCCACGGAACTCAGTGTTCGGACGCACAATGATGCGGCCACCCGACAACCCCTTGCCAACATAGTCGTTGCCCTCTCCTACCAAGTCCAGTGTGATACCGTGCGCGAGGAAGGCACCGATCGACTGGCCAGCGGTACCCTGCAGCTGAATATGGATGGTGTCATCCGGCAGTCCTTCATGGCCATATTTCTGCGCTACCACGCCCGACAGCATGGCGCCGACGGAACGATTGAGGTTCTTGACTGGCGAAATGAAGGAAACCTTTTCGCCCTTGTCGATCGCCCACTGCGCCTGCTGGATCAACTTGTGGTCGAGTGCCTTTTCGAGGCAGTGATCCTGCTCTTCCACTTGGTAGCGCGGTTCCGAAGCCGGCACGTCCGGCTGATGGAAGATCTTGCTGAAGTCCAAGCCCTTTGCCTTCCAGTGCAAGATCGCCTTTGACTTGTCGAGCAGGTCGGAGCGGCCGATCAGTTCGTTGAAGCTACGGATGCCGAGCTGGGCCATGATCTGACGCACTTCTTCGGCGACGAAGAAGAAGTAGTTCACGACGTGCTCTGGCTTGCCCTGGAACTTTGCGCGCAGTGCCGGATCCTGGGTGGCGACGCCAACCGGGCAGGTATTCAGATGGCACTTGCGCATCATGATGCAACCTTCGACTACCAGCGGTGCCGTGGCAAAACCAAATTCGTCGGCACCCAGCATGGCGGCGATGACGACGTCGCGGCCGGTCTTGATCTGGCCGTCGGTCTGTACGCGGATGCGGCTGCGCAAGCGGTTGAGCACCAGCGTCTGCTGTGTTTCAGCCAGCCCCAGTTCCCAGGGCGATCCAGCATGCTTAATGGAGGACAAGGGCGATGCGCCGGTGCCGCCGTCATGGCCGGCGATCACGATGTGATCTGCCTTCGCTTTAGCAACGCCTGCGGCAACCGTCCCGACGCCGACTTCCGACACCAGCTTGACCGAAATCGATGCCTTCGGATTGGCGTTCTTCAGGTCATGGATCAGTTGCGCCAGATCTTCGATCGAGTAGATGTCATGGTGCGGCGGCGGCGAAATCAGGCCTACGCCCGGCACGGAGAAACGCAGCTTGGCGATGTATTCGGACACCTTGTGGCCCGGCAGCTGCCCCCCCTCGCCGGGCTTTGCGCCTTGCGCCATCTTGATCTGAATCTGGTCGGCTGACACCAAATACTCGGCAGTGACGCCGAAGCGCCCGGATGCAACCTGCTTGATCCTGGAACGCAGCGAATCGCCTTCCTGCAAGGGCAGGTCGACTTCGACGCGGTCCTTGCCGATTACTGACGCCAGGGTCGCCCCCTTCTTGATCGGGATGCCCCGCAATTCATTGCGATAGCGGTTCTCGTCCTCACCGCCCTCACCGGTATTGGATTTGCCGCCGATACGGTTCATTGCGATGGCCAGTGTGGAGTGCGCCTCGGTCGAGATCGAGCCGAGCGACATTGCACCGGTGACGAAGCGCTTGACAATTTCCTTCGCCGGCTCAACTTCGTCGAGCGGAATCGCCTTGCTTGGATCAAGCTTGAATTCGAACAGGCCGCGCAGCGTCATGTGACGCTTGGACTGATCATTGATGATCTGGGCGTACTCTTTATAAGTGTTGAAATTGTTCGAACGGGTCGAGTGCTGCAGCTTGGCAATCGCATCCGGTGTCCACATGTGCTCTTCACCGCGCACGCGGAAGGCGTATTCGCCGCCGGTGTCGAGCGCGTTCGCCAGCACTGGATCTTCGCTGAAAGCTAGACGATGCAGACGTAATGCTTCCTCGGCAACCTCGAACACGCCGATGCCTTCGACGTTGGACGCGGTGCCCTTGAAGTACTTATCGACCATCGCTTTGGACAAACCGATCGCTTCGAAAATCTGCGCGCCGCAATAAGACATGTAGGTCGAGATGCCCATCTTAGACATCACCTTCATCAAGCCCTTGCCAATCGCCTTCTGGAAGTTGTAAATTGCCTTCTCGGGCGTCAGATCACCAGGTAGCTCCTTCGCGAGATCAGCCAGCGCATCCATCACGAGATAGGGATGGACAGCTTCTGCGCCATAGCCGGCGAGTAGAGCGAAATGATGCGTCTCGCGTGCAGAACCAGTCTCAACCACCAAGCCGGTGGACGTACGCAGCCCCTTACTGACCAGATGGAGGTGAATGGCGGAAGTCGCCAGCAATGCTGGAATCGCCACCTGCTCGGCATCAACTTTGCGGTCAGAGATGATCAGGATGTTATGACCGGACTTAACAGCATCGACCGCTTTTGCGCACAGCGACGCGAGACGCGCCTCGATGCCCTCTTTGCCCCAAGCAACCGGATAACAAATATTCAACTCGTATGACTTGAACTTGCCGCCGGTGTGCTTGCTGATATTGCGCAGCTTAGCGATATTCGCGTAATCGAGGATAGGCTGCGACACCTCAAGGCGCATCGGCGGATTGATATTGTTGGTGTCGAGTAAGTTAGGCTTTGGGCCAATGAAGGACACCAGAGACATCACCATCGCTTCGCGGATCGGGTCGATCGGGGGGTTGGTCACCTGCGCGAACAACTGCTTAAAGTAGTTGTACAACGTCTTATTCTTGTTGGACATAACTGCTAGCGGCGAGTCATTACCCATGGAGCCAACCGCTTCCTCGGCGGTGGCGGCCATCGGCGACAGCAGGAACTTGATGTCTTCCTGGGTATAGCCGAACACTTGCTGGCGATCCAGCAGCGGAATGGTAGACTTTTCCTCTTCCGGCTCGCGCTCAAGTTCATCCAGTTTGATGCGCACCGATTGAATCCATTGCTTATACGGCTTGGCGTTAGCGTAGGTATCCTTCAGTTCCTTGTCATCGATAATGCGACCAGCTTCGAGGTCGATCAGGAACATTTTGCCCGGCTGCAGACGCCATTTCTTGATGATCTTCGACTCGGGAATCGGCAGCACTCCCGCCTCGGACGCCATCACGACGAGATCGTCGTCGGTGACAATGTAGCGAGCCGGACGCAGGCCATTTCGGTCGAGCGTGCCACCGATGTGGCGGCCGTCAGTAAAAGCCATCGCGGCGGGACCGTCCCACGGCTCCATCATTGCGGCATGGTACTCGTAGAAGGCGCGGCGATTATCGTCCATCAGCGAATGGTTTTCCCACGCTTCTGGGATCATCATCATCATCGCCTGCGCGACCGGATAGCCAGCCATTACCAAGAGTTCGAGTACGTTGTCGAAGCAGGCGGTGTCGGACTGACCTTCATAGATCAACGGGAATAGTTTCCGTAGGTCCTCGCCCAGGACGGCCGACTTCATCACGCCTTCGCGAGCGCGCATCCAGTTGAAGTTGCCCTTAACGGTGTTAATTTCGCCGTTGTGCGCGATCAGGCGGTAGGGGTGGGATAGCGGCCATTCGGGAAAAGTATTGGTGGAGAAGCGCTGATGCACAAGCGCGAGCGCAGAAACGCATCGCGGATCCTGCAGATCCTTGTAGTACACGCCAACCTGGTCCGCCAACAGCAATCCCTTGTAGACCACGGTACGCGCCGACATGGAAGGCACAAAGAATTCCTTACCATGCAACAGATTCAATGCCTGAATGGCATGCCCAGAGGATTTACGAATCACGTACAGCTTGCGCTCGAGCGCATCGGTAACCATGATATCTGGACCACGGCCGATAAAAATCTGACGAATTACGGGCTCTTTAGCCCGCACAGTCGGCGACATCGGCATATCCAAGTCAACAGGCACATCGCGCCATCCGAGAACAACTTGCCCTTCTGCCAGAACAGCGCGTTCAATTTCTTGCTCGCATGCAATACGAGAGGCATTTTCCTTTGGCAGAAATACCATACCGACACCATATTCGCCTGGAGGCGGTAAGGTGACGCCTTGCTTGGCCATTTCCTCACGATAGTACTGATCCGGAATCTGGATCAGAATGCCCGCACCGTCACCCATCAGTTTGTCGGCGCCCACTGCGCCCCGGTGATCAAGGTTTTTCAGGATTAACAATCCCTGTTCGACGATCGAATGACTTTTTTTGCCTTTGATATGGGCAATAAAGCCGACGCCACAGGCATCATGTTCGTTAGTAGGATCGTAAAGACCTTGCGCGTGCATAAGCGTTCTCCGCAACTTTGATGGTATCGAACCCAAAGAATAGTGCAGCGCAACAGATACTTCAACCAAAATAAAAGGGGTCAGAGTAAAATTAAACAACTATTTTGCTTGTCTCAAATTAATTAGGGACAGAGTAATAGCAAGCGCAAAGAACCGCTCCAACACCACAAATCCACTCAGGATTTCTCGTCTTGCTTTTCGACTTCTTGAGATTTCCGTGGACGACCACGCTTGGCCGGATGAACGCGCCGGCCAACTTGCTTAGCCAGTAAGGCCTTGAAGTTTTCCGAACCAAGCGGCCACCCTTTCAGCGTTGCTTGGGTAAGCATCTCCACCTCGCGTTCGCTTACCCCCTGCTCAACAAGCGCTTTGTAGGATGCTTCGCGATCGAAAGGCGTGTTGCCCAGCGCCCAAAAAATGGGGTGATCAGTAATTACGGGGTCAGGTTTGATACCGGCATGATGAGCAAAGCTCGACCATGGGTAATCTTCGGGAGCAGAGGCCAGGCCGACACGAACAGGATTCAATTCAATATAGCGACTGCAGAGAAGAAAATACCGTTCGAAGTCGATAACGACGGCCTTGTACCTACCTTGCCACAAGGTACCGGCTCGCTTGTATTTCTCGTTGAAATAGGGGACATAATGCCGCCCCACCCACTGCATCATGCGCCCCAACCCAGCACTGTCGGATGGAGATACCAGCAAATGGAGATGGGTAGGCATCAATGCATAGGCATGAATTGCCACATTGAACTGCTTTGCCGCCTCGCGCAGCCAGCGAAGAAACGCAATGTAATCATCCGCATCGCGAAAGATCGTATTCTGATCGTTGCCGCGCTGGATGATGTGGTGAGGTTGATTAGGAACGACGAGTCGCGGAAGTCTGGCCATGGTGAAATCGGTACGGCTACCTTACAAGATAAAGGCAACGCCGCCCGATTTTAGCCTGTCTTAGGACGATTGCATGGAATCACATTAGACATGGGCATTGACGGTATTGCGCCATACCCCTTTCGAACGCTCATATTCCATTTGAGTACTGTTAAGCGGCACGCTATTAAGCAATTGCGGCTCAACGGGAACTGCAGCGTGAGAATAAATGCTGCTACGGATCTTCGTTGTTGATGGCAAACGCCTTGAGTGGAACCGGACTGTACGAATCCCCGCACTGGCAAAAGCAGCCTCTTTGGCGACATCCTTACGCGTTCTACGCGAACGGTGCTCTAGCTCCACCACTGCTATCAATTGCATTTCCTCATCAAACACAGCATAGCCGACCCTCTTATGGCCAATATCGTTCAGCGCAGCTTGACGAAGCTTACCCATGCCGGCGGGCTCGATAAGTGCCGTAATAGAAACCTGTGGACATACAACGCATTCAGGCAGCGCCTTGCGCAAACGATAAAAAAACTCGAGATCTCCACCAGTCAAGACCGATTTACGCCGGAAGCGCACCGGACGCGGACGCTGCATCACGAACCAGAGCCCAAGTCCACCGAATACGATGGCTACGAATAGTATAGTCTCCGCCATATTCACCCCTTGTTTACAGAAAAGGCAACTAATTTATCATTCGATAACTTGTTTGGCTACGTAGATTACATCATTACGTTGTTACAAAATGAAATTTTTACAAAATTAATTGCCCG
>CBHCMF010000004.1:0-54546 GCA_965974465.1 uncultured Noviherbaspirillum sp.
TATAAGCACTCGCATCACCGATTGGCTCGGCGAAAGTAACAACGAGTTGTTTTGTACCTGCGTCAATATACGGCGTTGTCACGATCGGCCGTTTTTCCTGGACGGCTTGTACGTACCACGGACGTTTCGTCGGATCGTAATCAGGCGGCAGCGTGGGCTGGGGATCAGCCGACAGCATTCGCTTGTCCGCGTATCCGATATAAGCTTGCTGAAACGTCCCTGCTTTTTTTGCCGCGTTGAGAAATGGTGTGGGATTTGCTTCGTTGACCGCAGATGTGATTGATGCCACCACCGCTTGCTTGGATTTCAACCATTCTGAAATGGTGGTGCCATGACTTAATGACAATTGGCGCACATCGGTCTTTAATGTCTCTAGCGTGTGTTCGCGCACGGTGAGAAAACTCGTCGTCGCAAGCATTAGCATAGTAACAACGACGATAAAGATGCAAAGAGCGATGAGACGAGTCCGAAGCGATGAAAACATAGGCATCCTAACCATGTAGATCGACAAATAGAGAGAATGACTTCATCAGCAAATGAACGCCACCTCCTCCGTTCTGCACAAGCGAAGACGCATTTGTCTCTTGCCATAGCGATGTAAAGATGAAGGTTCCAGTCACCATCTGTCACCGAACAAGAAAGAAAGTCATAAACAAGATTACCATTGCTAATACCTAAAGTGTCAATGCAGGATCATCGTTATCAGCATCGATTTTCCCTAGAAGGTGTTTACATACTATGACGTGAATGCGATTGGTATGGCAGGCGAAAATGGCACCCTGCCTGATCGGAATGGAAGCATGCACTGGAGCGCCTTACGAGATAGACGCGACAACTCAAGCCAATGCAGTAGAGAGATAACGGTTTGACTGGATAAGAAAGAAGGAGGGAGAAATCTCTTAAGACTGTGGAAAATGCGCCACACCTCATTCAGTAAATGAGGCCCTTGATACGCGTCTTTCAGCAGAGCCTGAGCAAGCAATGCATAGGTCAAAAAAACCGATAGTTACACAGCCCCACCTGAAAAATCGACTAAAGCGCTACGGACCAGAAATAAGATTGACCTTTGCCCCAGCCGGAATCTTCCCATTCTGACCTGCGCAGTTCTAGAACTTATCTCATCAGTAGAAGGGCTCGATCAAAAAATCGATTCCATCCTATTTTTCAGTTCTCATTGGTGTGCAAGTGAGCCACACCTCTCCACCATTACGCACGTTAGCCATAAGACGCCCAGTCTTGGTGTCGCGGAAGAATGCTCCTGGGAGCAGTCCAGCAAGTGGATCGAGGCCGGCGGCCTTAACGATGTCGTCAAGCCTGGCGCCGGCGAAGACCGTCATGTAGGTGTCTGTAACGTAGGGCTCGTCACCATCGTTACGCAAGCTGACAGAGACCCGATTGACGGGTAAGCCAAAAACCGTGAGTCGTGCGGGCGTTGCAAGCACAAAGTCGTGTTTATCGTTGCCCTGCTTCGCGCCAAGTGCCTGGAGCGCTTTAATGACCGATGGCCCATTGCGTGGAGGGAGTTCACACGACAAGGCCTTCGTAACCGTCGTTGTCACACCGTTGGTGTCAACTGCATGCACGGCATTCGTCGCCATTGCGATGCTGAACACAGTCAAGAGGTTCCTCAAGGCGGTTTTCATTGATCACTTCCTGCCACGTTTGCATGCTTTACGCACGATATGCCATCCCAACCAGGCGACGCACAAAAAAACGGCCAGCGCACCGCCGACCATTGCACCGACCGTCAGCCCCGATGTTCGTTGCGCGGCATGCCAATCATTGGGTGTGTATAGGACAAGTCCATCGGGGGCAATGATCCCGCCTGCTAGAGAGGAAATTGCAACAACAGCAATCAACATCATTACAAGCTTCATGTCACGGTGCTAGTTGGTTTATTGTGCACTGCAAACGGATGAAGATGGCTCGCATTCCTTCATCGGTTTGCGTCTTGAGGTGAGTCAACGGGCCTTAATCTTAAAACGTATCGTTCTAACTCATTTCAGAAATAGAAAAGGTGGCTGCTAGAGCTCTTAGAAAGTGCATCACACATCCATCCGACTATTTGAGGCTGTCTTTCTTTATGTTTTTTAACCTTACTGCTGCCGCCGTTAAGAGCGGCAGGGATAAGGCGACGAACGCAAGTTCGTCGACGCTTCAATCACGGATTATTTGGCAACCTTTACCTTGGCGACCATGGTTTTGAGTGCCGGTGCAGCCTTAAAACGTACCGATTTGGAGGCCTTAATCTTGATGGCCTCTCCCGTCGCTGGATTACGGCCTTTGCGAGCGGCGCGTTCAGCGACAGTGAAGGTACCTAGATCGGCGAACGAGAACCGACCTTCCTTCTTGAGCGTGGTGCCCACAACGCCAAATACCTGTTCAACGATTTGCTTGGCTTTTACCTTAGTCAGTTCGTGTTCTGCCGCGATAAATTCAATGATTTCAGCTTTGTTCAATCTACTGCTCCTTTTTAAAAAAACACACAAATACGATTTTCTCCGTCTCTCGCTTTACTCGCTAACGGCATACGCAGGGCGGCAGCTCTTCGCAATGTCCGATTTCCGGACAAAGCAGGCTTCATTCCCTGACGAATGTCTGCAAGCGGTGCGAGACTAGGTGCCCTTGGAATACGCATCGCCACACAGCAAAGGTCCGTGCTACACATAATGGCTACATGCGAAGACCCTGCGGAATCGTCACGTTTTCCAAAGCGATAAAGATAATACCTTATGTGAACTGTGAAAAATCCGGACGTCGCTTTTCAAAAAACGCTGTGAATGCCTCCTTTGCCTCCTTTGCCATCAGCATCGCACCGAAATGCTTATTCTCTTCCATCATACGGGCATTGACCGCATCCATCTGCGCTGCCTTCATCAAACGCTTGGTTACCCGTAGCGATGTCGCGGGCAAGGCGGCGAGCTTAGTCGCCTGCTCTTTCACGAATGCATGCAATCCGGTCACCGGCATCACCTTGCTGAGCAGGCCCATGTCATACGCTTCTGTAGCAGAGAAGGCCTCGCCCAACAGCAGCTTTTCCGCAGCACGCGGGTAACCGGCCATCTGCGGTAACAGCATGCTGGAAGCAAACTCTGGGCACAAACCAAGCTGCGTGAATGGCATAGAGAACACGGCATTGTCGGCAGCATACACCAGGTCGCAATGCATCAATAGCGTGGTGCCAATACCCACGGCATTGCCAGCCACCGCTGCAACCACTGGCTTGCTTGCACTACTTAACACGCGCATAAATTGTATAACCGGCTGATTGCCCACTTCTGCCGAGGCATTCTTCAGAAAATCGTCAAGGTCATTACCGGCGGTGAATACCTCCGGTTTGCCTTGAATGAGGATGGCTCGCACAGCAGTGTCGCTTTCGGCATCCTGAATGGCATCGGCCATCGTCTGGTACATCGACGAGGTGATGGCGTTTTTCTTTTCCGGGCGATTGAACTCAATGGTCAATACGCCCTTCTCTTTGCTGGTCAATATATCCGTCACGTTTCCGCAGCTCCTTACACGCGCTCAAAAATACCTGCAGCCCCCATGCCGGCGCCCACGCACATGGTCACCATGCCGTACTTCAGGTTCCTGCGGCGCAATGCATGGACGACAGTTGCCGAACGAATCGCACCGGTTGCGCCCAATGGATGACCAAGAGCGATGGCGCCGCCCATCGGGTTGACCTTGGCGGGGTCGAGGCCCAGGTCCTGAATCACCGCCAGCGACTGTGCGGCAAAGGCCTCATTCAGTTCAAACCAGTCAATCTGGTCTTGCGTAATGCCGGCTGCACGACAAGCGACAGGAATCGCTTCTTTGGGACCAATACCCATGATTTCAGGCGGCACGCCGCGCACTGCGAACGACAAGAACTTGGCAAGCGGCGTCAGGTTGAACTGCTTCAGAATCTTTTCACTGACCAACACCAGCGTGCCAGCCCCGTCGGAGGTCTGCGAACTGTTGCCTGCAGTAACAGTCCCTTTTGCGGCAAACACCGGCTTCAATCTGGCCAAACTTTCGAGGTTGGTGTCGGGGCGCGCCCCTTCATCCATATTGACCGTGCGAGTCTTGATGTCGATTTGGCCGCTTGCCAAGTTCGGGAGGCGTTCAACGATATCGACTGAAGTCATCTCATTGTTGAATTCACCCGCCTGTTGCGCAGCGATGGCCCGACGATGCGATTCCAGTGCAAATTGATCCTGCGCTTCACGCGACACTTTCCACTGCTGCGCGACCTTCTCCGCCGTCAGGCCCATGCCGTAGGCCATGCCGATGTTCTCGTCCTTGAGAGCGTTCATGTTGACCGAGGGATGATGCCCCATGATCGGCACCATCGACATCGATTCCGCTCCGGCGGCGATCATTACGTCGGCTTGGCCAACGCGGATACGGTCGGCAGCCATGGCCACTGCGGTGAGGCCGGAAGCGCAGTACCGGTTGACGGTCACGCCAGCGATGGTATTCGGCAGACCGGCCAGCAGCACCGCGTTACGTGCCATGTTCAAGCCCTGTTCCGCCTCCGGGAAAGAACAGCCGACAATCACGTCTTCGATCAGCTTCGGATCCAGACCCGGCACTTGCGCCACGGCAGACTGAATCGCGCGCACCAGCAAGTCATCCGGACGAACGTGACGAAACATGCCACGCGGTGCCTTTCCGATTGGAGTACGCGTAGCGGCGACGATATAGGCTTCTTGCAGTTGAGTAGTCATTTTGCACCCTCCTTGTCGATACGCGGCGCTTAGTTACGCACCGGTTTGCCGGTCTGCATCATGCCCATGATGCGCTCTTGCGTCTTTGGATGGTTGAGCAGTTCCACGAACGCCTTGCGCTCCAGATCGAGCAACCACTGTTCGCTGAC
This sequence comes from uncultured Noviherbaspirillum sp., assembly GCA_965974465.1. Classification (GTDB taxonomy): domain Bacteria; phylum Pseudomonadota; class Gammaproteobacteria; order Burkholderiales; family Burkholderiaceae_D; genus Noviherbaspirillum. The sequence continues at coordinate 4,862 of CBHCMF010000004.1, forward strand.
CAGGCTGCCCTGGTCGATGTCACCACCGCAGACAATCTCGGCAATCTTCGAACCGAGTTTGAAGTCATATGCGGAAATGTACCCACCGTCACGCATGTTGACCAGTTGTGCCATGATAGTCGCCAGGCCGTAGCGGCCAGTGACCGGTACCAGTTTTTGCATCGGTGGCCGATAACCGGCGTCGAACATGGCGCGTGCCTCCCCCTTCGCCACATGCAGCAATTCGTGGGGATTGAAGACGATGGTATCGCTGGGCTTTAGATAACCCATCTGCTGCGCATCGAGCGCGGACTTCGACACTGCCGCAGTAGCCGCATAGGTAAAGTAGTCTTTCAAAAATGGCAGGATGTCGTTGCCCTTGGCATCGTTGGCGGCACGTACCACCGCCTCTTTCAAGCCGCCACCTGCGGGAACCAGCCCCACGCCCACTTCTACCAGACCGATATACGACTCCATCGAAGCGACGCGCTTTGCAGTATGCAACAGAAGCTCACAGCCACCACCCAATGCCAGGCCTGCCACCGCAGCCACAACCGGCACATTGGCGTACTTGAGTGACTGGATGATCTTCTGGCCTTTGGCAAATTCCGGCTCGATCGCTTTCACGCCACCAGACATGAACAGGGGCATGACAGACTGCAGGTCGAAGCCTGCGGAAAATGCGCCCCCTTCGGCAGCATCGGTATTCCAAATCACCAGGCCTTTGAAGTTCTTCTCAGCCTCCTCGATCGCCTTACTCAGGCCGGCAATGACGCCCAGGCTGATCGTGTGCATCTTTGTTTTGAGCGATAAGATCAGCACATCGTCGTTCTGATGCCAGATGCGAACAGCGTCATCTTCGAAGACAGTGGTACCTGCTGTCTTGCCGTCAGCGAGATTTTCGCCAACCAGCGCAGCACGGAACACCTGTCGCTGATAAACCGGCAGATGGGAACGCGGCATGTAGGCTTGCTTGTTTGGCGACCAGGAACCTTCCGCCGTATGCACGCCTGTGCGGCCGTCGAATACCCATGCCGGCAACGGCACATTGCACAATGCCCTACCTGCCTCGATGTCCTCTTGCACCCAAGTGGCGATCTGCTGCCAACCAGCAGCCTGCCACGTTTCGAACGGCCCCTCGCTCCACCCGAAGCCCCAGCGCAGGGCGAAGTCGACGTCGCGCGCATTGTCCGCGATCGATGCTAGATGCACGGCGATGTAATGGAAAATGTCACGGAAAATCGCCCATAAAAATTGCGCCTGCGGATTGCTCGCTTCGCGCAGCGCTTTCATCTTCTTCACCGCATCCTTTTCTTTCAGGATGCGCGCTACCAGATCGTCAGCCTTGGCGTCCGACGGCACATAATCATTCTTCGTCGCATCAAAACGCAGTATGTCCTTTCCCATCTTTTTGTAAAACCCCGCACCGGTCTTTTGACCGAGTGCCCCGGCGCCGACTAATTTTTCAAGCACGGCTGGTGTCTGGTACACCGGGAAGAAAGGATCCTCCCGCAAGTTGTCTTGCATCGTCCTGATCACATGCCCCATGGTGTCCAGGCCAACCACGTCCGCGGTACGGAAGGTCCCGGACTTGGCGCGGCCCAGCTTAGCCCCGGTCAAATCGTCGACCACGTCGAAACTGAGGCCATATTTTTCCGCTTCATGGATAGTGGCCAGCATGCCGAAAATACCGACGCGGTTAGCGATGAAATTGGGCGTATCAAAGGCTCGCACGACGCCCTTGCCGAGCGTGGTGGTGAGAAAGCCCTCAAGTTGATCGAGAATTTCCGGCCGGGTCGCCGTGGTCGGAATCAACTCGACCAGATGCATGTAGCGTGGTGGGTTGAAGAAGTGTACCCCGCAGAAACGCGCCTTCAGGTCCGTGTCGAACCCCTCGGACAGCGCCGTGATCGACAGGCCAGAGGTATTGGAAGCAAAGAGCGTCTGCGGGCCGATATGGGGCGCCACCTTCTTGTAGAGGTCATGCTTCCAGTCCATGCGCTCAGCAATTGCCTCGATGATCAGGTCACAACCCTTGAGCACTTCAAGGTCGTCTTCATAGTTGGCAACCTGGATCAGGGCAGCGTCATCCTTATTACCGAGAGGCGCCGGATTGAGTTTCTTCAGGTTTTCGATAGCGCGCAGCACAATGCCGTTCTTCGGTCCCTCCTTAGCGGGCAAATCGAACAGCACGACAGGTACTTTGGCATTGACGCAATGCGCAGCGATCTGCGCCCCCATCACGCCAGCGCCGAGGACGGCAACTTTCTTGACGATGAATTTGGACATGGGAAGTTCCTTAATACCTAGTAACAGATGCCCTCTCCCTTATGGGGAGAGGGTTAGGGCTGGGTTGTAAACCCTGAAATACAGACACACGGTAATGCATCGTTAAAACAAATCCGCATCCAGCGCCATCAGGTTCGATGCGCCTGAACGCGCCTGCCGAATCAACATGGCGGTTTCAGGCAGCAGACGCGCAAAGTAGAAGCGGGCTGTCGCCAGCTTGGCCTTATAGAAACCATCCCCAGCCTCCTGCTTCTCCAGCGCAATCTTCGCCATCTGTGCAAAGAAGTAAGCAAAGACCAGGTGACCAACCACACGCAAATACGGTACCGCGGCAGCACCGACTTCATCCGGATTCTGCAATGCTTTCATGCCCAGTTCCATCGTCAGCTTGCCTACTTTGTCACCGATGTCGGCCAAGGGTGTGATGAATTCGGACATGGATTCATCAAGGCCATGCTCGTCGACAAATGTCTTAATCTTGTCGCCGAACTTGCGCAGCTTGGCGCCGTTGTCCATCAGAACTTTGCGGCCGAGCAGGTCAAGCGACTGAATCGTGTTGGTCCCTTCATAAATCATATTGATGCGAGCATCGCGCACATACTGCTCCATGCCCCATTCGCGGATATAGCCGTGGCCGCCATACACTTGCATTGCCTCAGAAGTGGCAATCCAACCATTGTCGGTGAGGAAGGCCTTGATGATAGGCGTCAACAGAGCGACCTCATCCGCCGCATCTTTGCGCACCTGCTCGTCGGGATGATTCAGCTCCCGGTCTATCTGTAGCGCGACATAGGAGCTGAATGCACGGCCCCCTTCGGCATAGGCTCTCGCAGTCAGTAACATGCGGCGCACGTCCGGGTGCACGATGATCGGATCGGCCGGTTTGTCCGGTGCCTTCGGCCCCGTCAAGCTGCGCATCTGCAACCGATCCTTCGCGTAAGCCACCGCGTTCTGATAAGCGACTTCAGTTAAACCGAGCGATTGCATACCGACACCAAGACGGGCCGCGTTCATCATGACAAACATCGCGTTCAAGCCCTTGTTCGGCTCGCCGATGAGCCAGCCGGTAGCGCCATCCATATTCATTTGGCAAGTCGCATTGCCATGAATGCCCATTTTTTCCTCTATCGCACCGCAGAAAATAGCATTGCGCGGGCCATGCGTGCCGTCCGCATTCGGAATGAATTTCGGCACCAGGAACAACGAAATCCCCTTGGTGCCCGACGGGGCATCCGGCAAACGTGCTAGTACCAGATGGACGATATTGGCGGAAAAGTCATGATCGCCCGCAGAGATGAAAATCTTTCCGCCGGAAATTCTGTAAGTGCCATCGAGTTGCGGTACCGCTTTGGTTCGCAGCATGCCAAGGTCGGTGCCGCAATGCGCTTCCGTCAAACACATGGTGCCGCTCCATTCCCCCGCCACCAGCTTCGGCAGGTACATCGCTTTCTGCTCCGGCGTGCCATGGGCGTGCAGGCACGCGTATGCACCATGCGATAGACCGGCATACATGGTCCAGGCCTGGTTGGACGCATTCAGCATTTCGGAAAAGGAATTGTGGACCACCATCGGTAAGCCTTGGCCACCAAATTCCGGACTGCAGGCCAGTGCAGGCCAACCTGCTTCGACATACTGCCGATAGGCCTCTTTGAAACCGGCAGGTGTCTTGACGGCATGGGTATCGTGGTCCAGTTGACAGCCCTCGTGGTCGCCCTGCTGATTGAGCGGAAAGAGAACTTCAGAGGCAAATTTGCCCCCTTCTTCCAGCACTTGATTGATGATGTCCTTGTCGACCTCTGCATGCACAGGCAATTGCTTCAGCTCATCTTCCACTTTCAGCAGCTCATGCAGCACGAACTGCATATCACGTAATGGAGCGGCATATTGACCCATGGTTTTGTCTCCTCATGGCTAAAACGATTAGGCTGTCTTCTTGACAGTAGATTGTAATTTTGATTTTGTCTCCGGCATCGAGACTGGCTGCAGACTCTGGTAACTCTTGATCAAGCGCTGAAAGCCGGCTTCGGCACGGTCCACACTGCGGGGTAAATTCAGAAAACGGGCATCGTGATGCAGGATTAAGATTAGGCCAGACATTTCAAACACGAGTTGGTCTGGATCAGTGCTATCGGCAAGATGCCCCATGTCGATCGCCTGCATGACACAGCGGCGCAAAGCGTTCTGCCATCCGCTTACCATGGTAACTAGTTCGTCTCGAAGAACGCCCGGGCGGTCGTCATACTCGACCGCACCACTGATATAGATACATCCGGACGCAATTTCGACCGATATACGTTTCACCCAACGTGCAAACATGGTTTGCAAACGGGGCAAACCACGCGGTTCTTTCATGCTGGGATAGAACACTTCCTGTTCGATGCGGTGGTGGTACAGCTTGAGGACCTCAAGCTGCAAATCTTCGCGTGAGCCAAAATGCGCAAACACCCCTGACTTGCTCATATTCATCTTGTCAGCGAGCAGACCGATCGTCAGCCCTTCCAGCCCGTTACGGCTAGCAAGGTCAAGGGCGACCTCAAGGATGGCAGCGCGGGTGAGCTCGCCTTTACGTCTTAGTCTGGTGGTCGGGTCATTCATGCTGGTAGTTAAGTATCGTCCCGTCAAAGACTCAAAACAACGCGGACCAAAATAAACGAACGGTCGTACTATTATATACCGTAAAAAATCTCCTAGACCTTACTTAATTGTCGTCTGTCGCGTTTGGTGGGACGCCCCTTGATTGCCTCACCAGGCTCACGGAAAAACAGGCGTTGCTCCGCTTTCCTTTGCCTTTCCGCAACGCTTTGTTCAGTTTCCGTATAGAGTGTCTGGGCGATCGATGCGGAGCCCCGCTTATCAGCCACCGCCGTCACCACTACTTCCCATTCGGTAGCGCCATTGTCGATCTCCAGCGTATCGCCCTCCTTCACACTGCGGGCCGGCTTGATGCGTTCGCCATTCAAACGTACTTTGCCGCCATTCACCGCATCCGTCGCCAACGAGCGGGTTTTGAAAAAACGCGCGGCCCAAAGCCACTTATCGATACGGACAGAATCTGACATCATCGGTATGACCACTCATGTACAAAAAGCGATATTTTATAAAGGGACCATAACACGCAACGCACTCGTTGGCTGTTGTTCTTTCACGATAGCGCACGAGTTTGAATCCACTTCAAAAAGCATTGGGAAAAAATCTTGTCTGTTATTCAAGCCGCGTAGCAAAAAATGAAAAGATGGCGCCCGCTTCATGATGCTAATTTGAATAACTCTCACGAATAGGGGATTGCAAACATTCTTAGCTGCGCTCTATATTTTCAGCATTGATTGGAAAGCACTGCCGTAACGCAAAGGAAGATAAAACATGCAAAAAATCAGCAATGCCAGCCTAGCAACCTCCCTGCTGCTCTTCAGCGTACTTGCTTGCACGTCGGCCAGTGCACAAACGATGTACCGTTGCGGCAACGTATATCAAGCCTATCCCTGCGAAACAGGCCAAGGTAAGGTGGTTGGCAGTGTCGGTAAGGCACAGTCTTCCTATACGCCGGTTTCCAATGCGGAATGTGCCCAACGCGGTGCCGAAACCCTAAAAATCGTATGGGCCCGTGAAGCAGGCCTGATCCGTGACAAGGCGTTATCCCAAGTTGATGAGAAACCTCTCTCTTCTGCACAGAAAGCCGAAGCAAAAAAACTCATCACACAGGTCTACAACAAGAGAGGCTCCGCCCCTGAAATACGCGCCGCAATCGAAGCAGATTGTGTGGCGGAAAAGGAAAAAGAAGCCATGGCGGCAACGTATCGCCCTGTCAATTCAAGCGCAGACAAATCCTCTCCCTCAGGCAAGACTGCTTCCGGTACCAATGATCTTACTTCCGGAACGGCAGGAACGAATCGCAAAGAAGGGGGCACTACGAACGACACTCGCCGTAAGGAAATTTGTGACAACCTCAGCCGTCAGTTGGATAACATTTCCCGCGCCCAACGCGCTGGGGCTGACGTACGACGGATGGAAGAACTGAATCAGGAGCGCAGAGACATTCTGCGCAATCAGCTCGACGCCGGCTGTTGACCGATTAAGGAACGTGCACGTTCCTAAAACCAGACGGTAGCGCCGGCCAGCCACGAAGAGCTTGACCGGCGCACCATCGCGCTAATGCAAGGGCGATGGATTCGCATCGCTTATATCATCAACCACTGCACCGCTCGAAATCACCTCACCGATCGTTGCCTCTTCCAACCAGTTCCGTACCTGCTGCAGATGCACACGCTCTTCGTCAAGCGCAACGCTGAAGTCCGTAATGAGGGCATTCTGGTTCTGATTCTCAGCGAGTGCAATCAGCAGCTCCCAACCGGCATTGTCTGCCATCTCGGCAACTAGGATCGCATGCAGGGATTGCGCAACGGTGGTGCGTGGATCTGTCACCACCTGCATCAGCCCCATCGATTCCACGCCGACGAGATCAGCACATGGCGTCTGCGATGTCGGATCACCACCCAGGGTTTCGATGGCATCTGCGATGATGCTGAAATGACGCGCCTCATCCTGACGGATTTTATGCAAATCGGCCAGTGTCATACTGGTCGACGCATCCTGCATGGCTTCGAACTTGGTGATCAATGCATCGTATAGTCGCGTCCCGGTACGCTCGAATGCGAGCCGCTCTCCCAGTTTGTCGAGTAGAAGTTGCGGCTGATCTCCGGTCAACATCGATACGCCAGTGGTCAGCGCTCCTTTCACCGTACCGGGAACCGGCACCGAGCCAATCGTATCCGCGTCTGCAATATACAAGCTGCGCATCTCTGCGAGGGCGCTATCATCACCTGGCGTGACAGGCGTCATCGAAGCCGGTATACCGGACTGCATTGCGCTGGTATCGAACGGCGACATCTGAACGCCAGTGCGGTTCATGCCCATAGGGGTTTGCTCTTTCATTGCTGCTCCTTGATGTCTATGATTACACCGCGACGGCAACCTTGCGATTTAATTCCGTGCCTGGAGACCAGATATACCCAGCCGCCACGGCCTCGCTTGGTGAGCCGTCAGAATTGAGATACCTGCGGTAATCGGTGGATGCCTGACTTTCTTGCGACTTGTCCACGAATTGCGTGCCCTTGGCGCGCAGGTCCACTTCCTGTGCCAATACCTGGCGCACAAAATCACGCTGGCTGGCAAACTGGATCGGTTCCGGCAAGTCGGTTGGAAACAGTTCCGCCGGATCACGTCTTTCGTACTGTTTAAAGAGTTCGGCGACATGGTGGAAATGTCCCAGCTCGTAATCGAGGAAACGCTCCCAGATCGCCTTCACACGCGGATTGGTTTCCTGCTGCACACAGCTGTAGTAGTTGTACACTTCGGTCGCTTCATGCAATAGCCATTGCTCCAGGATCGATTCTTCCGGATTAATCAGCGAACCGTATTGTGTGACGTGCTGCTCCTCGATTGAGGCAATTTCTGCATAAAGTTGGCGTGCGATCGGATCGGCAAACAACGGGCCGATATTCATATAGTAATCATGCGTCTGGAACTCGGCAGCGGTGATCGTTAAGGCATGCAACTTCGTCAACGGTGCCGCGCTAGTGCGATCATAGGGTTCGCGCACATCGTCTTGTGGTGCCCGGTGTTCCACAACGGTCGGACGGCCAGGCAGGATATCGGTATAGCTCTGCAGAATATTATTTGCATCCTTACCCTCTAATCTGTCCAGCAATGCCGAATAACGGTACAGATGATCGAAGTCTTCCAGCAAGCCGAAACGATATGCCTGGGCGAAATAGGCATCCGGTTCGCGTTGTGCCACCGCAGCAGTGACTTCGATGGCCACCTGCTCGTAAGCAATCGTCGTTTCCAGCGGCGAATGATCCGCACCGATCAACCAATTCACCATTGTTGCCTGATGTTGCTCAGTACGTCGAATCTGCGCCAGTGACTGACGCAGCCCACGGCTCATTCTCGCCGCCATGTGTTGGAAGCGCAGTGCTTCGGTTTCAATGCCGTTCATCAGAATCACCCGCACGCGGGTGAATGCATCGTCGTCCAACTTGCTGATTGGCTTGCCGACCATATCGCGCCAGGTAAAACGCTGCAGGTCAGGCATAGTGCCTTTCGAACTGAAAAGATCTAAAGACATTGCAGTACTCCTTTCATATGAACAATAGCGGTACCGGCCATGGTCGATATCGTTGCGCAGTCTTGTGGATGTTGTAGGAATTCAGGTAGGGAGGTTTTCTGCTTCAAGACGACGAGTGCCGCAATTTCCATGCCGAATGAAAGCGAACACGAGCGCGTGGCAGTTCACGCAAATGCGGAGAGAAAATCGGCTTCCTGCCGCGGAGTGCAGCAGTCTTTTTTACAACTCAGACGTAAGCTTTACAGGCGGTGCCCCCCCCGCTTCTGCGAGAGGACTGAGGAACGTGCACAGAATAATTTCCCGATTTGGACGCGTCTGACGGGATGCAATGCAAGGGTGAAGCAGGGGTTTCGGACAGCATCCTGTCCGCCTGCGGAACGGTCTGCGCTTACAAGCGCAGACGCGCCCTGCAAGGGCGAGAAGGCGTCATAGCGAGCTATGGCGACGACAAGCAACGCCGCAGTGCGCCCGTCAGGCGTGGAACAAGTCAGGAAATTATTCCGTGCACGTTCCTTAGCACGTCCTTCTCACATGAGAGCTTGCCTTGCTGAAAAGGAGAACAATTCACACCACACCGACTACTTGTTCGGCAGTAAAGACCACTGAAAAGAATGCAATGGCAGCTGGCGTGGTGTGGAGCAAGGCCGGATAAAACCTCAATACGCTAATCGGCTTTCTTTTGCAGAATGTACCCAGAGTAGGCGAGATATTCCCGACCATCGCGATTCACCGCGAGTATGGTCTCTCCTTTACCGCGCCCCAGACCCAGGATTCGCAGTTCATTGTCGTCAATCGCGCTGACAGTCCTGGTAAGTGGAACGCTACTGATCTTAGGTATCGCTGCTTCGATCACCAGGAAACCCTCCTGCTCACGCAAGGTGACCTTCTCCGGCCGGGTATAGTCGCCCTCGCCATTTACAATCTCATATTCGCCAATGCGCGCCCTCCAGCTATCGGGGATCGTGCTCGGTTCGAGCTTTTCACCGACAAGCATCTTTTGCGAGCCGGTTGTTGCGACCAGAGCGTCATGCCCAGCCAGCCGCGTACGAGATAAGCGTACGTCGGAGAGTGTGCCCAATGATACGGGCAATACACCGAATAATTTGTAGCGTATCCCCAGCTGCCCCTCTCCTTGCGAGACCAAGTCAAAACGCGTGCCGAACACTTCGGCGCGCAGTTTGTCACCGCTGCGCGTTACCTTGACGTCACCAAACATGGTTGTGTAATACCCTGGATAGGATTGCAAGTCTTCGCTGGACAACGCTTGTTCCCGTTCGTCGCTCTTTGCCTTATCCGGCTGCCGAATGCCTGTCTTTGCCTCTAACGCCAGTTTCAGCGCCTCGGTTGCGACCTCATCGACAACAGGCTTAGCTTCCGACGTGTTGGCCAGTACGATCACACCCAGTTTATGCTCCGGTAGTACAGCCAACTGGCCGTTGTACATCATGGTGGCGCCGCCGTGATGCGCGACAAGTCCGGCATTTTCGATATTGATACCGCCCAACCCTCCTAGTATCCATCCCAGTCCCATACGAAAGTTCAGGTCGAGGGCGACACCGGTGTTCTGAGGCCGCAGCATCTCCGCCAGCGTGTCAGGTTTCAATATCTGATGCTCTCCCACTTTTCCATTGGCGAAAACCATTTTCAGAAACTGACTCAGATCCATCACACTGGAGTTCAGCCCACCGGCAGGTACATCGCGCAGCGGAGGGTCATCGTCCGCAACGCCGTTACGATATGCCTGCGCCATCATTGGTCCTTCCGCCCGTGTACTGAAAGCGGAATTCACCATGCCCAATGGACGCAGCACGGTTCGATCCAGGCTAGCGGCAAAGTCTTGCCCTGTTACATTCTGAATGGCGTGCCCCAATAGGGTGACGCCGACGTTGGAATAGGCCCAGACGAAATTGGGTGGATACGCAGCGTACTCATCCTTTATCCTGTCAACGACCTTAGTGAATGGCTCCGGATTGGCAGTCCACATCCCTTTCTCCAAATCACCGAGCAAGCCGGAGTGATGGGTCATGAGGCTGCGCGGCGTAATCGAGGATGTCCCAGCAAAACGTGATTTGACTGAAAACTCTGGCAAGTAAGCCTGCAATGGCTTGTCGATATCTAACCTTCCCTGCTCGGCCAGTTGCATTGCTGCGGTGGCGGTAAACAGTTTTGAAATAGAACCGACACGATAAGTCGTTTCCGCTGTGGCCGGAAGTTTTTTTTCCTTGTCAGCGTAGCCAAAGCCTTCGGCCCAAACGATTTTCTGATCATCCACCAGCGCGATACTCAATCCAGACACGCTGTGCATCTTCATCTGATGGCGAATCAGACGTGAAACATATTCCTTCGTCGTTTCATAGTCGCCGCGACCAATATGGTCGGGCCTGGTGGGTGCGCTAGTACATCCAGTCAGCGACATCGAGAGGACGGATGATAGGGTGACGCACAATGTGATTTTCTTGAAAAGATGAGGCATATCGATAATGCGAAGCTTTGCAAATCAACAATAAAGCCGTGAGCATACCATTCAAGAAGTCGAGCCGCCGTACGAATAGACCGCTCAAGCAAAGGAGAAAAGCAGCGTGCATCAACAACCAGCCAGCGCCTGCATCTCCTTAGCGGACAGGTAAAAACGTAGTTTGTCCTTCGATTGCGCACCGATGCGGCGATAAAACACTGCGGCGTCCACATTAGTGACAGGGGTCTGCCACTGCATACTATTGCAGTGCAAACGCAGCGCATCGTTTGCCAACGTCCGTGCCAGTTGCTTTCCCAGCCCCCGGCTACGTCCTTCTGGTTTCAGGTAGAGGCAATCCATGTGCAGGTAATAAGCTGCCTGCCACGTAGAAAATTCTTGAGTAGCCGTCGCATAACCAAGAAGATCGCCTGCGCATTCCACGACCCAGCAAATCAACGGCGCTGCATCACTGAATAAAGCAGCATGCAATGCACTGGGATCCGGCCCATACTCAAGTATGATGCCCTCATAGGCCGCATGTTCGACGCAGAGTGCCACCAGCGGTGCCATGTCCGCCGGTTGCGCTCTACGGATAACGATATCAGCAGCCACAGAGAAACTCGCTGTTGCCCTGACTACCATTTTTGCCAGAGGTCGGATAGCCATCACGCTTCCACCAGTCCAGGCCGCCCATCAATTCCTTGACCTTGAAACCCAGTTTCGTCATGTTCAATGCCCCCTTAGTCGAGGCATTGCAGCCAATGCCATCACAGTAGGTCACTACCAGGGCACTGCGATCGAGATGCTTCGTGGTCTCGTCGCTCATCGTACGGTGTGGCACATTAATGGCACCGGGGATATGCTCGAGCGCATAAGCCTCTGCAGAGCGTGCATCGATCACGATGATATTCTCATTGGCCGTCAGGGCCGCTTTCAAATCCGACGGATCCGTTTCGTAAGCGAGCTTATCGAGATAGTGCTGGAGTTGTGCTTGCATTTTGTTTTCCTTTCTTGTTAAACAAAGTCATGAATCGATAGGAAGAATGATATCGTTAAATGGTTTGTAAAATCAGACCATTTCCGTTACATGGAGCAGACCATTTATGAAAGCCTCCAGCCGTGCTGTCACTGGTGCGTTACTGACCCTGCTTGAGAAAAACAGCGTACTACCAGGTTCACTTCCAACGCGCGTGTATCGCACGATCCGCGCGGCTATCCTCGATTCCACCTTGCGCGTGGGCGATCGTTTGCCATCCACGCGCACACTGGCGGCCGACCTGTCGATCTCGCGTAGCACCGCAGAGGCAGCCTATGCACAACTGGAAGTAGAGGGTTATCTAAAGCGAGGTGTCGGTAGCGGCAGCTACGTCAACACCATTCCCGCCATGCCAAACGCCAGCCGCCATCGGCCACCGGCAGGGCCCCTCTCCTCACCAGGCTCTGCCTTCTCGAAACGAGGTCAACAACTCGCTGCAATGGAAGGCTGCATCGATCCGCGCGAGATTCGTGCCTTCTCGGCTGGCATGCCCTCCCTGGACTCCTTTCCGGTAGAAGTCTGGCAGCGACTGCTGATGCGACATGCGAGGCGCGATGCCACAGACTGGATGCGCTACGGCGACAAGCAAGGGCTGCCACAGCTACGAGAGGCAATCGCGCAATACCTGTCGTTATCGCGCGGTGTGATTTGCGATATGGATCAAGTCATTGTTCTGACCAGCTCACAACAGGCCTTAGGCTTGGTCGCGATGATGATGCTCGATGCCGGCGATCTCGCGTGGATAGAAGAGCCCGGATATCGCGGCGCGTATTCGGCATTCTCTGGTGCCGGCGCAAAGCTTGCCCCTATTCCCGTGGACGACGATGGGCTGCAGGTAGATGAAGGCCTGCGCCTGGCGCCACACGCAAAACTTGCCTATGTCACGCCTTCTCACCAATATCCGCTTGGCATGACCATGAGTTTGTCGCGGCGCCTGGCCCTGCTCGCATGGGCCCGTAGTAAAGACGCATGGATTGTTGAGGATGACTACGACAGCGAGTTCCATTACGACAGCCGCCCCATCTCTACCATTCAAGGTCTGGACAAGGACCAGCGCGTTCTCTACATCGGCACCTTTTCCAAGGTTCTTTATCCAGGCTTACGTATCGCTTACCTGGTCGTACCCAAGGCACTTGTCGCTGCTTTCGTCGCTGCCCGCAGCCATCTCGACGGTCACACATCGAGCCTGATGCAGACGGTGCTTGCCGACTTCATGCACGATGGCCACTTCATGGCACATGCGCGCCGCATGCGGGGCCTGTACTGCGCAAGGCGCGACATCTTCATGGACGAAATGCATCAACACCTGCGTGATCGGCTGCTACCGATGCCGACACAAGGCGGATTGCAAACCGCCTGCCTGTTAGCCGATCAGCGGCTTTCGGATAAGCGCTTGGCCGGCATGGCAGCCGCAGCGGGCATCGAACTACCGCTGTTGTCACGTCTCTATCTCGACAAAGAAAAAAAGCAAAGCGGTTTCGTCATGGGATTCAGTGCGCTGACACCCGATGCTATCCGCAATGGGGTGAAAACATTGGCGAAGGCGTGGTGACGTTACTCGGTATACCGGCCAAGCGTAATGATACGCAGGATAATTTTATACAACAGGTAAGCGGCGCCATACCAGGCCCGCTCGTACCAAGGAATGTTTGCGTAGTCCTCCAGCCGCACGGCAACCCCTTCCGCGACTGCCTCATCGATCTTTCCGCACAACGTCCGTGCGAACTCGGCATCCTTAACCACGACATTCGCCTCATGATTAACAAACAGGCTCAGACCATCCCAGTTGCTTGATCCCACAGTTGACCATTCATCATCGATCACGGCCACCTTGCCATGTAACTGGGTTTTGCGATACTCAATAACCTTTACGCCACTTTTCAACAGCTTCGGATAGAAGGAGTGTGCCACGGCATCCTGAATGCGGAACTGCCCAACGCCGATCAGCAAGGTTACGTCAATGCCGCGTGCGGCTGCTGCAGCTAACCCATCACGCAATTTGCGTCCCGGCGCGAAATAGGGATTCGCCAGCAATGCGCTCCGACGCGCGCCACCCAGCGCTTTCAGGAAGGTTTTCTGAATCGTGCGGCGATTGCGCAAGTTATCGCGCAACACAAGCGCAGCCAACACCGGCCCTTCTCCTACAGCATGATAAATTCGGCGCCGCTCGCGAAAGCGCTCCCAGCGATAACGTAGACTCAATCCGCCCAACAGCATCCACTGCGACTGCATGTCCTCATGGATGATGGCGACCAATGGCCCATTAATGCGCACCCCGATATCCCAGCGTGGTGCTGGTAAGGGCTCATTAAAACCATCGTCGGAAATATGATCATCATTGATATTAAGTCCGCCGAGAAAGGCGACCTGCCGGTCTACGACGCAAATCTTGCGGTGAGTGCGGGCCACGCCACGCTGAAACCAGGCGTTGAATATGCGGTGATTCACTTTGCCCTGGTGCAAAGCCTGGTTGAGCAAGGCCGATTGCCGGTTGCCAGTACCCAGCCAGTCAGTAATCACATTCACCGTCACACCACGACTTGCGGCGCGAATCAGTGCTTCCTTGACCTGCTCGCCAGTCAAGTCCAAGGTGAAGATGTAGGTCTCCAGGTAAATCTCAAAGCGCGCTGCGTCGATGCCAGCGATCAGCGCCGGAAAGTATTCGGCGCCGCAATGCAAAAGGGCGACTTTGTTATGAGGAATAAACTCTACCGGACGCATGAGCTGAATGCCGACAGATGCAAAGTCAACAATTCTACATGGTAGAAAGATGGCGAATTTATTTCATTTGAAGTGTTGCAACAATTGGCGCATGGTCGGATAGCTGTGCCCACAGCGGCCCATGCAATACCTGTGCTGCTTCGATACTGAAACCCCGCACGTAAATCCGGTCCAGCCGCAGCCATGGCAATGCTGCAGGAAAAGTACGTGCCGGCTTCATCTTCGGACCGCGCCCGCTCAACGTACGCAGATAGGCGCCGAATCCTCGCGCCGGCAAGTTTTGGTCGAATACTTCTGTTACACCGAGGCAATCGCGCAATGCGTCACTCAACTGATCGGTCCAATCATTAAAGTCTCCGGCCACGATCAGTGGCGCGTCTGGCGGTGATGATGCCCGGACTGCATCGATCAGCGCCTCGATCTGCCGCTTTCTGCTGCGTGCAAACAAACCGAGGTGAATCACATAACAGTGCAAGTCGCCCTTCGGTGTCTGTACCACACAATGCAAGATGCCACGCGCTTCGAAGGCATGGTCAGAGACGTCACGGTTATTGGAGGACAAGATCGTGAACCGGCTTAACAATGCATTGCCATGATGGCCATGATCGTACACGGCATTCATTCCGTACACTGCTTGGTGGGAATCACCTGCCAGAAATTGGTGCTGGGCCTGTTCCGGCCAGAGGGCTGCATGCCGGGTCGCATACTTATCATGGCGCCCCTGCACTTCCTGCAAAAACAGGATATCCGCTTCCATCGAGGTAAGTGCCTGTTTCAATGCATGAATGCGCGGCATGCTGCGCAATGCACTGACGCCTTTATGAATGTTATACGTCGCGATGCGGAGTTTCATAGAATCATTCTAGACGCTATGCAACAAGTGCGGTAGAGCGATTTTCCTATGCGTACAAGGGAGGTGAGGTCGGACTGAGAAGCGTAACCGTACGTGCGCTACGGTGAGCATCGCAGCCCCGAGATAGCTCCTTTTCACGCATCGGAAAATCGCTCTTGGCGTTATTGCGTAATAGGAATACTGTCTCTGAGAAGCTTGTCTCAGAATAAGTTTCAGCGCGTACGCAGATAATTTGGTAGTTGCAAAATTGCTTCCGCATTGGAGGGCGAAAAGCATTTGTCCGCCGCCTCGCGGTAAGGCAGCCAGAGATAATCCACATGCTCACGCGGGGCCAGCGTAATGGGGATCTCGCGGGGCACGAGCAGACCGAATACATGCTCGGTATTCTTTGTCACCCCTGGCGCATAGCGATGGCGCCATACAGGATAAATTTCATAAATATTAGCGATCTGCCAATCGACGAGGTGGTGGGGCGAAACTAGACATGGCTGCAGCATCGGATCCGCCATTTCATCAGCGACAAGGATGCCGGTTTCCTCGTACACCTCGCGTACTGCTGTCTGGACCAATGGCTCCTCCACTGCATCCTTCGACCCTGTTACCGACTGCCAATATCCCGGCTTGTCGGCTCGCTCGATCAACAGTACTTCGAGATCGGCACTATGGATGACCACCAGGACCGATTCGGGAATTTTGTAAGGTTTGTTCATGCGTGTCATCCGCAAAAAAAATGGCGCGATCAACCGCGCCATTTTTATTCTTGGGTGATGCTTAAGGAGCGTTCAGGAATAAGGTATGCATTTTGCTGGAAGGCCCCTTAGAGCGATTTGCCTGGGCGTGAAAGGGGGCCATCTCGGGCCTGCGATGCTCACCGTAGCTCACGTACGGTTGCGCTTCTCGGACCGACCTGACCTCCCTTTCACGCACAATCAAACCGCTCTATGCCTTCACCGCTGGCTCAACATTCCGCAAACGGATGTGCAGTTCGCGCAACTGCTTCTCGTCGACTTCCGAGGGAGCCTGTGTCAGCAAGCACTGCGCACGCTGTGTCTTCGGGAATGCGATGACGTCACGAATCGATTCCGCGCCCGTCATCATGGTGACAATACGGTCAAGCCCGAACGCCAGACCACCGTGTGGTGGCGCGCCATACTGCAGTGCATCGAGCAGGAAGCCGAACTTAAGCTGTGCCTCTTCGGCGCTGATCTTGAGCGCACGGAACACTTTGCTCTGCACGTCGGCACGATGGATACGTACCGAACCGCCACCCAACTCCCAGCCGTTCAGCACCATGTCATATGCTTTCGCCAAGGCCTTGCCAGGACTGGTCTCCAACAGGTCTTCATGACCATCCTTCGGCGAAGTGAATGGATGGTGTGCCGCGACGTAGCGTTGTCCTTCCTCGTCGTATTCGAACATCGGGAAGTCAATGACCCACAACGGCTTCCAGCTATCTTCGAACAGTCCATTCTTCTTGCCAAAGTCGCTATGGCCGATCTTCACGCGCAATGCACCGATAGCATCGTTGACGATCTTCGCCTTGTCAGCACCGAAGAAAATCAGGTCGCCGTCCTGCGCGCCGGTCTGCTCCAAGATGGCAGTCAGTGCAGTGTCATGGATGTTCTTCACAATCGGCGATTGCAAGCCGTCGCGACCTTTCGCTTTTTCATTGACTTTGATGTACGCCAAGCCCTTAGCGCCGTAGATTGCAACAAACTGCGTGTACGCATCGATCTCGGAACGCGGCATCGCACCGCCACCCGGCACACGCAAGCCCACCACGCGACCGCCTTCCATGTTGGCAGCGCCGGAGAACACCTTGAAGTCCACGTCCTTCATCACTGTGGTGAGATCGGTGAATTGCAGCTTGACCCGCATGTCCGGTTTATCGGAACCGTACAAGCCCATCGCGGTTGCATAATCCATCACCGGGAATGGGTTTGGCAGGTCGATATCCAGCGTGTTCTTGAACACCCCGCGAATCATGCCTTCGAACAGATCACGAATTTCCTGTTCATTCATGAACGAAGTTTCGCAGTCGATCTGCGTAAACTCCGGCTGACGGTCGGCACGCAGGTCTTCGTCGCGGAAGCACTTGGTGATCTGATAGTACCGGTCAAAGTTGGCAACCATCAGCAATTGCTTGAATAGCTGCGGCGACTGCGGCAGCGCGAAGAAGTTGCCTGCATTCACGCGTGAAGGTACCAGGTAATCGCGCGCGCCTTCCGGCGTCGATTTGGTCAGCATCGGCGTTTCGATATCGATAAAGCCGTTGGCATCCAGGAACTTGCGCACTTCCATTGTCACCTTGTAACGCAGGCGCAGGTTATTCTGCATCTGCGGACGACGCAGGTCGAGCACACGATGCGTCAGGCGCGTCGTTTCCGAGAGATTGTCGTCGTCAAGCTGGAACGGCGGCGTGACAGAAGGATTCAATACTTCCAATTGGTGGCACAGCACTTCAATCTTGCCGGATTTCAGGTTGGCATTGGTTGTCCCTTCCGGACGGTTGCGCACCAAGCCAGTAATCCGCACGCAAAATTCGTTACGAACAGCCTCGGCGATTTTGAATACGTCGGCACGATCCGGATCGCACACGACCTGTACCAGGCCTTCGCGGTCACGTAAATCGATGAAGATAACACCGCCATGGTCGCGGCGGCGATGCACCCAGCCACACAGGCTGACGGTTTGGCCGAGGAGCGCCTCAGTGGTGAGGCCGCAATAATGAGTTCGCATAGACATGATGAAATTCCAGTTTCAGATTCTTTGTAATGATCCCGCATCAAGACCCGTTGGGGTCCGGAAATAAAGACGCCGTATCAGAGTGATGGAGGCACAACCTTCAGATTCCTTGAAGCGGCAACAACATATTCGGGCGAAACGACGCCCATCGATACGATGTACTTCAATGCTTCGTCGACGCTCATATCGAGTTCAATCACATCTGACCTCGGCATCATCAGGAAGAAGCCAGAGGTAGGGTTAGGAGTGGTCGGCACATACACGCTGATGTAATCACCAACCAAGTGATTTTTCACGTCACCGCCGGGCACGCCGGTGAGAAAGGCAATGGTCCACGAACCTTCACGTGGATATTGCACCAATACCGCTTTACGGAATGCATTTCCGGATGACGAGAAAAGCGTATCCGAAACCTGCTTGACGCTGGAATAAATGGAGCTGACAACGGGGATGCGGTTCAGCAACAGCTCCCATGCCCGCACCACCTGCTTGCCAATGAAGTTGCGCGTTAACAAGCCAGTCAAGAACACAAATACCAAGGTCAGTATCGTCCCCAATCCTGGAATATCAAAACCGAACAACTCTGCCGGCCGCCACTGCTTTGGTAACAGTAGCAGTGACTGGTCCATGGTACTAACGATCAGGTCCAGCACCCATAGGGTAATCCCCAAAGGAACCAGAATCAGCAGGCCGGTGACAAAATATTTGCGCATGGTTTTCTTTTAACGCATGGCACGCGCCGAGCGTGCCTCGTTTGATGATCGTTAAGCGGCGGATGCCGTGCTACCAGAATTTGCAGACGTGGTCGATGCACTGCTGGCATCAGAGGTACTACTTGCCTTGTCGCTAGCAGCACTCGTGGCTGGTGCAGAAGTACCACTGCTGCCATTGCGGAAATCAGTCACGTACCAGCCAGTCCCTTTCAACTGGAAACCAGCCGCAGTCAGTTGTTTCTTGAAGCTGCTTTTGCCACACGACGGACAGTCCGTCAACGGGGCGTCGGACACTTTTTGCAATACATCCTTGGTGAAACCGCATGTTTCGCAGCGATAAGCATAAATCGGCATAAGAAACTCCCCCGCAAAAATGATCCAAAACCCTGAATTATAAAGGTTTTTTGATAAATTTTGCGGGAATGCATGATTACTCCAGCCCCCACAAGCTCCCGCATCTTACCAAGCACACATGCCCTCACCACCTGCCAACAGATACAACATCAGCCGGCAGCCAACTTCGCGTTACATTGCGGCCGCGTTGGCAGGCACCGGAGGGCTTGCTTAAGCACTCAACCCTTTGACAGGATGCTGATGGTCATGACGACTCTTCAGAACTTGTGGCGCAAGTGATCCCAACACCATACCCGCTAACGCGGCGATCAAGCCTGCCAGCTGGCCAGGAAACTGCTCACCCAAACCGGTCACTTGCGGGAAGAAAAGAATCCAGGTACCCACGCCAGCAGCAAGCGAAAGAATCGCTCCTTGTGTCGTCGCGCGTTGCCAGTACAAACCCATTACCAGCGGCACAAAAGCACCGACCAAGGTCACTTGGTAGGCTGCCGACACCAGATCATAGATTGGCGTGCCCTTCATCGCGATTGCGTAAGCTAGCACCAGCGCGGCAAAGACAACGATCGTGCAACGCATCGCGAACAACTGCTGCCGATCACTCATGCGCGGACGCAGGTTTTTAAGAATATTCTCGACAAAGCTGGTAGAGGGCGCCAGAAGCGTGGCCGACGAGGTGCTCTTGATAGCGGAAAGCAGCGCGCCAAAGAAAAAAATCTGCATCACGAGTGGCATTTTGGTCATGACAAACGTGGGTAGTAAGCGTTGATAGTCATTCTTCGCCAAATCAAGTGCACTCGCGCCCATGACAACGACAGCACAGGAGACAATGAACATTGGTACGAAAGCGAACAGAATGTAGCTCGCCCCACCGATGACCGCACCAGTGCGCGCGGTCGGGGCATCCTTGGCCGACATAA
This sequence comes from uncultured Noviherbaspirillum sp., assembly GCA_965974465.1. Lineage (GTDB taxonomy): Bacteria > Pseudomonadota > Gammaproteobacteria > Burkholderiales > Burkholderiaceae_D > Noviherbaspirillum. The sequence continues at coordinate 25,048 of CBHCMF010000004.1, forward strand.
CACGCTGGAACACATCCTGCTGCGGAATACTACCAAGCATCATCGTCAAGCCTGCAGCCACAAAGAATGCGATATCGGTAAAGGTAGGCGGCGGCAGGAAATTCCACAGATTGGCCTGGGTCGCCATCGCAAACACTTGATCAGTTCCACCTGCCAGGTCGGCGGAGAAAAAAGCAATGACACTCAAACCAATCACGAGCACGATCATTTGAATGAAATCGGTCCAGGCAACTGCCAGAAAGCCACCGATCACGACATAAATCAACACCGCAAGCGTGCCGACAATCATACCCATCGTCTCTGACATTGCGCCATTCGTCAGTACCGAGAAGACCAATCCAAGCGCGGTGATCTGTGCCGCCACCCATCCCAGGTAGCTCAAAATAATCGCAACGGAACAGAAGACCTCGACGCCCTTGCCGTAGCGCTGGCGGTAGAAGTCACCAATGGTCAACAGGTTCAGCCGGTACAGTCGGGCGGCGAAGAACAATCCAACCAAAATCAGGCAGGTACCGGCGCCGAAGGGATCTTCGACGATGGTATTTAGGCCGCCTTGAACAAACCGCGCCGGAATCCCCATTACCGTTTCGGCGCCGAACCAGGTCGCAAACGTCGTTGTCACCACCATGATTAACGGCAGGCTGCGCCCCGCAATGGCGAAGTCGCTACTATTTTTGATCCGTGTGCCGGCCCATACGCCAAGAGCGAGCGTGCCCAGCAAATACAGCACGACAAAGGAAATCAGTGTGTAGTTCATGTAAGTTCGCTCCGCACGAAAAACCTCGCTAATTATAAGAATATAAGGACGATCGGCTATCCAGTCGACTGCCGATACAAGGGGATACTTTGGACAAAATTTTCCGGATTATAGCCGCACAAATGCGCCCCAAAGCCAGCTCGGACGAATTACTCCCGTTAAAGGAAGGCATGGACAAAATGTCACCACCAATGCACAAGCCGGTACCAGCGCAACAGCAATTGCACGAGAAGGATGCCGCCGATCAGACCGCCTCCGAAATACATAGCAAAGCCTAAGAGCATATTGGTGCGTTTTTGTTCGGCAAGCAATTGTTTGAGCAGTTCAGTGTTCTGCTGTGGTTGTTCAGCCTGTACCGTCAGCGCTTGGTGCGCTAGGCGCGGCAATGCGGGAATGATTTTGTTGTAATGTACCGCCTCTTCCTTGAAGCGAGAGATCAAGCCGCGCCAGCCAATCTGCTCCTGCATCCAGCTTTCTAAGTAGGGTTTCGCAGTCTTCCATAGATCCAGGTCTGGATCGAGCTGGCGCCCCAAACCTTCGATATTCAATAGCGTCTTTTGCAACAATACCAACTGCGGCTGTACTTCGACATTGAAACGGCGTGAGGTCTGGAATAAGCGCAACAACACTTGGCCGAAAGAGATGTCACGCAGCGGTCGGTCGAAGATCGGTTCGCAACAAGCGCGTACAGCCGATTCCAATTCGTCAACGCGCGTTCCTTTGGGTGCCCAACCGGACTCAATGTGCGCCTCTGCAACACGCTTGTAATCGCGCCGGAAGAAAGCAAGGAAGTTTTGCGACAGGTAATCCTTGTCATAGTCGGTGAGCGTGCCAACGATGCCAAAGTCCAGCGCAATGTAACGTCCAAATGTCGCCGGATCGACTGACACCAGAATGTTCCCTGGGTGCATATCAGCATGGAAAAAACCGTCGCGGAACACCTGCGTGAAAAAGATCTCAACGCCATCGCGCGACAACTTCTTAAGATCCACGCCCTCTTCCATCAGGCGGTCAAGCTGTGAAATTGGTATGCCGTGCATACGCTCCATCACGATTACCGAGGTAGAGCAGTACTCCCAGAACATCTCCGGTACGATCAGCAATTGCGACTGCAGGAAGTTGCGGCGCAACTGGCTGGCATTGGCCGCTTCACGCATCAGGTCCAGCTCGTCGTGCAGGTATTTGTCGAACTCGGCCACTACTTCGCGCGGCTTAAGACGACGACCGTCAGCCCACAGTCTTTCGACCCAACGCGCAGCCGTCTTCATCAGCGCGATATCTTCGTCGATCGACTTTTTCATGCCGGGACGCAGCACTTTCACCGCCACCTTCGTACCGTCTTTTAAGGTCGCGAAATGCACTTGCGCAATTGACGCCGAAGCCACCGGCTGGCGCTCGAATTCCGCGAACAACTGATCGGGATGCTCGCCGAATGACTTCTTAATCTGCTCGATCGCCAGTTCAGGGTCGAATGAGGGCACGCGGTCTTGCAACTTGGCCAACTCATTTGCAATATCTGCGGGCATCAGATCGCGCCGCGTGGACAGCACTTGGCCGAATTTGACAAAAATCGGACCGAGGTCTTCCAACGCTTGGCGCAAGCGAACACCGCGGGGCGCAGAAATATCGCGCCAGAAAATAAGCGCTCCAATCAGCTTAGCGATGCGCGGTCGAGCCAAGCCGGATATGGCAATATCGTCAAGGCCATAACGAATGGCAACGCGAACGATTTTAAGAAGCCGCAAAGACTTGAAGAGCATTAGCGGCTTTCCTTTAATTTTTCTATACGTTTAGCAAGCCGCTCGACGTCATCGCGCAGCTTTACGACGTCGCTGGAAAAATCTGCGACCATCTGTGGCCGAACCAGCAACGGTTTTTCGTCCAGAAGATATTCCGCTACATTTTCCGCGAATTTCCGTTGTGTGTTTCTCAGCCCATCGAATGCAGCTCTGGCGCCGCCTACCAAACGTACTGCAGCGATATCGCCCATTAGTTTGCTCAAATCCTCTTCCGCTTCCCAGCGCAGCGATTGGCTCAGTTGCGAAATCGTATTGGCAAAATCCGCATCGCCTTCAATTTGCACATAGGAAAACGCCTGTTCACGATGTTGCAAGATGAGCGGCAAGTCGGGCAATTTGACGCGAATGGTGACGTTTTGCTGCTCTTCAGCACGCGCGGCCTGCACCATGCCGTCAGGCGTCGCTTCGAGCCGGATGGACATTACGCCGGCATCGAAAAGGGCTACCTTGCCAGCATGCCGTGCAAGTTTTTCGCGCGCCCAGGGCTCGCGAGCCAGCAAATGATTGATCGCAGCGGAGACAGGTGAAATCATGGTCGCAAAATAAAACCGCCCGTGACGATTCACGGGCGGCTTCAAGTTTACCAGTTTGCCGGACGGTATTTCAGGATAATTGTTGAATGCCCGCAAGCACCCAGCCGGCTTGGCCGGAAACCGGTTTGGTCAAGTTCCATACCTCGGCAAACGGCTCCACTGAGGCATGTTCGGCCTCCTTGATCAGGCCGGAAAATTTGACACTTGCCATATATTCATTGCCTATCGTTTCGAGCCCCAACAGGGTAGCATCAATCGACACCACGTCAGTATGGTTAGGCGATGCACCACGTTCTTGTAGTTGTAGACGCAATTCACTAAACATTTCCGGCGTCGTGAATTCACGAACATCGTTAATATCGGCACGGTCCCATGCTGCTTGCAAGCGAATGAAGTGGGTCTTGGCATGCCGCAAGAAACCCTGAACATCAAAGTCGGCAGGCACGTTTGGCGTCGCGGCACTGCCAGAGGATGCCGGCGTTGCTTGGAATGCAGCCGGTTGCGCATGCGGTTCAACACGGGAACCGATGTCCGGCGTACGCACCATAGGATTCCCGCCAGCATAGGAGGGCTGCGCCGCATGGCCGCCATTCTTGCCACGAACGAGACGGACAATGAACATGATGGCCAATGCCAACAATGCAATCATCAGAATGGTGCTGATGATGCTCGCCAAAGCGCCACCAATGCCCAAGTGCGACAGAAGCGCCCCCAGCCCCAGACCAAGCAATGCGCCACCGAGAATATTACGCCACGGGCTTGCCGGCTTGGATTGCGGTGTACTGGCTGGCGCCGCCTGCTGCTGGGCCTGACTGGGCGAGGTAGCCTGATTTGTCGATTGCGGGGGCGCTTGGCGGCTAATGCCCTGCGACTGCCGACCGAACGAACCACCACCGCCCATGCGCTTGGCTTCCGCCTCGGAAATCACCACCGATGCCGCACTGACGGTGACCATCAGTGCAATCAGAAACTTTTTCATGACACCCTCCTAAAGCTTGACCCCGGAGTGCAATGCCGCGACACCCGCGGTCAAATTGAAGTACTCCACACGCTCCAGACCGGCATCCTTTAACATCTGCTTCAGCGTCTCTTGATCCGGATGCATGCGAATCGATTCGGCCAGATAACGATAACTTTCCGCATCATTAGCGATTTGCTTCCCGAGCCAAGGAAGTACAGAAAACGAATACACGTCATACGGCTTTTGCAGCAGTTCCCATACCTTCGAGAATTCCAGCACCAGTAATTTGCCCCCCGGTTTGAGTACACGCTGCATCTCGGCTAAGGCTTGATCCTTATGCGTCATATTGCGCAATCCGAAGGCAACAGTCACGCGGTCGAAGTAATTGTTTGGGAAAGGCAGTTTTTCTGCATCACAAAGCAAAGTGGGGGTGAGCAACCCTTTGTTCAACAGTCGGTCACGCCCTACCCGCAGCATCGATTCATTAATGTCAGTCAGCCAGACTTCGCCGGTCGGGCCGGCTTGCTTCGCGAAAGCCTTTGCCAAGTCACCGGTGCCGCCCGCGATATCGAGCACTTTAAATCCCGGCCGCACACCGGCTTGCGCAATCGTGAAAGCCTTCCATAGCCGATGTAAGCCACCTGACATCAAATCATTCATTACATCGTACTTCGAGGCAACGGAATGAAAGACCTCGGCGACTTTTTGCACCTTTTGTTCTTCTGGTACGGTTTGAAAACCGAAATGCGTCGTATTCGTCATGGCAACGGCCTTGTTAATCCAAGCCGCATTATACAAGTGGAGACAGGTAAGACCGGCGTATGTTCCCTCCCTGAAGAAACATTGGCTGTTTCCTGCTGAGATTAATGGTGTCCGCAATGACCTTCAGCGAGCATCGGCGCATCACGACCGGTTTCTCTCGTGAAGCCAGCAGATTCCAGGCGTTTTAGATAATCTTCCCACAACTGGAGCTGATTTGCGCCAAGCCAATAAAGGTAATCCCAGGTGTAAATCCCGGTATTGTGAGTGTCGGAGAAATGCGGTTGTACTGCGTAATTGCCGACCGGTTCCAGGGCCGTGATCACTACATTGCGCTTGCCTGTCTGCAGCACTTCCTGACCTGCACCGTGGCCGCGCACCTCGGCCGATGGCGAATAGACCCGCAAGAATTCGAACGGCAAGGAAAACACCTCGCCAGTATCAAAGGCGATTTCCAGCACGCGTGACTGTTTATGCACCGTGAGGGACGTCGGCGCAGGCGCCGTCTTTTTTGCATCAGCCATGGAAAAATTATCCGAAAAGGGAGATCTGCGGGCGGCGCTGACTTAGAGCAAAGAGCGGTTGAAGCGGTCAAGAATCGCCTCGCACAACTTCGGCATCAAGGCGCTGCGCTTGGCCAGATCAGCGGAATCCGGTGTGCGCTTGACCTCGCCCCAGATCGGGTTCGGAAAATGCGCATCGTTCTCATAACGCGGAATCACATGCCAATGCACATGCGGCACCACGTTACCGAGGCTGGCGACATTGATCTTGTGCGGTTGCATTACCTCGCGCACGACTTCTTCGACCTGCCAGACTGCAGCAATGAGGATTGCCCGTTCCGCAGTCGACAGATCGGTCATTTCCCGCACATGCGCGTTCCAGATCACGCGGCAAAAACCAGGATAGCGCGCATCGTCCACGAGAACGATGCGGTAATGGTCATCCCGGTAAATCACCTCGCCGCCAGGCTGAGTACACAATTCGCAAGACGCTTCTTTACTCATCCGTCTTATACCAATACACGTTCAATGCCGCCATTATTGGCGCGTGCAACATATTCCGGCAGCCAGTTCTCGCCAAGCAGGTGTTTAGCCATCTCGATGACGATGTAATCAGCATCGGTGCCGGCATCCTCGTTATAGCGCGACAAACCTTGCAGGCAGGCCGGGCACGAAGTCAGGATCTTCACGTCGCCGGTAAATCCATCGGCACGCAGCTTATCCACCCCCTTCGTCATTTCCTGTTCCTTGCGGAAGCGGATTTGCGTCGATATATCGGGGCGTGAAGCTGCCAAGGTACCCGCCTCACCGCAGCAGCGATCATTCTTCTCGATCTTTTGCGCGTCCTGGGTGGTAATCAATGCATTCACCGTCTTCAGCGGGTCCTGCTGCTTCATCGGGCTGTGGCAGGGATCGTGATACATATAACGCACCCCGCTTACACCTTCGAGCTTGACGTTCTTTTCCATCAGGTATTCGTGAATATCGACGATCCGGCAGCCTGGGAAAATCTTTTCAAACTCATAGCTCGCCAGCTGGTCGTAGCAAGTGCCACACGATACGACGACCGTTTTGATGTCGAGATAGTTCAATGTATTGGCGACACGGTGGAACAACACGCGGTTGTCCGTCATCATCTTTTCGGCCTTGTCATACTGCCCCGCGCCACGCTGCGGATAACCGCAGCACAGATACCCCGGAGGCAGTACGGTTTGCACACCAACATGCCACAGCATCGCCTGAGTTGCCAAGCCGACTTGCGAGAACAGCCGCTCGGAGCCGCAACCCGGAAAATAGAACACGGCTTCGGTATCGGCCGTGGTCTTTTGCGGATCGCGAATGATCGGGACGATCTCGTTGTCCTCGATATCGAGCAACGCGCGTGCGGTTTTCTTCGGCAGGTTGCCTGGCATCTTCTTGTTAATGAAGTGGATCACCTGCTCACGAACCGCTGGTTTTCCATGCGTTGCCGGCGGCGCCTTGGTTTGGTTCTTCGCGAATTTTTTCAGCACGTCATGACCTAAGCGCTGTGCCTTGAATACTGCCCCAGTCATGACTTGACGTGTCGCATTGATCGTCGCCGGGTCGGTCGCGTTCAGGAAGAACATTGAGGCCGACGTAAACGGATTAAACGACTTCTTGTCCATCTTGCGCAGCAAGTTGCGCATGTTCATCGACACATCGCCGAAATCGATATCGACCGGGCATGGCGTTGCGCACTTGTGGCAAACCGTGCAGTGATCGGCCACGTCCTCGAATTCCTCCCAGTGCTTGATCGACACGCCGCGCCGGGTCTGCTCTTCGTACAGGAAGGCTTCAACCAGAAGCGACGTCGCGAGGATCTTGTTACGCGGCGAATACAGTAGGTTGGCGCGCGGCACATGGGTTGCGCATACTGGTTTGCATTTACCGCAGCGCAAACAGTCCTTCACGCTGTTGGCGATCGCGCCGATGTCGCTTTGCTGCATGATCAGCGATTCATGCCCCATCAATCCGAACGACGGCGTGTAGGCATTGCGCAGGTCGGACGGCATGGCAGGATCATTGAGCAGCTTGCCCTTGTTGAAGCGCCCTTGCGGATCGATGCGTTGCTTGTAGTCGCGGAAATCACGGATTTCTTCTTCGGTCAGGAACTCAAGCTTGGTGATACCGATTCCATGTTCGCCGGAGATTACACCGTCAAGCGAACGTGCCAGCGCCATGATCCGCTCGACCGCCGCATGCGCATCCTGCAGCATTTCGTAATGATCAGAGTTAACCGGGAGGTTGGTATGCACGTTGCCATCGCCCGCGTGCATGTGCAGCGCGACGAACACGCGGCCACGCAACACGCGTTTGTGGATTGCGCTGCATTCATCGAGAATCAGCTTGAACGCGCCGCCGTTGAAGATCTGGCGTAACTGCGCACGCACTTCCGCCTTCCACGATACGCGTATCGTGCGGTCCTGCACCACGTGGAATACCGTCGCATCGGGCTGACGCGCAAGGCGCTCATCGATCCATGCCATAGGGATTTGCTGCGCCGCCATCTCGTCACGCGTCTCGCGCAGCGGCTTGTCGAGGTTACCCAGCAGCCAGGACCAACGATTGTGCGTGACTTCGATCAGTTGCGTTGCCTGAGCAACGCGATCCCCCAGCAATTCCTCCGCCGGAATGTTGTCAGCTTCTGCATCCTCGCTCTTGCCGAGCGGCAAATGACCTGCGGCGAAGAAGCCACGCAATTGCACGAGTAACTGCAGTTTGTTCTTGATCGACAATTCAATGTTAATGCGCTCGATGCCGTCAGTGTATTCGCCCATGCGGTTGAGCGGAATCACCACGTCTTCGTTGATCTTGAACGCATTGGTGTGCTTAGCGATCGCGGCGGTACGGGCGCGATCCAGCCAGAATTTTTTGCGTGCTTCCGGGCTCACCGCGACAAAACCTTCGCCGACGCGGGTATTGGCGATGCGGATCACTTCCGATGCCGCGCGCGCAACCGCATCATCGTCGTCGCCCACGATGTCGCCGAACAAGGCCATCTTCGGCAGTACGCCGCGCTTGGACTTGGTCGCGTATCCAACCGCGCGCAGGTAACGTTCGTCGAGGTGTTCAAGGCCTGCGAGGATGGCGCCCCCCTTCTTCGTTTCGGCATCGAGGTAATCCTTGATCTCAACGATCGAAGGAATTGCGTCGCGTGCTTGGCCGAAGAATTCGAGACAGACGGTACGCGCATATTTCGGCATCTTGTGCAGAATCCAGCGCGCTGAGGTAATTAAGCCGTCGCAGCCTTCTTTCTGGATGCCCGGCAGACCAGCCAGGAACTTGTCGGTCACGTCCTTGCCCAGGCCTTCCTTACGGAATCGGCGGCCTTCGATCTCCAGGTATTCAGTCTTGAATGGCTTGTTGCTCTTGCCCTTTTCGCCCGGATGGGTCCACTCCAGCTTGAACTTCGCCACCGGGGCATCGTGAATCTTGCCGAGGTTGTGCTCAAGGCGTGTGACTTCCAGCCAATCCCCGTTCGGGTCGACCATGCGCCAGCTCGCAAGATTGTCCAGCGCCGTACCCCAGAGCACTGCCTTCTTACCACCGGCATTCATCGCAATATTACCGCCAATGCAAGACGCTTCCGCCGAGGTAGGATCGACTGCAAACACGAAGCCTGCCTTCTCAGCCGCGTCAGAAACACGTTTGGTAACGACACCTGCTCCGGCATATATTGTCGCGTATGGTTTGTCCACACCCGGCAGCATGGTCATTTCGACTGCGCCGAGCTGCTCCAGCTTTTCGGTATTGATGACTGCCGACAGAGGCGTCAGCGGAACGGCTCCCCCGGTATAACCCGTACCACCTCCGCGCGGGATGATGGTCAGACCGAGTTCAATACAAGCCTTAACCAAGCCCGCCATTTCCTCTTCGGAGTCCGGCGTGAGCACCACGAATGGATATTCGACACGCCAATCGGTAGCGTCAGTGACATGCGAAACACGCGAAAGACCATCGAACTTGATGTTGTCCTTCGCGGTGTAGCGCCCCAACACCTTGTTGGCGCGCTTGCGAAGATCATAAGTCTGACGGAACTCTTCACCAAAATCGGCCACCGCCTTGCGCGCCGCTTTCAGCAGGACATCGACATTGACGCTGCGGCGCTTCGCCTGATCATTGGCTGTTTCGGCGAGGTCGGTGGCATGCCGGCGCTTTTCGACCTCGGAAAGGCGATGGTTGAGCGCATCGATCAGCGCTTGACGGCGCTTCGGATTGTCGAGCATGTCGTCCTGCAAATACGGGTTGCGCCGTACCACCCAGATATCGCCGAGTACTTCGTACAGCATGCGTGCAGAACGACCGGTCTGGCGTTCGCTGCGCAGCTCGTCGAGGATGCGCCAAGACTCTTCGCCCAGCAGACGAATCACGATTTCGCGGTCGGAAAATGAAGTGTAGTTATACGGGATCTCACGCAAGCGGGCGAGATCAACGTCGTTAGACGTATCAGAGAGCAGAGCTTGGATTTGTGCGGGGGCGTTCATCAGAATGTTAAGACTTACCCTTAAAGGCGCATTTTAGCTTATTGCAACGCACCAGGCCGCAACACCCTTACTAAACTGGGGGACAAAATGACGGTAATCTGTGGGTATTGACATCAAAAATATCGAATATGCAACAAAATTCAAAACCAGCCGACGACTTGCCGCCACAGCCCATCCGGCACGTACAGCAGTAGGTAGGTGATGGTTGCATAGCGCAAAAACTTCCCAATTGCCATATAAAGCACACATGACCAAAATGGCAACTTTAACCATCCAGCGAGCATGCACAGCGGATCACCAATCACTGGCAACCAAGCTAGCAAAAGAACCTTCGCGCCGTCGCGCTGCAGCCAAGCCGACCATCGGCCATCCCACTCCTTCACCAGTACCTGCCTAGTGCCGAGCCCCATTCCATAATTGACGAGACCGCCCAGCGTATTGCCAACGGTACCGATGAGAATTGCGGGCCAAAACAGCGCGCCATTGGCTTTGACGACGGCAAACACCGCCGGCTCTGAGCCGAGGGGGAGCAAGGTAGCGGACACCAGACTGATGACAAATACCGACAAGAGGCCGACCTCCGGAATCGCCAAAACAGTCAACAGCCAAAGGATTGTGGATTCGATCATCGATTGAAACAAGGGAGCTGCATCAAACTCACGCAGCACATATCAGACATGAAACGGGATGGCGGCATTGCCGAGGCTGTCCATTATAATGGCGAGCTCGCGTGTCGCATTGAAGAAGGCACGCCGCTGACAACACGCTTATGACAACCGACTACCTGCAAAAAATTCTGACCGCACGCGTCTACGACGTAGCCGTCGAAACCCCACTCGACCTCGCCCCCACATTGTCGCTGCGCATGGATAACAAGATTTACTTCAAGCGCGAAGACATGCAAAGCGTGTTTAGTTTCAAGCTGCGGGGGGCGTACAACAAGATGGCGCACCTGACACCCGCCCAGTTGAAACGCGGCGTGATCTGCGCATCAGCAGGCAACCATGCACAAGGCGTGGCATTGTCCGCCGCCAGACTAGGCTGCCGCGCAGTCATTGTGATGCCTACCACCACACCGCCGGTCAAAATGGAAGCAGTCAAGGCACGTGGTGGCGAAGTGGTTCTGTTCGGCGATTCCTATACCGACGCCTATAACCACGCCCTGACGTTGGAGAAAAAACTCAAACTAACCTTCGTCCATCCATTCGATGATCCGTATGTGATTGCCGGGCAAGGTACCGTCGGTATGGAAATTCTGCGGCAGCATTCTGAACCGATCCACGCGATTTTCTGCGCTATCGGCGGCGGTGGACTGATCGCAGGTGTCGCGGCCTATGTGAAAGCGGTACGCCCCGACATCAAGATCATCGGCGTGCAAACCACCGACTCGGACGCGATGGCACGTAGCCTAAAGACCGGACGACGCATAACGCTGACCGATGTTGGCCTGTTCTCGGACGGCACTGCGGTGAAAATCGCCGGGGAAGAAACCTTCCGTCTGGCAAAGCAATATGTGGACGACATCATCCTTGTCGATACCGACGAAGTATGTGCTGCTATCAAGGACGTATTCCAAGACACACGCAGCATTCTGGAGCCGGCCGGCGCCCTGGCAGTCGCCGGAGCCAAGGCTTATATCGAACGTTCCAAAACAACCAGAAAGCCCATCAGCGGCCAATCGCTAGTGACCGTCACCAGTGGCGCCAACATGAATTTCGATCGCCTGCGCTTTGTTGCTGAGATGGCCGAAGTAGGCGAAGCACGTGAAGCGATCTTCGCTGTGACGATTCCTGAAGAACGTGGCAGCTTCAAACGCTTCTGCGAATTGATTGGACCGCGCAACGTCACTGAATTCAACTACCGCATCAGCGACGAGAAGATTGCACATGTCTTCGTCGGCATACAAATCTGCAGCCGCGACGAATCAGGCAAAATCACGAAGAGCTTTGAAAAACACGGTTTTAAGACACTCGATCTGACGCACGACGAACTGGCCAAGCTGCACATCCGTCACCTGGTTGGTGGCAAGAGCCCGCTGGCGCATGATGAACTGCTGTACCGCTTTGAATTCCCAGAACGGCCAGGTGCGCTGATGCGCTTCCTTGACAGTATGGCCCCGAACTGGAACATCAGTCTGTTCCATTACCGCAATCAAGGCGGCGATGTTGGCCGCATTCTGGTCGGATTGCAAGTGCCGAAGAAAGAAATGAAGGCGCTCCGCACCTTCCTTTCCAGTCTTGGTTACCGCTATTGGGACGAGAGCGAAAATCCCGTGTACAAGCTGTTCCTGTAAGAAGCAAGGCGGCGAACTGCTATCGCTGGCCGCTGTCTTAAGCCTCAAATGGGTTTGATCAGTCAGCGGCCATTGTGATGACCTCATTCGACATATTGTTCTGGCCTAGCCATCGTTGCGCATGACTATTTCCCACCTCCCGGAAGCCTCGCCTCTCGGTAAACCGACCACGTACGAAGCAGAATACGCCCCATCCTTGCTATTTCCGATCTCTCGCGAGCAAAAGCGGCAGGAGATCGGCGTTAGCGGCACATTGCCCTTTTTCGGCGTCGATATTTGGAATGCTTATGAGCTGTCATGGCTGAACCTGCGTGGCAAGCCACAAGTCGCCATTGCTAGCTTTACGGTGCCGGCAGACTCACCCAACATCATCGAGTCGAAGTCCTTCAAGCTCTATCTTAATTCCTTCAATCAAACGAGATTGGCATCGCCAGAAGCGCTAACGGAACTGCTCCGCACCGATCTGTCGAACGGCTTCGGGGCACCGGTACAGGTCAAACTGACAATGCCTCAGATGTTCTCGTCGCAGCAGTTGGGTGAACTCGAAGGGCTGCTGCTCGACCGTCTCGATATCGAAGTCAACGAATACACGCCAAATCCTTCACTCCTAAAAGCCCATCATGAAGAAGCCATGGTCGAAGAAACCTTGGTCTCTCACTTGCTGAAATCCAATTGTCTGGTAACCGGACAACCGGATTGGGGAAGCGTGCAAATCCGTTATGCTGGCCCCCAAATCGATCAGGAAGGCCTGTTGCAATACATAATCGGCTTTCGCACCCATAACGAATTCCATGAACAATGCGTCGAGCGCATCTTCATGGATATCCTACGGGAATGCCGACCGCAAAAACTTTCCGTCTATGCACGCTATACACGACGCGGAGGACTCGATATCAATCCTTGGCGCAGCAATTTTACGACCGCCCAAAGGCCGCCAAATCTGCGCAACGCACGACAATAGACAGCCGAACATATGCCATAACACAACAAAAATGCATCAACAAAGCGGTAAAAATGATTCCGACACAAAACTATTTTTGTTTTCAAGAATCGAAATGGAAGAAATCGCTGCTCCCGATGCTCCCGACTATCAGCTCTGCGTTTAGGCCACTCCTAAGAATAGAAGGCGCCACCATGGTTCTCTATGAAAAATCCAATAGAGTTTCCAATAATCACCTAAGTCAAGGCATTGCACATCTTGTCAAGAAGCCTATAATGCGACTCAAACTCTCGTCTTGTGCAACGCACAATACATTTTGACATGACCAATCTTGCAAAAATCCTAGCTGCCAACAATGTGGTTCTTGATCTGGAAGTATCGAGCAAGAAGCGCGCATTCGAGCAAGCCGGATTAATCTTTGAAAACAACTGCGGCATTGCGCGTTCAGTCGTATCGGACAATCTGTTCGCGCGTGAACGACTCGGATCGACCGGATTGGGACACGGCGTGGCGGTACCTCACGGGCGCATCAAAGGCCTAAAAGCTCCCCTGGCGGCATTTGTGCGGCTGAAAGAAGCAATTCCATTCGAATCGCCGGATGGCCTGCCTGTTAAACTGCTGGTTTTCCTGTTGATTCCGGATCACGTCACGCAACAGCATCTAGAAATTCTGTCGGAGGTCGCTGAGATGTTCTCAGATGAAAATTTCCGCAATCTGCTCACCACTGATCCCGATGCCGCCTCAGTACATGCTCGCATTGTTGCATGGCAGCCGAGCGTGCATGCCTAATCGATCATGCCTGCTTCGACTCATCTCACCATCCAGCAGCTGTACGACGATACCCGTGAAGCCCTGCAACTCGGATGGTTTGCCGGCTTCCCAGGTGGCGAGCGCCGCATTTCCGGCGACGCAAGCTCCGCCGCTGACCAGGTCGGCCACCTGAATCTGATCCATCCTGGACGCCTGCAGGTGTTCGGCCATCAGGAAATTCAGTACTACCATAAACTTTCTCCAGCAGCGCGTAACCACCAGACGGATGAGTTGGTGAACGGCGAACCGCCTGCCTTCATCATTGCCCAAGGTCTGGAAACGCCCCCCTACATTCTGCAGGTGTGCGACGAAAAAAACATTCCCTTGTTTTCGACGCCACTGCCGGCTGCACAAGTGATCGATTACCTGCGCGTGTATTTGTCCAAAGAACTTGCACAGCGCATTACCATGCACGGCGTATTTATGGATGTACTCGGCGTCGGCGTACTGATTACCGGTGAATCCGGCTTGGGCAAAAGTGAACTTGGCCTAGAACTCATTTCTCGCAACCATGGATTAGTCGCTGACGATGCAGTCGAATTCGCCCGTATTGCACCGAACATGATCGAAGGCCGCTGCCCGCCGTTGCTGCAGAATCTGCTAGAAGTACGCGGCCTCGGATTACTGGACATTAAAACAATTTTCGGCGAAACCGCAGTGCGCCGAAAAATGCGTCTGAAGTTAATCGTTCACCTGGTGCGCCGCAAGACGTTGGAAGAGAATTACGAGCGCCTGCCCCTGCATTCGCAAAGTGAAGACGTACTCGGCCTACCCATCCGCAAAGTGATCATTCCCGTCGAAGCAGGGCGCAACCTCGCCGTATTGCTGGAAGCAGCCGTGCGCAATACCATTCTGCAGTTACGCGGAATCGATACGCTTAAAGAGTTCATGGAACGCCAGCAAAAAGCGATGGGCAACGAATAGCCGCCGTGCCGCCGCGCTTGCGGTATTATTGTCCACTATGCGCATCATCCTTATCACTGGCATTTCCGGCTCGGGAAAATCGGTCGGCCTAAATGCACTCGAAGACGCCGGCTATTTCTGCGTCGATAATCTGCCGCCCAAATTATTGCGACAACTGGTCGCTACCCGCCTAGAAGACGGCGCAGAAACACTAGCGGTCGCCATGGACGCACGCAGTGCCGATTCGCTAGCGGACCTACCGGCCGATATTCAGCTCCTCAAGAATGAGGGACACAACGTCAAAGTGCTGTTCCTGACGGCCAAGACCGAATCTCTGATAGCACGCTTTTCCGAAACCCGGCGCAGCCATCCGCTCTCCCATCGTTTCCGCCTTGACCAAGCTTCCTCCGGTCAGCCGACGCTCACTGAATGCATCCTGCGTGAACGTGAAATGCTGTCTGTCATTGAAGGTATCGGCCACGTCATCGACACCTCTGGACTCAGTGCGAACAAACTGCGCGCGTGGATCAAGGACCTGGTGGAAACCGAACGCACCCCCCTGACGCTACTCTTCGAATCCTTCGCATTCAAGTTTGGCGTACCGCTAGACGCCGACTTGGTATTTGACGTACGGGTGCTGCCCAACCCCTTTTACGATATTAACCTGCGCCCCTATACCGGCCGTGATGAACCTGTCATCACCTTCCTGGATGCGCAAGCGCATGCTGTGGAACTACTCACTGACATACGTACCTTTGTCGAAAAATGGCTGCCATCATTCAAAAATGACAATCGCAGTTACCTAACAGTTGCCATCGGTTGTACCGGCGGCCAACATCGCTCGGTCTACATGGTCGAACAGCTAGCCAAACACTTTCGCGCCTCCGAACGTGTGCTAGTTCGGCATCGTGAACTGACTTGACTATTAATCTTTCCCTCTCACCCTCGATATGCTGCCGAACGACACCTGGCTTCCGCTGTTCCCGCTGAAGACGGTCCTATTCCCTGAGGGGATACTGCCGCTAAAGGTCTTTGAGACACGCTACATCGACATGGTACGTGAGTGCATGAAGCGCAATATGCCTTTCGGCGTCGTGTTGATCAAGACTGGGCAGGAAGTAGGCATGGTGGCAGAGCCAGAAGCCATCGGTTGTCTGGCCTATATTGCCGATTGGGACATGCAGAATCTCGGTGTGATGATGTTGCGCACACAGGGAGGCGAGCGCTTTCGCATTCTTGAGACACGCATCCTGTCCGATCAACGGCTCGAAGCGCGTGTGGAGATGATCGCAGCGGATAGCACTGTTCCGGTGAGCGATATCCATGTCACCTGTGCGAAAACACTTAAAATTGTCATTGACGACGTTGATGCCAAGGGACGTGCGGCACAAGGTGATGCATTCAACAGTCCGTTTTCGCAACCGATTCGGCTGGACTGCGCAAGCTGGGTGGCCAATCGCTGGTGTGAAATCCTTCCAATACCACTAAAAGCGCGGCAAAAGCTCTTGGAGCTGGAAGATGCACATAATCGGCTGACTATCGTTCACCAGTATCTACAGCAGCACAAAATCCTCTGAGGTGCTAATTCAGCAGTAAATCGGATTCACGAAAAACCGCAAGTAGCAACTTCTTGACCGGTGCCGGAAGCGGCGCATCCGATAGTAAATCTGTGCGGTACCAAACATGGTTAGTTTGGACCATCAATTCAACCCGCCGCGTTAGCGTGACCCGGTAAGGAGAAACATGTAGCTTGAAATGGGTGAAGCCGTGTGAGAAAGGCTGCAAGCGTTCGACCGACGACAACACGCCAAATGGCACAACGACGTTGGTAATCACTTCCTCTGGTTGCGCCTGCCCGACATCCACTTCCGGCAACGACAACAGCCCCCCCCAGATACCGCTGCTAGGACGCTGCTCCAGCAAGACTCGCTCACGGTCCCCAATTACCAGCATGGTCGTTGTTTTTTCGGGTACCGTTTTTTTAGGTTTGCGCTCCGGCAAAAGATGCACCCGCCCGCTTGCCAGTGCAACGCAACGCTGCGCAAGAGGACAAGCTTGACACGAGGGACTGCTACGCGTGCATAGTGTCGCCCCCAGATCCATCAAGCCCTGTGTATAAGCCTCGACGTCCTGTTGGGGCAGAAGTGCCACAGCTCTTTTCCACATGCTGTCTTCGACTGGCTTCGCGCCAGGGAATCCTTCTATACCGAACACGCGAGCGAAAACACGTTTAACATTGCCATCGAGGATAGCAGCGCGGGTGCCGTATGCAAAAGCGGTAATCGCCGCCGCAGTGGAGCGACCGATACCTGGCAAGTCAGCCAGCAATGCAGGATCGCTTGGAAATGCTCCTGCGTACTGGTCAACAATACGCTGCGCGCATCGATGCAGGTTGCGCGCACGTGAGTAATATCCTAACCCGCTCCAGTGCGCCATCACGTCGTCAATCCGCGCATGCGCCAGTGAGTGCACATCAGGAAAACGCGACAGGAAGCGCTGGTAATACGGAATGACCGCCGCCACCTGAGTCTGCTGCAACATGATTTCCGATAGCCAGATACGATACGCATCGCGCGTGTTCTGCCATGGCAAAGTATGGCGACCATGCCTCTTCTGCCATGCAATGACTGCTTCGGAAAAACCTGGATCGGTAAAAGTCCGATCAGTGCCGTCTGCCGGTGCAGCCGACATCTGAACTACCCGTTTCATTTATGCTGCTGCCTTGAGCGTGCTAAGTTCCGCTGCAATGGCATTCTTCAAGTCCGCTTCGAGTGCTAAGAGCGTTTTCTCCTGCTCATCGAGTTCCGCTTGCATTTTTTCCAGCGCCTGAACTTTCTCTTCCAGACTGTCAGTCGCCATGTGAATGCGCTCTATCGACTGCCTACGTTTTTTTAACTGCGAGCGGTGCTCCCAGATTTGCGCCTCTAGCGGTGCCATGACTACCTTCAGCCACGCTTCCACATCGCGGTTAGCCTGCAGGAAGCTTTGCTTCACACGCGAAGCAATCGATTCAAAGAATTTTGTCATCAAAACAACTTGCGGTGTCGTCATGATCGCGGCCGTACCAAACTGTTTGTGGTAGACGCCTTCGATCATCTCAATTTCCTTGCGATATTTATCCAATGAAAAAGGCATCGGTGATGACAACGCGAGACCATGTTCGGTCGAGAACTTGCGGTACATCACCGTCATCATTTCGGTGATCTCCTCGGTCTTCTGGCCTGACAAAATAAGATTACGTGTCACTTGGGCGAAGAATTCCTTTACTGCGGTACGTAAGCCGGACGAGAATTTGCTCTTGTCCATGGCCTCTTGTGCCCTGCGAATATCAGCCTTCAGGACATCCATACCAAGATTGGTGAATACTTCAGTAGACAACCGCGTGAATACGGCGCGCGTGCCCTGCAATTTCAACAAGCTATTGTCAAAGTCCTTCTTTTCGAGATCGACACGCTTCATCATGTGCTCAATGATCGTCTGATTTTTACCACGCAGACTTCTGAGCTCAATCAGTTGCTCGACCACATTGCGACTGCGCGAAGCAAGCAACGCCTGCTTCGATGCAGTGAGTTCGCTGATATCGGACATCAATTGATCCCGCACGATTTTTTGCTTGCCTGGGATAAGCTCACCAGAAAGCGCCGATTCCAAGACTGGCAAACGGCTCTTCGTTAACAGATCAACATCACGATTGACCTTGCCCACCAAACCCTTTTGAGCGGAAATTGGGAAAATCTGCTGACTTGAAAGATTGAGCGTCTGCGCTACGCTAGCGACCTGCTTCTCGATCTGCTCTTCGATTTCGATAGAGGTACGCAATTCATCCCACATGCTGTCGATCTTATTCAACACTACCATGCGAGCCGGGCCGCCGCCAATATGGTCGCGCCATACATCGATATCGCTCTTAGTCACCCCCGTGTCTGCCGCCAAAATAAACAGCACGGCATGGGCATTCGGGATCAAATTCAGTGTGAGCTCAGGCTCCGTGCCGATAGCATTCAAACCTGGCGTATCAATAATGACTAAGCCTTGTTTCAGCAAAGGGTGCGGAAAATTGACGACAGCGTGACGCCATTGCGAAATTTCCACCAGTCCATCCTGATCCACGGCGAGCGCAGCATCAGGATCATCTTCATGATACAAGCCGTAGCGCTTAGCCTCTTCGGGCGGCACACGCTTAGTTAGGCTAACTTGTTTGAATGCCTCCAGCATGCCCTCCCCTGATGAAATATCAAGCGGCAAGACGGTCCAGACATGACTCTTTTCTTTAAAGTCACTAGTAGATGCGGACTCGGCACGAGTCTCAATCGGCAACAACCGAATCGACGGAGGAAAGGTCTCGTCGTACAACAGTTCGGTCGGACACATCGTAGTGCGCCCGGCAGATGATGGCAGGATGCGCTGACCATAGTCAGCAAAAAAGATAGCGTTAATCAGCTCCGATTTCCCGCGCGAGAACTCAGCAACAAACGCGATCGACAGCTTGTCGTCTTTCAAGCGCGCTTGCAGCCGCGAGAAACATTGATCACTGGCGACATCAGCCAAGTCGGCAGCTTTCACGCAGGCACTATAGCGCTCAAGTGCAGACAAGACGCTGTTACGCCATCCGCTGTACTCCTGGAACTTTTGGACCAGATTGCTCACATTTTCCCCGACATGTTGCCGACCATATACGCGAATCTAGCACCCATGCTCATTTTTGACAATTTACACAGTAAAAGGTGGAGCGCTGACCCTGCTTAACGTGGCGTACTGGCATATTGCAAATTCGACATGGCAAACCGGCGCGATCATAGACAAAATAGCTCTGCTGAAAATAGCCCGGCTGCCCATTCACCGCCAAAAAGTCGCGCAGCGTGCTGCCGCCCTGCTCTATGGCGGCAGCCAACGTTTCACGTATGGCCAGGACCAGCTTTTCGTAACGTCCGACACTAATGCGATGAGCAGCCGTCTTAGGATGGATGCCTGCTTTGAACAGGCTTTCTGACGCATAAATATTGCCGACCCCAACCACGATGTCTCCAGCTAACAACACTTGCTTGATCGGCGCACTGCGTTTACGCGTCATCCGATGCAGTAATTGCGCTGTAAACACGTCTTCGAGCGGCTCCACACCCAAGCTCCGCAACAATATATGCTCCTCAACGACACCTTCATCCTCGGCATGCCATAGCACGGCGCCAAAACGACGTGGATCGGTCATGCGCAACACCTGATCACCGACCACTAAGTCAAAATGATCATGCTTCCCGGGAGGTATCTCTGGTGACAGAATGCGTAAATGCCCGGACATCCCCAGATGGACAATTAATGTACCGTGATCGAACTTAACCAGCAGATACTTGCCGCGCCGCCCGGTTGCACGAATTTTGTGCCCGCAAAGATGTTGCGACAAATCAGGGGGAAACGGCCAGCGCAATCCACTGTGACGCAATACAACACCCGTGACCATCCGTCCTTCCAGATGGGGCGCAACGCCACGTCGCGTAACTTCTACTTCAGGCAATTCGGGCATCGTGCAGGCAACCTATTTACAGAAAGACAATCGTGAATATCACAAACTATACTGATGGAATGCGTTCTATATTACCCGTACGCATAGCAACTCCATTGGGCGTAAAATTGAATTTGCTCGAATAGTCGGGAATATCCTTTGAAAAACACTCTTCTCATTGTAACTCTGCCGATTCTGGTGTCGGCTTGCGCCGCAAGTTCAATTCAGCCTGCACCAGCAGTACTTGCCGAAGCGCCTATTGTTGTTTCCCCCGCAGACAATGACTCCTCAAAGGTTGAGGGACATGCGGCCCAGTCCGGCAACATCACGACTGAACCAAGAGCAAACGATGGATTACCTTCGGTGGCATTGACTAAAGAGATCCTCTACAAAGTGCTCAGTTCGGAAATCGCTTTTCAACGTGGTGACTGGCAAAACGCCTATGTCCAGCTACTTTCTCTGGCGCAGCAAACCCGCGATCCGCGCCTTGCAAGCCGTGCAACCGAAATTGCGTTGACCGCTAAACATACGGATGGGGCCTTAACGGCGGCGCGCCTGTGGCGAACGTTGGCTCCGAATTCAGACGAAGCCACGCAATATTACTTAAGTCTCATTGTTTTGAGCGATAACTTGACGGAAGCTCAACCGATTTTGGAACAACGTCTCAAGGAAGCACGTCCCCAGACACGCGGCCTGTTAGCTTTCCAGGTGCAGCGCCTGTTGGCGCGGGCCACGAACAAGTCGGCTGCATTTGCGTTGCTGGAACAAATACTGCGACCCTATTTTGACTTACCGGAAGCGCATCTCGCCCTGGCACAAGGTGCCTATGTGAAAGGCGACATGGAACGCGCACACGAAGAAGCGCAGGCTGCCCTGAAGTCTAAGCCCGATTCCGAGCTTGCCATTCTCGCCCTTGCGCAAGCCACACTAGATAGAGCCGAATCCCTCAAGCTGCTTGAGCACTTTGTTGCCAATTATCCGAATGCTCGCGATGTCCGCATAGCATATGCGCGCATGCTGATCGAACAGAAACAGTACACTAAGGCGCGAGGCGAATTTGAAGCCCTGCTCAAAAAACAGCCGCAAGATCTAACCTCCTTGTATGCGCTCGGCATACTTGGAATACAGACCAACGACTTCAAGGCTGCTGAACATTATTTGACGACTTACCTCAATATCCTTTCAACCAAGCCAGACGAAGAGCGAGACCCGAATCAGGCTCTATTATTGCTGGCGCAAATTGCGGAAGAACGCAAAGACAGTGAAGCGGCGCTCAAATGGCTTGCGCAAGTCCAAGAAGGCGAAGCTTACCTGAACGCCCAGATCAGGCGCGCCCAGGTGGTCGCCAAGCGAGGCGACATAGCGGGAGCACGCAAGCTGTTACATGAAGTCGGCGTTAATGGCGAGCGCGAACAAGCGCAGATCATCATCGCTGAAGGACAATTGCTACGCGATGCCAATCTACTGCAAGAATCGCTGGACGTACTGAGCGATGGCCTCAAGCGATTCCCCTCCAATACCGACATCCTGTACGACTATGCAATGGTGGCGGAAAAGCGCAATCAGTGGGAATTGATGGAAAGTTCTCTGCGCAAGCTCATAGCGCTCGCGCCTGACAACCAGCATGCGTATAACGCTCTCGGCTATTCTTTGGCTGAACGCAACATCCGTCTCGAAGAAGCTTACGCGCTGATCGACAAGGCGCTCAAACTAGCACCGGATGACCCCTTCATCATAGATAGCATGGGTTGGGTTCAATTCCGTCTCGGCAAACTGAAGGAAGCTGAGGCGCTGCTGCGGCGCGCCTATGAGCTTCGTCCGGATGTAGAAATCGCGGCGCACTTGGGTGAAGTGCTATGGGTCAAGGGCCAGAAAGAAGACGCACAAACGCTGTGGCGTGACGCGCAGACCAAGGACCCGCAAAACGATACTCTCAAAAATACGCTGGCACGGCTTAACGTGAGTCTATGAGTTTTCATATTATTCGGCGGCTCAGTGTCGTGCTGCCTTTACTGCTTGCCGGCTGCGCGAGCATGGCGCCAACGACGATCACGAAGCATGCAGCATCCTCTGCTGCCCGCTCCTTCCACGAGACCATCGATCTGGAGGGGCGGCTGTCCGTACGCTACCAAAGCAATAACAATAAAGAAGAAGCCTTGCATGGCAACTTCATCTGGTCGCAAACGCCAACGCAGACTACCGTCACGCTGCTCTCCCCCCTTGGACAAACCATGGCAATCATCGACGTCAACGCAGAAAGCGCAACACTCACGCAAGGGGGGCGAGCGGTACGCAGCGCGGCCGACGTGGATACTTTAACCGCCGAAACACTAGGCTGGCCGCTGCCCGTGGCCGGTTTACGCGAATGGCTACAAGGCTTCGCACTGGACATGTCCGGCCGGCGCCATGTTGCCACACCAGCAATGCCAGAAGTCACAACGCAAGATGGCTGGCATATCCATTATGCAAGCTGGCTTGGTGACAACGTGACGCAAAGTCATCCCAAGCGCATCGACATCGCGCGAGCCACCGAACAAGCGGGTGACGTCTCCATTCGTATCGTCATTGACACATGGCAAACACACTGAACAATTGTCCTGCTCCCGCCAAGCTGAACCTGTTTCTACACATTACGGGACGGCGGCCTGACGGTTATCATCTGCTACAGACCGCCTTCCAATTAATCGACCACGGTGATCTGCTGCATTTTGAAACGCGCAACGATGGCGTCATTAAGCGCATCACTGAGGTCGACGGCGTACCGGAACAATCAGACCTGATCGTACGTGCCGCGGAACTGCTGAAAGCGACCGTGGCTGACAAAACCGTGTCGAAGCATCTTGGCGCCAACATTGCCATCGACAAGCGATTGCCGATGGGCGGTGGCTTAGGTGGTGGATCCTCAGATGCCGCAACCACGCTGATCGCCCTGAATCATTTATGGAAAACAGGCCTAGCACGCGTAGACCTCATGAAGCTGGGCCTGCAACTGGGTGCTGACGTGCCCTTTTTCCTGTTCGGACAGAACGCATTTGCCGAAGGCATTGGCGAGAAACTGGTACCGATCAATACACCGGATTGCTGGTATGTGGTAATCGAACCGGGTGTTTCCGCACCGACCGCAGCAATATTTTCCGATCCGCGTTTGACAAGAAACACAAAACCCGTCAGAATAACGGACTTCCCAGTTGCATCAATCCGCACTGGGAAAAACGACCTGCAAGTCGTGGCAACCAAGCTGTTTCCACCCATTTCCGACGCCATCGATTGGTTGCGGCAATATGGGGATGCAAGGATGACTGGATCAGGCGCTTGCGTGTTTTGTGCGTTTTCGCATGAACATGAAGCGGAGGCGGCACTGCAAGCAGTACGCGAAACCGGATCTGCGCAATGGAAGGCATGGAAAGCCAAGGCGATTGAGCGACATCCGCTCTCGCACTTATGCGGAATTGCTAACGCGTCGTAAGTCAAGAATTCGTTTGACGTTGCATGTAAAAAGTGTGGCGGTAAACAATCGGTTGTGTAGGGGAGTCGCCAAGTTGGTTAAGGCACCGGATTTTGATTCCGGCATTCGAAGGTTCGAATCCTTCTTCCCCTGCCATTAAAACAAAGAAGAAACGAATAAGCCGCCAACGCAAGACGACAAGTCAAGTTTTGGCGGCTTTTCAACCTTTTAACCCGCTTGCATCTAGGTGTCCCATGGCGCGTGAAAACCTGATGGTCTTTACCGGCAACGCAAATCCGGAGTTGGCCGCAGGAGTGGCTAGGCAGCTTGGCATTCCGCTTGGCAAAGCCGTTGTATCGAAATTCTCCGACGGCGAAGTCATGGTAGAAATCAATGAAAACGTTCGCGGTAAAGACGTTTTCGTTTTGCAGTCAACCTGCGCTCCCACCAACGATAACCTGATGGAAATCATGCTGATGGTGGACGCGCTCAAGCGTGCATCAGCTGGCCGTATTACTGCCGCTATTCCCTATTTCGGTTATGCCCGCCAAGATCGCCGTCCACGTTCCGCACGCGTTGCGATCTCGGCCAAGGTTGTTGCCAACATGTTGCAGCAGGCAGGTGTCGACCGAGTGCTGATCATGGATCTGCATGCAGACCAGATCCAAGGCTTCTTCGATATCCCGGTCGATAATATTTACGCGTCGCCGATCCTGTTGAGCGACCTGATCACGAAAAGTTACGACGACCTGCTCGTCGTGTCGCCCGACGTTGGTGGCGTGGTACGTGCACGTGCACTAGCCAAGCGCCTGAACTGCGACCTAGCGATCATCGACAAGCGCCGCCCCAAAGCCAACGTGTCTGAAGTCATGCACATTATCGGCGAAGTGGAAGGCCGCAATTGTGTGATCATGGACGACATGGTGGACACAGCGGGCACGTTGACCAAAGCAGCTGAAGTATTGAAAGAGCGCGGCGCGAAAAAGGTGGTTGCCTACTGTACGCACCCTGTGTTGTCCGGCCCGGCGATCGAGCGCATCTCGACATCGCCGCTGGACGAACTGGTTGTCACCGATACCATCCCCTTAAGTGCTGCAGCAAAGGCCTGTCACAAGATTCGCCAACTGACTGCCGCCGATTTGCTGGCGGAGACGTTCAAGCGCATTACCAAGGGTGATTCGGTCAGCTCATTATTCATTGACTAAAACGGTTTCCCCTCTCCTCTTCGAGGCGAGGGTTTTTCATGTCCCCTGGTCGCGGGGGGCATAGATCGCGGGACATTACCCCGCCTATTTGGAGCTTAAAATGAAAGTTATCGCATTCCCACGCACTGAACAGGGGTCCGGAGCGAGCCGCCGCCTGCGCAATGCTGGCCAAACCCCAGGCATTATCTACGGTGGTACCGCAGCGCCGGTCGCAATCGCTCTTGACCACAATGCGCTGTACCACGCATTGAAGAAGGAAGCATTCCATTCCTCGATCCTCGACATGGAAATCGAAGGCAAGGTAGAAAAGGTTCTGCTGCGCGACTTCCAAATGCATGCGTACAAGCAGCTCGTTCTGCACGCTGATTTCCAACGCGTTGACCAAAACCAAAAGATCCACGTGAAGGTGCCGCTGCACTTCGTCAACGCCGACATTTCGCCAGCCGTGAAATTGCACAGCGCTGTCATCAGCCATGTGATGAACGAACTGGACGTCACCTGCTTGCCGGCTGACCTGCCGGAGTTCGTTGAAGTCGACCTGTCCAAGGTTGAGGCTGGCGCATCGGTTCACCTGTCCGACATCAAACTGCCGAAGGGCGTTACCCCGGTGCTGCACGGTCAAGATAATCCGACCATTGCCACCGCAAGCGTTCCAGCAGGTCAAGTTTCTGCTGAAGATGCTGCAGCAGAAGGCGCAGACAAGAAGTAAAACAATAATATCGGCAGTAATGCCACCTAGAAAACCCCGCCTCATGGCGGGGTTTTCTATTTTCAGGCAAAAAAATCACGGTCATAAATCGCTGTCATTTATGCAGGATTGGACGCCAGGATGTGACATCCGGGATAATCAGGACTTTCAATAACAAAGCCTGTGTCACTCAGTCGACTAATACAGACCACGCACCAACATGCCCATTCGCCTTATCGTCGGCCTGGGAAATCCCGGCTCCGAATACGAACAGACGCGCCACAATGCCGGCTTTTGGCTGGTTGACAACCTCGCTGGTAGCCAACTGACGCGTGAAGCGCGCTACCATGCACTGGCCGCAAAGATGAACATTGCCGGTCAGGAGGTCTGGCTGCTTGAACCCCAGACTTATATGAACCGCTCGGGCCAGTCAGTTGGCGCGCTCGCCCGCTTCTACAAGCTGCTGCCAGAGGACATTCTGGTAGTTCATGATGAGCTTGATCTGCCGCCCGGATCAGCCAAGATCAAGAAAGGCGGTTCGTCCGGCGGACACAATGGACTGAAAGACATTACTGCCGCGCTCGGTACGCAAGATTATTGGCGCATGCGTATCGGCATCGGCCATCCACGCAACATGAATCTACAACAGCAGGTTGCCGATTATGTACTGCACCGTCCGCGCAAGGAAGAACAAGCACTGATCAACGACGCCATCGAGAAAAGCCTCGATGTCATTCCCCTGCTATGCGAAGGCAAGTTTGAAGCAGCAATGATGAAGCTCCATTCGACCGCCAAATGACCATGTCCGAAACCCTATACGCAAACCCTACAGATGACATCGTCCGCGCCACGCTGCGCGGACGCCTTTGTATCGCCACGCTGACCCTATGCCTGATCGCACTGATCGCGTTCTACCAGTGGTTTGTTTTCCCGCTTCTGAGCAACACCCTTGTTGCAAATCCAACAGCGCAAAACATCAGATTGCTCAAATGGATCTTAGGCGGCTGCGCGGCATCCGCCTTACTTCCTGCGTTGTGCGTGATTGTCATCGGATGGAAAGTGCGACGCAGCGGCCAGTTCCCGCTAGTCGACGCCTGGGTTTTACGAGACACCAAAATCAAACGGGGTCTCGAGGCGGCGCGAATCGGCACATTTTGTATTGTCTCGGGCGTCATTACTGCCCTCCTTTGTGTTGGCGCAATGGCATATATATGGATCATGTTCGAACGTTTACCTTCCGCCCATACCTTGCCGCAAGGCGTCATCCTTCTCAAGCAAACGCCTGGCACTAAGCCATGAATCTCAAGCGGAGCTGGCGTCGGGCTTAGCACTCATCGTACGGTAAAATAGCGGGTTAATTCTTACACTAAGCGAAGTACAACCATGAGTCTCCAATGCGGCATCGTCGGCCTGCCTAACGTCGGCAAATCCACCCTCTTCAATGCCCTGACCAAAGCAGGCATCGCTGCGGAAAATTATCCCTTCTGCACCATCGAACCGAATGTTGGTATCGTCGAAGTACCCGACCCTCGCCTTAAAGCGCTATCCGAAATCGTCAAACCGGAACGTGTCGTGCCGGCCGTGGTCGAGTTCGTCGATATTGCCGGTCTGGTCGCCGGTGCGTCCAAGGGTGAAGGCCTGGGCAATCAGTTCCTCGCACACATCCGTGAAACCGATGCGATCGTCAATGTCGTACGCTGCTTTGAAGATCCCAATGTCGTACACGTCGCCGGCAAAGTCAGCCCTCTGGACGACATTGCAGTCATCCAGACCGAACTGGCGTTGGCTGACCTGGGCACCGTCGAAAAGGCGATTCAACGCGAAAACAAGAAAGCCAAGTCTGGCGACAAGGATGCAATCAAGCTCGTCGCGCTGCTGGAACGTCTCCTGCCAGACCTCAACGAAGCCAAGCCGGTGCGCGCCATGGGATTGGATGCCGAAGAAATTGCGTTGATCAAGTCGTTGTGCCTGATCACTGCGAAACCCGCGATGTATGTTGCGAATGTATCGGACAACGGATTTACCAACAATCCTCTTCTCGACCAGTTGACCGAATACGCAAAGTCGCAAAATGCGCCGATCGTCGCGATCTGTGCTGCGATTGAAGCGGAAATCGCCGACCTCGACGAAGAAGATAAAGGTGCCTTCCTCGCCGACATGGGCATGGAAGAACCTGGCCTCGACCGCCTGATTCGCGCCGCCTACAAGCTTCTTGGTCTGCAGACGTACTTCACTGCCGGCGTCAAAGAAGTGCGTGCCTGGACCATTCACACCGGCGATACCGCGCCTCAAGCTGCAGGCGTCATCCACACGGATTTCGAACGTGGTTTTATCCGCGCGCAGACCATCTCCTACGAAGACTTCATTACCTACAAGGGCGAACAAGGTGCGAAGGAAGCCGGCAAGATGCGGGCAGAAGGCAAGGAATACATCGTCAAGGATGGCGATGTGTTGAATTTCCTGTTCAACGTCTAGCCAACATTCGCGAATGCCTTGAAAGCAGCATAAATTCATGACGGATCGCGGTACAAGAAAGTCCATGTGCCGCGCACTGGCAAGACAGGCTGATGCCCTTGCTGCGGGGCTTTCTGCTCCTCGACCACATAGCATTCCGGTACTCCCTGTTTCCAGCTTGCTATTATCGAGTACCTTCTTAAATTCCAATGCCAGCCAAAGAAGAATGGCGTTTCATATTTGTGGTGATTGGTGAAACGCTCAGGCGGCCATATATCGCGTCTCTGCTCCAGGATCAGCGCAGTTTCGACTGCGCAATGTTCACCATGAGGCGCGGCAGGTGTGTTGTTACTAACGATCCATCGACGTGCAGGCATCGCCACGATGTTTCTTGCCTGCGCAGAGCCTGCTGGCTGATTCCATGCGACGATACGTACATCGAACGGGCCATCCTTGAATTCTCGTGTATCAAGTTCAAACCGTGCCAGCTTTCTGGTTTTATCTACAGAGAAGCGGTCAAGGATCGGCACCAATCTTGATGAAGGTAGCAGCTCGACGTTCTGCAGATTATTGCCATGGACTTCCAGCGTAACGGTGCCGCGTATTGGACTTCCGGCAAATGGCGCGAAAACACGATTGACAGAGAACTCGCTCGTTGGCGGCTGTGGTGGCCCAGAGGGAGACGTTGGAGGATTGCCATTCTTGATGTTCCATGTTCGCGGAGACATGGCAACAATTTCGTTTACTTGAGCGGCACCATGAGGCTGATCCCAAGCGAGGACTCGGACACGAATCGGCCCATCGCCTACCTTTGTCGAATCGAAGTCCAGCCACGCCACTTCTCCGTTCGGTGACACGGTGGCTCTGGCATAGATAGGAACATAGCTATTTGCAGGAACCAGTTCGGCATTCTTGATGCCGGTGCCTTGCACCGCAATTTTTACAGTGCCACTCACTGTAGCGCCATCTGAAGGAACGGATGTTGCAAAGGCAGAGAAATTGGCAATGGAAACGGATGCAGCAGTTGTACTGAAATCGCTTGCTGTGTATTGGCTGGCGATCTGGTCATTACTGCTACCGCCACAAGCTATGAGCAAAGCGCAGAGAATGATGGACGTGCGCTTGGACATGGGCTACCTCAAAGAGAGTTAAGAACCTCCCTTGAAGCCTTACTCTTGTTGCTGAGAGAGTATTCCCGCCGTACAGCGTTAGCTTGATGTCCCACAAAATGATTGCCGCCTCATATGCCTTCCCCGATAATCGTCTGGAAAGGCCCATACAACTTGAACAAAAAAACAAGTTCAACTGCGCCGAAGTAACATTTGCCCATCTGCAACGAAAATTTTGGTTTCAAAATACATCATGCCCACCATCACCGAACTCAATCTGTATCCGATCAAGTCCTGCGCCGGCATCGCCCTGCGCGAAGCAACGCTGACCGCTGCCG
>CBHCMF010000005.1:0-51014 GCA_965974465.1 uncultured Noviherbaspirillum sp.
TCCCTGGTTCGAGTCCAGGTCGGGGAGCCAAAATTCAAAAGCCAGATAAATTTTCACTATGTGATTTATCTGGCTTTTTTCATTTTGGTATTACTCTGTCCCATTCAAGCCCTCATACTGCCGCTCATAAATCCAAGTTGAGTTAATTTCGTCCGCTTGTATCGGTCACCTGTGAAACGGCTATCAAGTGCGTTCTCACACGAAACCAAGCCGTTGGACGATAGCTGGGCTGGAACGGTTTGACACCTGCAATGACGCCATCAAATGAAGCCGTGGCAGCGCCCTTCCACATTCCTGCAAGCTGCTTACCTTACCGCAATCGGGCCATTGTTATTTCTCAATCCTCCCTCATTCTGGTCTGTTAATTTGAACTAATAGTGGTCATATGGGGATATATGGATGCATTTGCCCTGCTTGATGGATGAAGCAGCAAATGACAGCAGTGGCGACAAAAGCTGGCGTCATGCATTCGGAGTATCACCCCCACTCCTTCGGCCGAACGTCAGCATCACGGCTGAAAAGGTTGGAACGACACCGCCTGCGGCGTTGAGAAAATAAGTCCTGCCCATTGAGAATAGTGATGACCACTTATCTGGAACACAGCACTAGCAAGTCGCCAAACTTCATTACTAGTCTGTCTCACTTTCCTATAAGCAAGTTCGATTCACCCTTACTATCTATTGCCCAAGCAGCCGCGGATGGCGTAATCATAGTAAATAGGTTACGCCGAATTGTTTTGGTAAATCAGAAAATCGAACGCATATTCGGCTATCCTGCAACGCAGCTACTGGAAAAGCCCCTCGCCGACCTCATGCCGGCCCGCTTTGTCAGTGAGCAGCACCGACGCATAGATCAGCTTGCGGTCGCGCACATGCAGAGTAAAAGGAGCATGCTTGAATTGAAAGGGGTCCGCGCAAATGGCGAACAGTTTTCTATCAACGTCAGCATCTCCCGCGTTCCGGTTCTCGATGAATTGTTTCTTGCACTCGTCTTGCATGATGCCGTCCCACGCCCTCCTCGCGAGCCCAAACGCCGCTCCGTCCGGTCGATCGAACTGCGCCGCTGGGCTGCCTCATCGCAGCAAGCCAACGAAATCGAGAAAAAACGATTTTCTAAGAAGCTGTATGACGATATCGGCCAACGCCTCAGCGTACTGAAGCTTGATCTTGACTGGCTAGAAAACAGCTTGCCAGAAACAGATGCAAATTTGCCGGCACGCCTCGCACAGATGCAAGGCCTACTCGATCATGTCATTACGATGACAAAAAGCATGGCTTCCACCTTGCGCCCGCCATTGCTAGATGATTTTGGGCTATTGCCAGCGGTTGAATGGATGGCTGAAAATTTCCGGAAAAAGACAGCAATTTTCTGCACGGTAGAAAACAAGGGCATGGCCGCAAAGTTGGACGATCTCGTGGCATCAGCCGTATTTCGCGTCGTACAAGAAGGTCTGTCCAATATAGAACGGCACGCGCATGCCAAAACTGCCAAGATCATTCTGATACGTACCGATCACCAACTCGATGTTATGATTCAGGACGACGGTGTCGGAATGACAAGTGACTGTGAGAGCAAAGCAGGCTGCTATGGATTAATCACGATGAGAGAGCGTATCTTCATTTTGGGAGGCACGATCAGCATTGCCAACGTGAATCCTCAGGGCCTTGCCATTCATGCGTCAATACCGATCGATCCCATTATCAGCACCGACTTGGTTTCTTATCCACCAACTGCATTTTTATGATTCGTATCGTTATCGCCGACGACCACACTATCATGCGCGAAGGGTTGAAGCGTATTCTTGATGGAGCCGACGACATTCAAGTCGTCGGCGAAGCCGTTGACGGTTTTGAAGCACTTGCACATGTACGCAAAGGCGGCTTTGATCTATTAATGTTGGACCTGTCAATGCCTGGCCGCAGCGGCGTCGAGCTAATTCGTCAAATCAAAGATGAAGTGCCCAAACTCCCCATCCTTATTCTGACGATGCACGAGGAGGAACAGTATGCTGTCCGCGCCATTCGTGCCGGCGCCCGAGGCTACTTGACAAAGGAAAGCGCAGGCACTCAATTGGTAAGTGCAATCAGGAAAGTGGCGTCCGGCCGCCCCTACATCAGTCTTGAAGTTGCAGAACAGCTAGCAATGGACGTCATGCCGTCCACTGAGGATTTACCACATAAACAATTGTCCAACCGAGAGTTTGAGGTTTTTACGTTACTGGTTAGCGGTAAATCAATTACCGAAATTGCGGACTTTCTGCATTTAAGCGCGAAAACCGTCAGCACTCACAAGACACGTATTCTCACGAAAATGAACATGAATTCGCTCGCTGAAATGGTGCAGTATGCCGTACAACATCGGCTCCTAGGCCCTTTGAAGAACTAACAGTTTTCCCTATCTGGTCAATGGGGGCGTTGGACTAATCATTTAATTCCCTTCCGCCCCCATTCTTCGGATTTTTAGCTTAATTGAGTACCTCATTAGATCAGCAAAACCTTCCAGAATAAGTAGGAAAATTCCTACATCGCGACTATCTTACCTACATTTCAATTCAGCCCCTCACCGATAGTAATTGCCGGTTGCAGTTGCGATACTGATCACTTCATGTGACGTCTGACAAGAGAGCAACGCACTGTTTATTCCGGATAAACCGGTGCACTGCACTGCAGCTTTCGCAAGCTGAAGGTGATTGCACCTTCTTGCCTGATCGCGGTGGCAGATCTACCGCGCCACAAAACGAATCAGTATCTTGAATTAGGAGAGATGACCATGTTGTCCCCGCAAATGTCTGAAGTCCGTTCCGATTCTGTCACCTCGGCGTTGCACTCAACTTCCCTCGAAGCAGGGTGGCAGCGGCAAGGCAAACTCTGGTCGAATCTTAAAGAGCTCTGCGATGTGTTGCGTATTCCTTCTGCAGCCATTCATACGGATGAAGAGCTACTATTCCAGCATGTACAGTTCAAAACAGGACAACGAGTCCATACGATCGGACAGCCCTTCGACACGCTCTACATTGTCCATTCCGGTTTCCTAAAGACCGTTCTGATTGATGAATTCGGCAATGAACAGGTTCTCAGCTTTCCAATGAAAGGCGATCTCTTCGGTGTGGATGGCATTCATACAAAGCGCTATGCTTCTGAAGCGGTCGCACTATCCAACTGCGATTTGATTTTGCTGCCGTTCAAAAAATTAACCGCGCTAGGGCGTGCCCACGTCGAGTTTGAGCATGCCATGTACAGCGTGATGAGCCGCGAACTTGTCCGCGAGCAGGCAATGGTTAGCATGTTAGGCGCGTTAAGCGCAGAAGCCAGGGTGGCACGCTTCCTTGTTAACCTCTCGGAACGCTATGCTGAAATGGGGTATTCAAGCAAGCTATTCAATTTGCGTATGACCCGCCATGAAATCGGCAGCTATCTTGGACTGACATTAGAAACAGTGAGCCGCACGCTATCTGCATTCAATGAAATCGGCCTGATTTCGGTTGATCAGCGCTCCATCGGCATCAAGGATCCTGAGGCGCTCAAAACGCTGCGCCGCCTGCCACCTTCAAGCTCACGCGCAAAGCAGATCGCGGCAAAGAAATCCAAGGCGGCGGCACAAACACCGGAACAGCCAAACACTGACTGGGGCGGCCTTGCTGCTGCCCCCACCTAAATAGATAACTGACTAGCAGCGACTTCCATCCCTCCTTCCTTCACAAAATCTCGCAACATAGAAAAAAGAACCCTGTCTCATAACAGGGTTCTTTTTTAATAGTGTAATTACGAGGCTAGAAGCAAAGAGCTAATTGCGCCTGAAAAAGAGGGTATTCATGCAGACTAGCGGGGGATTTCCGCAAAAAGATTTACCGGTAAATCATAGGTAAAGTTGGCGCACTCCCGATAAAAATTTATGTCAATGCTCAGCCGCTTCATCCAGTTAACAATGAGCAGATTCAAGGTACATCAGTAGTTAACATGTACCTTCAGTGTGAGGTATAGGTAATACTGTTGAGTAAGAAAACTTCGACTTTTTCATGGACGATTAGCGCGTCGGAAGCCCTCAAGAGCTGAAGTCTTCCGCCTCGACTCGACCACATACCATATCTTGCACGAGGAACTGTTTCCTCAGCCATCTACTTTTTTTTGCTTCCCCCTGATGGAGTACTACCTCTTTTGTCATCACTAGAGCCTTCCCCGCCACTTGCCCCGCGTGCTGCATGCGACGGCGAACTGACTACAGTATCCACGCCACTCGCAGCTTCCTGAATGGTACTCGCTGCCACATCGGCATAATTGCCGGCCTGCTGCACTGTGCGACTCGCGGTGTTCTCAGCTGTTGCACGTGCCGTCGCCATGTTTTTCTTCGCTAGTTCTGCCACTTCCTTGAAGGCGGATTCCCAAACCGAGAACATACTGGTCATCGGATTGAATACCGCATCGTTGGCGTGTGCCTGTGCTACTTCAAGTGGCTTGCTAGCACTAGACGCTGCATGCGTGCCGAGTTGTTCAATATATTCGTGCAATGATCTGCCGATTTCATTCTGCATTTCAGCAAAGATCCTCATAATTTCTTTTTGATAATTCATCGCATCATCAGAATTGCGCGACAGCAGACTAGACTGCAGCGTAGTACCAACATTTCGTGGATCACGAAGTGTCGTGATGGCTTGAGCAAAGTTAAGTTGGTCGGTAAATGCACGATGCGTTGCACCGATCATAACGCGATCAATTTTCTCGGTCCCTGAAAATACGGCATCGGCAAATCGTTTAGACGCTTCTAGTTGCGTCTGATACATCGTCATCAATGGATTCATTGCGTTTTGCATGATTGCTCTCCTAGGAAGAATGAGAAGAGAATTACATTCGTTATTCGGATACGGCTTCGATTGGAGCGAAACTTCCACTATTCTCGGCGCATTCGGCGTGAGGTGCTACTCACCTGCCCCCACGCTTGAGACACATCAAGCGCAAGGCGTTGAAATTTTTATCTACATAGAAAATGCGTTCGTCAGCATGCTCCACAAATCACTGGGGTAGCGCGTTAATACATGTGCTGCCCGCCGTTAATGGCGATATTGGCGCCGGTTATAAATTCTGCTTCGTCTGAGCACAGATAAGAAACAAGACCTGCCACCTCATCGGGCTCCCCTAAGCGTCCGACAGGGATTTCGGGAAGGATTTTCGATTCCAAGATTTCCTTGGGCACCTTCATCACCATCTTCGTGCGAAGATAGCCTGGAGAAACCGTATTCACGGTAATCCCCTTGCCCGCAACTTCAAGGGCAAGAGCTTTAGTAAAGCCATGAATACCGGCTTTAGCAGCCGCATAATTTGTCTGACCGAACGCCCCCTTCTGCCCATTAACAGAAGAAATGTTAATGATCCGCCCCCACTGGCTTTCGAGCATGCCGTGCAGCACTGGCTTGGTCATATTAAAGACACTGTCGAGATTCGTCTTTAATACCACGTGCCAGTCTTCAGGAGACATCTTCTTAAGCGTTGCATCTCGCGTGATACCAGCATTGTTCACCAGAATGTCGATACGCCCGGTGTCCCCAATAATCTGTCTTACAGCGCCTTCGCAGGCATCAAAATTCGTGACGTCAATCATGTATGCAGCGATGTCGATCCCTATTCTCTTCTGCGCATTGACCCAATCTGCTGCGTGATCGTTACTGGGGGAATATCCAGCGATTACTCGATACCCCTTAAAGAATAGTTTCTTGCAAATCGCCTCGCCTAATCCGCCCATTCCTCCTGTTACCACCGCCACCCGCTTTGCGTCCATGTTTTTCCCTTACATATATGTATTGAAAAAATTGATGCCAGTCAGGTGCTGATAGCCAACTGCCTCCGCCGCCAAGACAAACCACGACGCCTTGCCGCCCGCAGCACCGGTTCAATTCGATTCATGCGCAAGCATTTAGTTCTAGGGCAAATGACTGAGTCTCAAAGCACAGATCAATCACTGGTGCCATCCGCCTAGACGCGACATACGGTAGAGGAAGAACCTGATGCGCTAGAAAAGGGCCATAGTGCTAGGGAAGACGTTGGACATAAGCGTTGCTCCCTGCTTTGCTGATGAAGCAAGATGCGCATTTGTATTCCATTTCCTCAGCAGTGCGTCAGTCGCCCCCTCGCTCTCTCACCCAGACAATAAGTAAATGCAGCCAAAGGCATATATCTC
This sequence comes from uncultured Noviherbaspirillum sp., assembly GCA_965974465.1. GTDB lineage: Bacteria > Pseudomonadota > Gammaproteobacteria > Burkholderiales > Burkholderiaceae_D > Noviherbaspirillum. The sequence continues at coordinate 6,169 of CBHCMF010000005.1, forward strand.
TTTCTCTCCGACCGAACTGGAGGCTGTTTTCGCGTTGTTCTATCTGGAATCAGATAAGGACTTCTATGACCGGCATATTGAGACAAGAGAGTTTTATTTCTCCACAGTGTTCTTCATGGTGGAGAACCTTTATGCGGAATGCCAGCCAAGTCTATATCGCAGTATCGAGAGCGATGTGTGCGGCCCTTGGGTTATTGATTCTCCTCCAGCGAAAGACACCATCCGCTGTCCGGTTCCGGGTCAGGATAGCCATAAGCAGGAGCGCATTCAATCAAAATTCGTGGAGGATTGGCTGTTCTCCAAAGGAGATATTCACATTGAGGCTGAACTGGCGCACCACAAAAAACATAGGCTGCCGTGCCGATTCACGAGGTGAATATCAGAGTAAAACGCATGCCCCGCTCGTACAAGCAAGGATCGTTAGAGCCATGCGTCCCCGAGAACCGGCCTCAATATGGTGCAATTGCTACGAAAGTGAATGTATTGGCGACACAACGAAAAAATTTCGACTTCATGAACTTTGAGATGCGCCAATATTATTCTCTCTCGCCGAAATTGCCTTTTCCCAGGCCTCCATGTGCCACTTACAGTCTACGCGTCCCGTAATAGTGCCATCTCCCCCCAAGCCTTCAACTGGGCCATGGAAGACAGCAAGCATCACCGCCCCTTCCGGACTCACTGGTTGATGGACTGCGCCGTCCTTTTCGAGCAGGTAGGTACCGGCGGTAAATCTCACGTTCGGATCGTCAGCATAGTAAAAGCCGCCTTCAAGAATCAGCCCTTCAACGGCGCCAATGTGACGATGCATCGGCGCCACACATCCCTTCTCTAGCCGAATCAGAAGCGTGAACCGACCACTATCCGGGTCGGCGCTCAGCAGCTTAAATTGCGAGTCCCTCATCGCCCACGGTACCCACGGAAGCTGTTGCGGGTCGCATGCACGCAACTCGCCATAGGGTGCCAATGTCAGATTCTGCATAAACTAATACTCCTCTGAATGGATGGTTGCGTCCGTTAGGCACGCATAGAAAAGATGTCTATGCTAACCTTAATCGAGTTCACGCACTGTGCACATACCGCAAAGCTAGCCTTTCAGTTGCTTGATCGGCGACGAATCTTTTCTGTAGCACTTATGCAGTGCAGCCGCCCATCCACACAAGGAATGGAGCATCAGGTATAAAAGGAACGAAGAATCAGAAGGATAGCGCCACGGCAAGAGGTATAATATAGATGAAGCACAGAACGAGTAATGAGCAATTGTTCAATGCGCTGTAACAGGATTTAATAGCACGTTCGGGCCGCTTTCATTGCGGCCCGTTTCATTTAACGTTGTCGGCCACGCAGCTGCATTCAAGCATCAGGTTTATGTCAAAGAATCAAAACAGTAAGCCGATAGAGATCAAAATTTCAACGGTCGTTGCCGTTTCGGTCATCCTGCGCACGTCCAACCTTGCGACACTGGACGCTGCCATGCAGGACATGACCGGCGGTGCGTCTGACTATTTCGATCATGAATTCGCCATCCTTGATGTGGCATCCTGCGACTTCACGAATCGCGACATCGACTGGCCGGCGTTGATTACCCTATTCAAATCCTGCAGCCTGAATCCCGTTGCCGTACGCGGAGCGCCGCAGATCATGGAGCCGGAAATCCTTGCGGCTGGGCTTAGCATTGATACGATGGTCAGGCCGCGGCTGGAAATGTTGGAGGAAAAGCCGGCTACTCCTGCTCTCGCTCCAGCAGCGCCACCTGCCCAGACGCCAGTCTTTGAGCAGGTTACAGCCTCCTCAGCCCTAATTGTCGACACGCCGGTCCGCGCTGGACAGCGAATTTATGCCCGGGGCCGAGACCTGGTTGTGACCGCGATGGTCAACAATGGCGCCGAATTGATTGCCGACGGCTGCATCCATGTCTACGCCCCGCTACGCGGCCGCGCACTAGCAGGAGCTAGTGGCAACGCCGAGGCCCGAATTTTTGCGCTGAGCATGGAAGCCGAACTGGTCTCCATTGCCGGCACCTATCGTACGTTTGAAAGCGGCATACCGAAGGATCTAGCGAAAAAGCCGGTGCAAGTGCGTCTTGCAGGAGACCGGATAGACGTGCTATCCATCTGCGCTTAGTTATTTTGTGAATCTAAAAGGAGTTTGTTCGTGGCCAAAATCATTGTTGTTACGTCTGGCAAAGGGGGCGTCGGTAAAACCACTTCCAGCGCCAGCTTCGCCTCCGGGTTAGCGCTGCGCGGGCACAAGACCGCTGTCATCGACTTCGACGTCGGCCTGCGCAATCTCGACCTCATCATGGGATGCGAGCGCCGTGTGGTATATGACCTCATCAATGTCATCAACAATGAAGCCACTCTCAACCAGGCCCTGATTAAGGACAAGCACTGCGAAAACCTGTTCGTGCTGCCGGCTTCGCAAACTCGCGACAAGGATGCTCTGACCGAGGCAGGCGTCGAGCGTGTACTGAATGATCTCGCCTCGATGGGATTCGAGTACATCGTGTGTGACTCTCCTGCCGGTATTGAACATGGCGCAGTCATGGCACTAACCTTCGCTGACGAAGCGATTATCGTTACCAACCCCGAGGTATCGTCAGTGCGCGACTCCGACCGCATTCTTGGCATCATCCAAGCCAAATCACGCCGTGCGCTGAATGGCCAGACGCCAGTCAAAGAACATCTGCTGATTACCCGCTACGTGCCCAAGCGCGTAGAGGCAGGAGAGATGCTGTCCTACACTGACGTACAGGAAATCCTGCGCATTCCGCTGATTGGCATTATCCCGGAATCGGAATCGGTACTGCATGCATCAAATCAAGGCAATCCGGCAATCTACATGGTGGGCAGCGATGTCTCGGAAGCTTACCAGGATGTCGTTGCACGCTTCCTTGGGCACGAAGTGCCGCTTCGCTTCGCTGCCTATGAGAAACCTGGCCTATTCCAGCGACTCTTTAAGGGAAAGTAATATGGCACTACTCTCCTTTTTGTTCACCAACAAGCCTAAGAGCGCAAATGCGGCCAAAGAGCGCTTGCAGGTGATCATCGCGCGTGAGCGCAACGGCCGCGATGGCCCCGATTTCCTGCCTGCGCTGCACAAGGAATTGATCGCCGTGATCTCGAAGTATGCAAAGGTCAACGCGGACGACATCAAGATTTCACTGGATCGCCAGGGAAATCTGGAAGTTTTGGATGTCAATGTGGTATTGCCCGATACCATACCGGGAAAACAATAAGAAGTAATACCTTCTCCCGAAAGCGAGACCGCCATAGAGAGAAGGTATCGATCTCAGTGTAGTTGATGCTTCAGGTCGGACAGCTCGCGATGCGCTTGCATAATTGCGTCTTTGAGCTCACTGTCCAGATTACCGGGTGCATTCTCGCATGCATCTTTAGCCTGATCACCGAGCTGTTCCAGATCATCTACACACTGCCGTATCTGGTTTTCATCCTGCGACTGCATCATATTCCTCGCTTGCACTGCCCTCTGATCCAATTGCTGAATGCAATCTTTTAAATCCATTGGAACGGCCTGTGCCGTCTGACAGCGCTGCGCCGCTTGGTGGATGGTGTTTTCAACCTGACTGAAACGCTGCTGTAACTCCTTTGCCTGCATCATGATGATGGTCTCCTTGGTTGTTGTCGGTGCGCGAAGCGCAACGAATTAAATTTGATATCAGTAAACCAACCAAGTTCCAAGGCGCCGACCAGCTACGCTGGGTAAAAGAAATCGAATGCAATCTATAACCTGCCTATGCCGCACGAGCGGGGCTCGCACATAAGGCGCTTCCTGTACAATCGCCCATCATGAATGCATCCAAAAACCTGTTTTCCTATCCTCGCTATCGGACCGATTACGACAAACCGGCGCCCTTTCTGCCCATGTCGCGCGCGGAAATGGACGAGCTCGGCTGGGATTCTTGTGACGTCATCCTAGTAACGGGCGACGCTTACATCGATCATCCTAGTTTCGGTATGGCTCTGGTAGGCAGATTGCTGGAGCGACAAGGTTTCAGGGTCGGCATTATCAGTCAACCGGACTGGCATTCAGCAGAAGCATTCCGCAGCCTTGGCAAACCTAATCTGTATTTCGGCATTACAGCCGGCAATATGGATTCGATGATCAATCGCTACACCTCTGACCGAAAGATCCGCTCGGATGACGCCTACACACCAGATGGCACCCCCAATAAGCGCCCAGATCGCGCCCTGGTAGTGTATGCGCAACGCGCCCGTGAAGCCTATCCAGATACCGGCATCGTCATTGGCGGCATCGAAGCCAGTCTGCGACGCATCGCCCATTACGATTACTGGTCTGACAAGGTCAGGCGTTCGGTACTGCCGGACTCCAAGGCAGATATTCTGCTATTCGGCAATGCGGAACGCGCTCTGGTCGCGTTGACCCATCGTCTCGCCGCGGGAGAACCCATTAAAGCCATTCGCGACCTGCGTGGCACCGCTTACATGGTGCCTAGCGGATGGAAGCCGGCAGCCGATTGGAGCGAAGCCAATTCGACACGCTACGATACGCCGGGTCGCATTGACCCGCACCCCGATCCGTATGAAATGAAATCGAAGGAACCAGCGAGCTGCGCGACTGATCCGAAGCCCGCGGTGCAACCGATGCTCATCCTGAGCCGAGAAGAACGGCAAGCCGCACTCAAGGAACAGCGCAACAAGACTGTCGTCCGCATCCCGGCATACGATGCGGTGAAAGACGATCCGATTCTCTATGCGCACACCTCGCGTCTACTCCATCTTGAGTCCAATCCGGGCAATGCGCGCGCACTAGTACAGGCCCATGGCGAGCGTGACGTCTGGCTGAATCCGCCTCCGTTACCGCTAGCAATGGATGAAATGGACGGCGTGTACGATCTGCCCTATGCTCGTGCGCCACATCCGAGTTATGGCAAAGCCCGCATTCCCGCATGGGACATGATCCGTTTCTCAGTTAACATCATGCGCGGCTGCTTCGGCGGCTGCACCTTCTGCTCGATTACCGAACATGAAGGCCGCATCATCCAAAGCCGCTCCGAACCGTCCATCCTGCGTGAAATTGAACTGATTCGGGACAAGACCAAGGGCTTCACCGGCACCATTTCCGATCTTGGCGGCCCGACCGCAAATATGTACCGGCTTGCCTGCAAGGATAAGAAGATCGAGGAATCCTGCCGACGCTTATCCTGTGTATATCCGAGTATTTGTTCCAATCTGAATACTGATCACAGTAAGTTAATTCAACTTTACCGCAAGGCCCGGGCTATTCCAGGGATCAAGAAAATCCTGATCAGTTCCGGCCTGCGCTACGATCTTGCAGTACGTTCGCCGGAGTATGTGAAGGAGCTTGTCACCCACCACGTCGGAGGCCTACTGAAAATCGCTCCAGAACATTCAGAAGAAGGCCCGCTGTCAAAAATGATGAAACCGGGCATGGGGTCGTATTACAAGTTCAAGGAAATGTTCGAGCGCTACTCGAAGGAAGCCGGCAAGGAGCAGTATCTCATTCCGTATTTCATTGCTGCCCATCCTGGTACGACTGATGAGGATATGCTCAAGCTCTCACTTTGGTTGAAACAAAACAACTTTCAGCTTGATCAAGTGCAAACTTTTCTGCCAACTCCGATGGCAATGGCAACCGCGATGTATCACGGACGGAAAAATCCTCTGCATAAGATCTCTGCGAACTCGGAAGTTGTCGAAACCGTGCGTACAGGAAAAATTCGCCGCCTACACAAAGCTTTCCGACGATATCACGATCCGGAAAACTGGCCCATTCTACGCGAAGCATTGCAGCGCATGGGACGTTCCGACCTGATCGGCAATACTGACCGTCATTTGGTGCCTCGCTACACGTCGCCCGCCACAACTGTGGCTGCACCAGGGCGACGCATAGCCACTAATACACAACAGCCGGTTCAGAAGAAAAGCACTCGAGAAGTCGCATCCCCCAATCGCCAGGCACTATCAGGACAAATGCCCCGTAAAACGCCCTTAACCCGACAAAAGCCAAGGCGAAAATAAGCGGCTATTTTTCAATAAAGCAAATGCAAACTGCTCGGCGCAAACTTGATATGCTATCAAGATGTAGCAAGAGATATAAATATATTATATAACTGTTATTAGCATAATAAAGCAGACATACTTCACGGGGGGCGATATAGTAACACCTGTCTCCTCCAACTCTCCTAGAATTGGATTTAGCCCGCAACCGCAAGGTCTGCGGGCTTTCTTTTTTCAGCATCTTACTCGTACGCTCGCCATCAAAGAGATTGCCCATTTTCACGGCGATTATGCTTTGGTCGCATACCTCCTTCCTGCCGCGACGCAACGCCGCCTTGATTTTAATCAGCAGAAAAATCTTCTTTTTATTCAATTACATAAGCGGCATTGCCTACTCTTATCCCCAGAATTAACCACAGTAAATGTGGGAAACCATAAACAAATTTCCGCCCATAATTAATTGCTGATTGAAAACAAGCTTGCGATTTATTAAGAAGACTAGGAGAAAGTTGCCGCTACGACTATTGATTCATTGCCTCTGTTCGATACAATGAACTACGGCAATGAATTTGCTCATATTCAAAGAGGCGACTATGGAAAACGCAAAAACAAAAGCAGCAAGATGTGAATCAAGAACTCACTTCAACTACAACAAGCTGCAAGCAGTCGCCTGCATGATATCTTCTGGGGCTGTGAGCATCGCCCTCATTTACTCGGCGATCAAATTCTTACTCTGAATAACGGGCACTACCCATCGCCACCGTATACATAGCATGCGGCGCCATTATTGCGTTGCACATGCTATAGAACAACTGGGGATCATTACAAGAAGGATTTGGGAACCAAATAAGGATCCCGTAATGGAGGAATTCTGGTGGACAGTACTGGGATTGAACCAGTGACCCCCGCCGTGTGAAGGCGGTGCTCTACCCCTGAGCTAACTGTCCGAAGAGCTGCGCATTATCGCACAAACGCTCAAACGAATCAATTCGCAACGGGTTCCGATTCGGCTCGCCATACACATTTGCCTTTAACATCCTTATCGAGGCGGTCGAGCAGGGCTTCATGCTCCGCGGCCTCCTCATCGGAGGCACTCAGCACAATGATTTCCGCGAGCGATACGACCTCCACCGTCTGATCATTTGCCACTTCCTTCTCTGGCTCGGTCAAGTCGATAGTGAGGCTGTTCTGGCCGCGTGTCAGTGCCAGATATACTTCCGCTAGCAATTCTGCATCAAGCAACGCGCCGTGCAAGGCGCGGTGCGCATTTGAGATACCGTAGCGATCGCATAAGGCGTCGAGGGAATTGCGCTTTCCAGGGTGCATTTCTTTCGCCTGCACCAAGGTATCTGTCACTTTATCAACATGCTCAATAAAGCGGGGGAAGCCGAGGCGGTCAAATTCAGCATCAAGAAATGCCAGATCGAACGGCGCGTTGTGAATAATGATTTCAGCCCCACGCACGTAGTCGCGCAGCTCGTTCGCAATTTCAGCAAACTTTGGTTTGTCACTGAGAAATTCTGTGGTCAAACCGTGCACAGCCAGCGCACCCTCTTCTGAGTCGCGCTCGGGATTAATGTAGCTATGAAAATTATTGCCGGTTAAGCGCCGGTTCACAATTTCAACGCAACCTACTTCAATGATTCGGTCGCCAGAGCGGGGGTTCAGGCCTGTGGTTTCTGTATCGAGAACGATTTGTCGCATGGTTTTTACTTTATGGTTTCGCTGTATTCTCTGTATGCACTGCAAATGCATCAGCAGAACGATGCATACTTTTGCGGGCTAAGAAAGTATAGAAGCTTGGCACTACAAAAAGCGTCAGGGCGGTACCGAACGTCATTCCGCCGACGATCACCCAGCCAATCTGTATGCGCGATTCGGCACCTGCACCAGTCGCCAGAGCCAGCGGCACAGCGCCAAGCACCATCGCACCAGTGGTCATCAGGATCGGGCGCAAGCGCAGGATGGCCGCTTCAATAATCGCTTCCCGTAGCGATTTTCCGTGCTCGCGCAACTGATTCGCGAACTCAACAATCAGAATGCCATGCTTGGTGATTAGACCGACCAGCGTAATCAAGCCGATCTGACTATAGACGTTCAGTGTGCCACCACTCCATTTTAACGCGGTCAGCGCTCCCACCATCGATAGCGGGACTGTTAGCATAATGATGAATGGATCAATGAAACTTTCAAATTGCGCAGCCAGTACCAAATAGATAAATGCCAGCGCAAGGACGAACGTCAGTATGAGGCTGCCGCTAGAGGCCCGGTACTCGCGCGAAGATCCGGATAGATCAGTTGCATAACCTGGTTTGAGGATCTTTTTCGCGGTTTCCTCCATGAATTCGACCGCCTCGCCTTGCGTATAGCCATTGGCGAGGTTGGCCGATATAGTCACCGCACGGCGCTGGCCAAAATGGTTCAATTCGCGCGGGGCCACAGTTTCACGTACTTGAAGCAGGCTCGACAGAGGAATCATTTGGTCTGGCTCACCATTTTTTCCAGTGCCACGCATGAAGATGTTGTTAATATCATCTGGCGCATCACGCTCGCCGATCTGCATCTGGACAATGACGTCATACTGATCACCGCCCTTTTTGAAACGCGTGACATTGCGACCGCCGAGCATGGTTTCCAAGGTACGGCCGACCGCTTCGACTTGTACACCTGCATCGGCAGCCTTATCGCGGTCGATTTCCACATTGACCTGTGGCTTGTTAAGGCGCAGGTCGGTATCAATGTTAGTAAGTCCTGGATTCTTGCTGGCTTCGGCAACAATCTGCTGTGCTACGCTTTGCAGCTCAGCATATGAGGCATTGGTCAACACCACCAGATTGACGGGCCGCTCACGAATCGATTGTCCGAGTGAAGGCGGTGCATTGGGAAATGCCAGCACGCCAGGTACGCCAGCCATCTTTGGCTGCATTTCCTTGATCATATCAAGCGTACTCCGCTTGCGTTCGCTCCAATCGACGGTACGGAAAAATGCTACGCCGCGCTCAACAGTAGGATTGCCTGCGATAATGAAAATACGGTCGATTTCCTTCGTCTCTTCAGCAATTTTCTCGAGAAGACGAGCATACTTCTCAGTGTATTCCAGCGACGCGCCATCCGGTCCGGTGATTGCCGTAAAAATGGTCCCCCGGTCTTCGACTGGCGCTAGTTCCTTTTTCATGCTTGTGCCAAGCCATGCCAACGCACCAATCACAGCCACATAGGCAAGGATCACCAGCCAGCGTGCAGACAATGCGCCCACCAACATGCGCCGATACACTGCGGTAATTGTATCGAGGGCATTTTCAATTACGCGGTATATGACGCCATGCTTTTCCTGATGCTTAAGCAGAACGGAACACATCATTGGTGACAGCGTCAGCGCAACGAAACCGGACACAACGACAGCACCCGCCAAGGTCAGCGCGAATTCAACGAACAGCCTGCCGGTACGGCCAGGCGTAAACACGACCGGGGCATACACTGCCGCCAGCGTCAATGTCATTGCAATCACTGCAAAACCGATTTCACGTGAGCCTTTCAGGGCTGCTTCGAACGGTTTCATGCCGTTTTCGATGTGGCGATAAATGTTCTCTAGCACAACAATCGCGTCGTCCACCACCAGGCCAATGGCAAGTACTAATGCAAGCAACGTGAGGGTATTGATGGTGAATCCGGCGAGTGCCATGAGGGCGAATGCACCGATCAGTGAAACGGGAATCGTTACCAGAGGGATGACGGATGCCCGCAATGACCGCAGGAAAACGAAGATGACGAGCGCGACCAACACTGCAGCTTCGTCGATGGTCGTGTAGACGGATTGGATGGAACGTTCGATGAACAGCGTATTGTCCACCGAGATTGCGATCTCCACACCTTGCGATGCCAGCTCCTCGTTTAGACGAGGCACTTCTGCTTTAACATAACGCGCCAACTCCAGTGGGTTGGCAGTCGCTTGACGGATCACGCCCAGTGATACCGCATTCTGACCATTGAAGCGAACTGAGGTACGCTCGGTAGCTGGTCCAAGTTTAACTTCCGCCACATCCTTTATGCGTACAGCGTAGTCATTAACAGTGCGCACAACTATGTCTTCAAATTGGCTTGGCGTTGTCAAATCCGTTTGTGAGACTACCGAGAATTCGCGCTGTTGCGATTCGATGCGGCCGGCCGGCACCTCGACATTCTGCCGGCGCAGCGCATCTTCCACATCGGCAGGAGTAAGACGGTAGGCTGCCAACTTGTCGCGATTGAGCCAGATGCGCATTGCGTACTTTCGCTCACCGCCAATACGGACATCCGCCGCGCCGGGAAGCAATTGCAGCCGCGGTTTAACGATGCGGTTGGCAATATCGGTCAGATCCAGGGGCGACATATTGTCGCTGGAAAAAGAGAGCCAGATGATGGGGTTGGCATCAGCTTCCACCTTGGCAATTACCGGCTCTTCGATGGTTTGCGGCAATTTGGCTCGCACACGCGATACCCGATCGCGCACATCGTTAGCCCCCGATTCAGGGTCTTTTTCAAGTCGAAAACGCACCGTGATCTGACTCTGCTCGGCGCGTGAAATAGAAGTAAGTACGTCGATGCCGTCGATACCGGCGATGGAGTCCTCCATCGGTTTGGTGACTTGGGACTCAACAATTTCCGAACTCGCGCCGGGATATCGTGTATCCACTGTGACCACCGGCTCATCGATCTTAGGATACTCACGCACGGCCAGCCGTTTGTATGACACCAATCCGATCAAGACGATGATGAGCGACATTACCGTCGCAAACACCGGGCGGCGGATACAGATATCGGATAAGACCATGAGGTGCTCCGGCTAACTCTTTATGGCAGACGCGGTAGATGCATTGACTGACTGAGCATCTTGGCCGTTACCTTGCACAATGCGTACTGGCGTACCGTCTTTCGACAGACGAAGCTGGCCGGCAGTCACAACCATGTCCCCGGCCTCCAATCCTTTCACGATTTCAACTTTGGCGTTGCGGCGAAGGCCGGTCTTTATCTCTGTCCTGACCGCCTTGCCGTCAATTATCTTCCACACAGTCACCTTGCCACCTTGCGGTACGATGGCCTCCTCCGGCACAACCAGCGCATTTTTGCGTTCGGACACGATCAGGCGCACACGTGCAAACATGCCAGGTTTAAGCTTGCCTTCCGGGTTATCAATACGACCGCGCAGCAAGGCGGAACGACCAGAACTGTCGACTAGCGGATCGAGTGCATTCACCTTGGCTTGAAACGGTTTGTTCGGCAATGCATCGACCAGCACTTCAATTGCCTGGCCTTTCTGCGCCAAGCCAAGATATTTTTCAGGAATCCGAAAATCAACTTTCACACTGGAGATATCTTCCAGATTGACCAAGTCAGTCCCATCCTTGACATAATCGCCCACGCTGACATTACGAATACCGACAATGCCGGAGAAGGGAGCCCTGATTTCGAGTTTCGATAAGCGTGCCTGTGCTAACGCCAGCTTGGCTTCAAGCACCTGGACATTGGCATGCGATTCATCGCGTGCGCGATCGGAAATGAAGTTTTGCTTCGCCAGATCCAGGGCGCGGTCATAATTAGCGCGTGCAATGCCGAGCTCGGCTTTTGCCTGTCGCACTTCGGCCTCATTGACGGCGGCATCGAAAGCCACCAGAAGCTGGCCTTTCTTTACCTGCTGCCCGTCGCTGAAATTCAGTTTGACGATCCGACCTGAGACCTCAGGACGGATTACCACCGATTCGTTAGAACGGATATTGCCAGTCGCATGGATATCGTCAACCAACGTCAACGCGGTGACTTTAGCGACATCGACAGCGATCGGCGCGCCAGCCGTGGCCGCCTTTCCTGCACCTTCTGCCGATTTCTCAGCGCGTGCTTTTGATAGGGTCGCTGTTTGCTCAACCGGGCGTTTCGGCTGGCGTTGCACATAATATGAAAGTGCCCCGAGCGCAGAAATGCCAATGACGGCAATGGCAGGGTATAAGAGTCTCCGGACGTTCATTTGCTCGTTTCATGAGGGTCATTGAGTGGCAGCAAGCAAGCTCTTTGCCAACGAGCGAATGTAGCATATACACTGGATCACAACACCGTCTCCACCCCCAGGTTGGCGAGCGCATCCGCACGTTCGTTGCCATCATGCCCGGCATGCCCCTTCACCCAGCGCCACTGGATTTGGTGTCCTGCCTGAGCAGTATCTAGTGCCTGCCAGAGGTCAACATTCTTAACAGGTTCTTTCGCTGCCGTCTTCCAGCCGCGCGCCTTCCAGCCATGAATCCATTCGCTAATGCCTTTCTGCACATACTGGCTATCGGTATGGATAACGATTTCGCAAGGGCGTTTGAGGACAGACAATGCCTCAATGACGGCTTTCAGTTCCATGCGGTTATTGGTGGTATTTAACTCTCCGCCGTACAACTCTTTTTTGTGCCCTCCGGCGATCAGCAGGGCGCCCCATCCGCCAGGGCCAGGATTTCCTTTGCAAGCCCCATCGGTAAATATTTCTACTTTTTCCATTTATTAATTCTCGTGTTTATGTAGGTGATGAGCGGCGGGAACGCCTTGTGGAGTTGTTGCAGTTTTCGTCGCCCACGCCGGTCCGATCAGCCGCATCCCGCGCACACGTTTGATTGCCTGCACTATATAGACAGCGCCAAGATAAGGCCACCAGCGGTCGCCCGCACGTTCCATGAAAGAGAAACGGTTCAGCCATTTTTCTGTCGCACACGGCGGCGCATAGCAGCCGAAGTGACCACGATTGACTTCCATATTTAACAGCTTGAGCCAATCCTTAAGACGCGGAAGGCTGATGAATTCGCCATTCTGCGGCAGAAAATGCGCGCCGGTGAGACGACCTGCCACCTGACGCAGCCCCCACATGCTGGCTGGATTGAAGCCGCAAATAATGACCTGCCCTTCTGGAATCAGTACACGTTCTACTTCGCGCAGAATCTGATGCGGTTCCTCTGCAAATTCGAGCACATGCGGCAACACGACAAGATCCAGACTTTGTGAGGCAAACGGCAGCTCCGTGAAATCATGGACAACCACAATCGGCGCGACTGTTTCTTCCGATGTTGCGGGCAGATGCGTATCGGTTAGCCATCTGTTCGGCATACGGTTCGCTCGTAATGCGTGTATATATGGCAAGCCGATCTGGACAGCGTTGAACCCAAAAATGTCAGCAGTCAGCATATCGAGACGCGCCTGCTGCCAGGCACGCACGTAACTGCCGGCGGGCGTATCTAGCCAAGGACCGAGCGCTATAATGGTTTTTTCAGGTGACGGGCGTTCCATCGTATGTTGAATGTATTGACTGTTCCGGCGTTTCAGGACAATTACCTGTGGCTCATCCACGATGGCGTACATGCTGCCGTCGTCGACCCGGGCGATGGAGCGCCAGTCCTGTCTGCCTTGGCCGAGCATCGCCTTACCCTGGGCGCTATTCTACTGACACATCACCATGCTGACCATGTCGGTGGTGTACCCGCCCTGTTGCAGTGCTTCAATGTACCTGTATTCGGTCCCCACCGAGAAGCTATCCCACACATTACCGTTCCGCTAAAGGAAGGTGACAATCTCACCCTTCCCCATCTAAACCTCGGCTTAGATGTGCTGGAGGTGCCAGGCCACACGAAGGGTCATATCGCATACTATGCGCCCGAACCTGGCTGGCTGTTTTGCGGTGATACCCTGTTTGCAGGCGGGTGCGGTCGCCTTTTTGAGGGGAGCCCTCAGCAAATGGTTGACTCATTGAGCAAGTTGACCGCGCTGCCTGATACAACGCAAATCTTCTGTGCGCACGAATACACGTTGGCGAACCTCCGGTTTGCCCATGAGGTCGAACCGCACAATGCCGAATTGAAGGCTCGCATAGAACGTGAGCAAACAAAACGTAATCAGGGCGTTCCCACAGTGCCTTCGACGATCGGTATAGAAAAATCAACAAATCCTTTTCTCCGGTTCCGTGAGCCACATATTGCTGATCGGCTCATTGCAGAAGGATATCTTTCTAGCAGGGAACCCATTGCTGTTTTTGCTGCCTTACGCCAATGGAAGAATTCCTATCGCTAAGGCTGGCAGTTTTATTGCCATATTTGCAAATAATTAAGATAAAACCTTGACGTAGGAAAAGACCATTACGTAAACTTCATCGATTAAGCTGGGCGCTAATTTGCGCCCGAATACAACAGCAAGTGAGGACTCATGCATCCGCTGCAAATAAGAAAACTTCGGATCACAGCGCTTCTCCTCCTTGGGGCTCCGCTTACCGCATCAACTCTTTCCCACGCCGCCGATCTCTCCCTTCCACTCTACAATTGGTCGCAAGTCTCCGCGATGGAGAAGCCTTACGACCCCAACGATCCGCTGGCGCAGGTCTTGGCGATGGAAGAATTTGATATATGGGCGCGCATTCGAAAAGGCTTCGGCATTCCCGATCTCGACAATCCACTGGTCGTCAGCCAGACGCAGTGGTACAGTTCGCGGCCGGATTACATTCAGCGCACGACCACGCGTGCATCACGATACCTGTTCCATGTCGTGCAAGAACTGGAAAAACGCAACATGCCGACCGAATTGGCGTTACTGCCGTTCATCGAGTCCGCATTTAACCCACAAGCATATTCGACCGCCAAGGCGGCCGGTATGTGGCAGTTTATTCCGTCAACTGGCAAGGATTTCAACCTGACGCAGAGCATGTTCAAGGATGAACGCCGGAATGTGCTTGCGTCGACAAACGCTGCGCTGACCTATCTGCAGAAGCTATATGGCATGTTCGGTGACTGGCAACTTGCCCTCGCCGCCTACAATTGGGGCGAAGGTTCGGTCCAACGGGCAATCAACAAAGCACAGGCCGCTGGCCGGCCGATCGACTTCAACAGTCTGTCGGCCTATATGCCGCAGGAAACACGCAATTACGTGCCCAAACTGCAAGCGGTGAAAAATATCATCGCAGCCCCTACCAACTATGGCATCACACTGCCGAAAGTAGATAATCAACCTTACTTTGTCACTATTGGCAAGACGCGTGATATCGATATCAAAGTCGCAGCGCAGCTCGCTGAATTATCGATCGACGAGTTCAAGGCTCTCAATCCGCAATTTAATCGTCCAGTCATCACTGGTAGTTCGGATACTCAGATCCTTCTACCTCAAAGCAATGCCGAGAAATTCAAGGCCAATCTCGCCAAGTGGGGCCGCGCATTGTCCTCATGGACAGCACACCGCGTGACCGATGCGAAAGAACGTATTGAGACAATTGCAAAGAAATTCGGTACCACGCCGGAAGTGATTCGCGAAGCAAACAATATCCCCCCGAAGATGGTGCTGAAAGCCGGCTCGACCGTTCTGGTTCCCAAGCTTGAACATGCCCCGGAAAAAGATATTGCACCGGAACTGGTAGAAACAGCGACGATGATCGCGGTCCCGGATGTACCGGAAACACGCCGCATCTATGTCAAGGTCGGCAAGCGAGACACACTGGCATCGATCGCCAAACGTCACGATGTAGACGTTGGTCAAATTAAGACCTGGAACAACCTGAAACAGGACAAGATCGCCACTGGGCAGCGACTACAACTGAATGTTCCGAACAAGACCTCGACGGCGAAAAAGACCACTGCCACACGGCAAACTGCCCAAAAAAGCGGATCTTCTCACCGCAAGGCGGCGCCGCCTGCACCGGCACGCAAGACGGCCCCGTCAAAGAGCACCAAGAAACGTCGCGACTAACGCGACCAAAACATGCGGAGACTGCTCCGCATGTTTAAAATGATCAAGACAAGGTCGAGTATGTCGCTGCTGCCAGCAGGCGCTGCGTATACGGCTGAACCGGATTGGATAATACATCCTCGGTTCGGCCGCTCTCCACCACTTTCCCATCCTTCATCACCATCACCCGATGCGCCATCGCACGAATCACTGCGAGGTCATGACTGATGAAGATATATGCCATGCCATACTTGCTTTGCAATTCGGCCAACAGCATCAACACTTGCTGTTGAACCGATACATCGAGGGACGATGTCGGCTCGTCCAGCAAAATCAGTTCTGGCTTCAGCACCAGAGCCCGCGCAATTGCAATCCGTTGACGTTGCCCCCCTGAGAATTCGTGTGGATAGCGCGACATCATTTCCGGATTCAGCCCCACCTCAGTCAACCCTTGTGCCACCGCTACCCTCAAGCCATCGCGCCCCAAGTGCGGCTGATGCAGCGCCAAGCCCTCTCCTACAATCTGCTCAATCGTACGTCGCGGAGACAAGGAGGCGAACGGATCCTGAAACACGACCTGCATCTTCGCTCGCAGCGGGCGCAGGGCCACGCTGGACATCTCGCTGACCGGCTTACCAAGAAACGAAATACGACCGCTCACTGAGGCCGATGACAGTCGCAGCAACGCCATACCCAACGTCGATTTACCGGAACCGGATTCACCGACGATGCCAAGCGTCTCATGTGGCTTCAGCTGCACATCCACATCATCCACAGCGACGAACGGCACCTTCTTGAACCATCCGCGTTTGATAGAAAACGTACAGCGCACGCGCTCTGCCGCAAGCAACGGCAACACGTTGTCCGCCACCTTACCGACGACACGCTGAGGATGACTGGCAAGCAGCTTTCGCGTATAAGCTTCTTGTGGTTGTGCAAATAGCGCCTGTGTCGTGGCCGTCTCCACCAACCTTCCCTTCTCCATCACGCCAACACGATCGGCAAAATGTCGCACCAGATTCAGATCGTGCGTGATCATCAGCACCGCCATGTTCTCTTCGCGCTGCAGCTGATTCAGCAATTCCAGAATTTGCACTTGAATCGTCACATCCAATGCTGTCGTCGGCTCGTCAGCGATCAAGAGCTTTGGCTTGCATGCAAGCGCCATTGCAATCATCGCGCGCTGACGCTGTCCGCCGGACAGCTGGTGAGGAAAAGCGAGTGCGCGCCGAGCCGGCTCAGGAATGCCGGTTTTTTCCAACAACTCCACCGTGCGCCGCGCCGCCATTTTGGCGCTGATGCTCTCATGCAGCATCAACACCTCGGCGATCTGGTTACCAATGGTAAACAGGGGATTGAGGGCTGTCATCGGCTCCTGGAAAATCATCGCCACATCCTTGCCGCGTACCGCACGCATGGCGGGTTCGGGCTTCCGCAACAAGTCCTTGCCTTCGAACAGGATACGGCCACCGTATTGGGCATCATGATTCAAGCGAAGAACAGCCAGCGACGTGACTGTCTTTCCTGAGCCGGATTCACCGACCAGCGCGAATTTTTCGCCTGGCGCAATGCTAAAACTCACATCATTGACGACGGTAGAAGTACCGAAAGTGACTTGCAGGTTTTGCACGTCCAGCAGACTCATGCTTTCCTCCGCACATCCAGCGCATTACGCAATGCATCCCCGATATTAGTGAGGAGTAACAAGGTCATCGTCAACACGACAAAGGTGGACACGGCAATCCACCATGCGTCGAGATTGTTTTTGCCTTGGGCCAGCAGTTCGCCCAAACTTGGGGTCGATGGCGGCACGCCCAAGCCCAGAAAATCCAGACTGGTTAGCGCAAGAATCGCTGCGCTCATGCGAAACGGTAGGAAAGTCACGACGGGCGTCAAGCTGTTTGGCAGCACATGTCGCCAGATGATCTGTCGATTTGACAAGCCTAATGCACGTGCCGCCTGCACATATTCCAGGTTGCGGTTGCGCAGAAAGTCTGCGCGTACATAATCCGATAAGCCCATCCATCCGAACAGCGACAGCAAGATCATGAGCAAGCCAACGCTTGGCTCAAAGATCGATGCAAAGATAATGAGCAAATACAAATCCGGCATCGATCCCCAGATTTCCATGAAACGCTGAAAGAACAAATCCGTCTTGCCTGCAAAATATCCCTGAATTGCACCAGTAACCACACCGAGGATCACACCAGTGATCGTCAGTGCCAGCCCAAATAAGACCGACACGCGAAAACCGTACAGCAACCGCGCAAATACATCGCGGCCACGATCGTCCGTTCCTAACCAGTTATCAGCAGAAGGCGGTGCGGGATTGGGTGACTTGGAAAAGTAATTGAGCGTATCGAAGCGATAATGGTTGATCGGATAAATCGCCCAATTACCAGGACGCTGAAATTGGTCCTGGATGAAAGGATCAAGATAGTCCGCCGGGCTATCAAAATCACCACCGAACACCTTCTCAGAATACGTCGTCACGATGGGATACATGATGCGGCCGTTGTAACGAACGGCGAGCGGCTTGTCGTTTGACACGATCTCCGCCACGAGGCTAACGGCAAACAACACGCCGAAAATAATCAGGCTTAAATAGCCCCGACGGTTTTGCTTGAAACGTAACCAGACGCGGCGGCCTGGCGAAATGGATGTTGTGGTTTTCTGATTCATCGGTTCATGCTCTCGAACTGCACACGCGGATCCGCCCACACATAACATAAGTCGCCAAGCAACTTGACGATCAAGCCGATCAGCGTAAACAAGTACAACGTCCCCATAACTACCGGATAATCCCGCCGAATCACTGACTCGTACGACAGCAAACCAAGACCATCAAGGGAGAACAGCGTTTCGATCAGCAAAGCTCCGGCAAAGAAGGCACCGATGAACGCTGCCGGAAATCCGGTGACCAGTGGGATCAGCGCATTACGGAAAACATGTTTATAGAGTACGTTTTTTTCGCTCAAGCCCTTGGCACGGGCGGTCAATACATATTGCTTACGAATCTCTTCCAGGAAGGTATTTTTGGTCAGCATCGTCATGACGGCAAATGAGCCGGCCACGGAAGCCGTAACAGGCAACGTGATGTGCCACAAGTAATCCACCACCTTGCCGAACCAGGATAACTGCTCCCAATTATCCGAGGTCAGCCCCCGCAGCGGGAACCATTGCAAGAAGCTGCCACCGCCAAACATCACCAACAGAAACACGCCCAGCACGAAACTGGGAATGGAATAGCCGATCAGAACTGCAATGCTGGTGGCAACGTCAAATCGGCTGCCTTCGCGTATCGCTTTTGCGATACCCAAAGGCAGCGATATGAAATAGGTGAGGAAAAACGTCCACAAGCCCAGACTGATGGACACGGGAAGCTTCGATTTCACTAATCCCCATACATCCTTATGGTGGTAAAAGCTTTCGCCAAGATCGAACGTGGCAAAACCTTTCAGCATCTGCCAGAAACGCTCCAGTGGCGGCTTATCGAAGCCGTATAACGCCTGAATTTCCTTCACGCGCTCGACATCGACCCCCTGCCGTCCGCGGTATTCTGAACCACCGCCACCACTTGCCTCGCCGCCACTGACTTGACCTTTCTTTAGCTCCATTAACGCCTGCTCGACCGGTCCGCCCGGTACGAACTGGATGACGGCGAATGTGATCGCGATGACACCCAACAGCGTAGGCACCATCAACAATATCCGTTTTCCGATATAAGACCAGAGATTCATCTTTGCAGCCTCATCTTTCTTTGGTCTGCCACCAAGTCGATATCACGTACGGATCGGCAGCGTAATACAGCGGCATGGTTGCCGGAATGCCGAAACGGTTACGATAAGCGACACGATGGGTGGACGAGAACCAATGCGGTACAACAATGTACTTATGCAGCAATACGCGGTCGAGCGCACGAGAAGCAGCAACCAATTCCTTACGCGAGTTGGCAGCAACCAGGCCGGCAACGAGTTTATCAATGACGGGATCCTTCAGCCCCCAGGCGTTACTCGAGCCTTTTTCATCAGCCGCTTTGGAACTAAACATGTCGACCATTTCATTGCCTGGACTGTTGGTATCAGCAAAACGGGTACTGGTCATGTCGAAATCGAATTCGTCCATGCGTTTCTGTACCAGGGCATAGTCAGCGGTTCGCTGGTTGACCTGAATGCCAAGCTTCTCCAGGTTGCGTATATACACGCTGATGACGCGCGATAGTGCCGACTGATCGTCCAAGATTTCGAAAGTAAAAGGTTCGCCCTTGTTGTTGCGCAGCGCACCATCGCGGTATTCCCACCCCGCCTCCTTAAACAAAGCCTTGGCTTGCAGCAGATTGGCGCGCAGCGAATTGGGCGGATCGGTACGAGGCGGTACCGGAGCTCCCCCAAATACCGCAGGGTCGATCTTGTCACGCAGTGGCTCCAGCAACGTCAACTCGTCAGATGTTGGCATCCCGGTAGCTGCCAACTCACTATTGTTGAAGAAGGAGTAAATCCGCTTGTATTGGTTATAAAACAGCTGTCGATTCATCCATTCATAATCGAGTGCCAGCCCCAGCGCCTTGCGCACCCTGATGTCGGCAAACTGGGGGCGCCGCAGGTTCATTACAAAACCCTGCATACCGGCGGCGTTCGAATGGGAAAGCTCACGCTTGACGATCTCGCCACTCTTGAATTTCGGACCAATGTAGGCACGCGCCCAGTTCTTTGCGCTATATTCGACAACCACATCGAACTCACCAGCCTTGAATGCTTCAAGACGCGCAACGTCATCTTTGTAGAAACGGTAGATGATTCGGCCGAAGTTGAACATACCCTTACGGGACGGCACGTCGTTGCCCCAATAATTAGGATCGCGCTTGTAAGTGATGGAGCGACCTACATCGTAACGCTCGATCAGATAAGGGCCGGTCGCAATTGGGGCTTCCAGCTGAATCTTGTCAAAGGAAGTATTAGCCCCCCATTTACGTGAGAATACCGGCACACCGCCAACAATCAGTGGCAATTCACGGTTCAGCGCCTTGAAATCGAATCGCACGGTCCGTCCGTCCAGTACAACGCACTGCTTGACGTCTGCGAAGATCAACTTGAATTGCGGTGCGCCCTTTGCAACAAGGGTATCGAATGAATGTTTGACGTCAGCCGCGGTGACCGGATCGCCGTTATTGAATCTCGCCTTCGGGTTTAGACGAAAGGTCATGGACATTCGATCCGGCGCCAACGCCATATCTTCCGCCAGCAGGCCATACATTGTTGCCACTTCATCCGAAGACCCTGTCGCGAGCGTCTCGAACATCAGATTGGATATTCCCGCCGCAGAAACACCTTTAAGGGAAAACGGGTTGAACTTATCAAAACTGGTGCGGCGATCTGGGTTCGCCAGATACAGCTCACCACCGCGCGGCGCATCTGGATTCACATAATCAAAGTTCTTGAAGCCAGAGGGGTATTTAGGGGTGTCGTACAGGGAGAACGCATGCGCCGCATACGCACTGCCACTGTAGTAGAAAGAGCCAACGAGCAGAAAGGAAAAAAGAAATTTACGCATTCGCCTATATAAAAATAATGCAGCCCGAACTATGCAGAGGGGGCTATTTTACCGAAAGGGGGTTATAAGAATTGAGTATTTCAGTACGACTTCCTTGTCGATCGGTAAGCAGTTTTGATGTTGTAGCATGCCGAATCCTTTGAAAACTTGACATTCCCCTACTTCCCGTTATCACGCAAAAGGTTGCCGTACACGCAAAGCCCCCCTACAATCTTGCCCAGCTTTACAAACCCACCTCGGAAAGCCGCCATGTCTGGCGATTTCCCGTGATGATTGAACGCTGCAGTGTCGTCAACCTGTACGCGATAAAATAGCTCAAATTCTCTGGAGTCACCCATGGCATTCCTACAAGGCAAAAAAATTCTGATCACCGGACTCTTGTCCAACCGTTCCATCGCATACGGCATCGCCCAAGCTTGCAAGCGTGAAGGCGCGGAACTGGCATTTACTTATGTAGGTGAACGTTTCAAAGATCGCATTACCGAATTCGCCAAGGAATTTGGCAGCGAGCTGGTCTTCGATTGTGACGTCAGCACCGATGAGCAAATCAATGCACTGTTCAGCGATCTCGGCAAGTCCTGGGATCATCTGGACGGCTTGGTGCATTCCATCGGTTTTGCACCACGGGAAGCAATCACTGGTGACTTCCTTGAGGGTCTTTCGCGCGAATCGTTCCGTATTGCACACGATATTTCTTCCTATAGCTTCCCGGCAATGGCGAAAGCGGCATTACCGCTGTTGCGCCCGAACTCGTCCTTGCTTACGCTGACCTACATGGGTTCAGTCCGGGCCACCCCGAACTACAACACGATGGGATTGGCCAAAGCCTCGCTGGAAGCCAGCGTGCGTTACCTCGCTGAATCGCTGGGTCCGAAAGGCATCCGCGTCAATGGCATTTCTGCCGGCCCCATCAAGACGCTAGCAGCAAGTGGCATCAAGGACTTCAGTAAGCTGCTCGGCATTGTCGCCAAGCATGCCCCGCTGCGCCGCAACGTGACCATTGAGGACGTCGGCAATACTGCCGCCTTCCTGCTTTCTGATCTGTCATCCGGCATCACCAGCGAAATTACTTATGTCGATGGCGGTTTTTCGCACATCATGTACGCACCGGAAGAGTAATCAATAGAAGGACGGGCACTGCCCGTCCCGCCCCCTTTTTGCATTGTGTAAATAAAACCGGCAGTGACGCCGATTAATCTGTATAATGCCGCGCAGTGCATCGCAAGAAGCATGCACTTAGCCGCATCGCACACCCTTTAGCAATAAACGATAAAGCCCTCCCGCCTTTTGGTGCCCACATTTTTGGCACCGTCCCGGCGCAAAGCTTTTGTGCCGAAATTTCTCAGAAGAATTCTCAGCTGTTTCGTTGGTTGGCGCTGCCTTTTTAATACGTTCGCATCCTCGTCATGAACGTGGTCGCGGCGTTGATATTCAGGAAAGAAACACAATGTCATTTGAAACACTAGGCTTGCATTCCCATATTCTCAAAGCATTAACGGAAGCTGGCTACACTAAACCCACTACGGTCCAAGAACAAGCCGTTCCCGCAGCACTACAAGGCCGCGACCTGCTGGTATCTTCCCAGACAGGTTCTGGTAAGACCGCAGCATTTATGTTGCCGGCATTGCATAAATTTGCCGTGGCCGAACAAGAGCCCCAATCTGGAGGCCGGACGAATAACCAAGAACGCCAAGCCTCTCGTGCTCGCGGTGAGCGACCGCGCTTCCAGCCGGCACAGCCTAAGATGCTGGTTCTGACCCCGACACGTGAACTTGCGCTGCAGGTCACCACTGCAACCAGCAAATACGGCGCCCAGTTGCGTCGTGTGCGCGCGGTATCGATTCTCGGTGGCATGCCTTATCCGAAGCAGATGCAACTGCTGTCAAAGAATCCGGAGATCTTGGTGGCGACCCCAGGCCGTCTGATTGACCATATGGAGTCGGGCAAGATCAACTTCTCGCAACTGGAAATTCTGGTGCTGGACGAAGCCGATCGCATGCTGGACATGGGCTTCATTGATGACATTGAAAAGATCGTCAGCGCAACGCCGGAAACACGCCAGACCATGTTGTTCTCCGCCACGCTGGACGGCGTGGTCGGCAACATGGCCAAGCGCATCACGCGCGATCCGCAAGTAATTCAGATTACCAGTTCGGCCAACAGGCATGAGAACATCCAGCAGCGTGTCCACTTCGTGGATGACTTGTCGCACAAGAATCGCCTGCTCGACCATTTACTGCGCGATACATCGCTCGATCAGGCCGTGGTATTTACGGCAACCAAGCGTGATGCGGACATGATTGCAGACCGCCTCAATATCGCAGGTTTCGCTGCTGCTGCCTTGCACGGCGACATGCACCAAGGCGCACGTAATCGTACGCTGGAGGCATTACGCCGCCGCCAAGTGCGCGTCCTAGTGGCAACCGATGTTGCAGCTCGTGGCATCGACGTGCCGGGTATCACCCATGTGGTGAATTACGATCTGCCGAAATTCCCGGAAGACTATGTGCATCGTATCGGCCGCACTGGCCGTGCCGGTCGCAATGGCTTGGCGATTTCGCTGGTCAATCATTCGGAAAACATCAATATCAAACGTATCGAACGCTTCACCAAGCAATTGATCCCGGTGGATATTATTGCGGGCCTGGAGCCGAAGAAAACCGCTTCCCCTCCGCGTTCACCCCGCAAACCAGGCGGCTGGAAGCCGGGCGACAACCGAGGCAATGCGAGCAAGCCTGGACAACGCACGTTCAGCAAGCCGGGCGCTCCTCGCAAGGAAGGCGGCTTCAACAAGGGTGCGCGCTTTGGTGACAACACCGGTAGTCGTCGTTCCTACGGGGATCGTTGATCGATATTTCGCGATACAGCACGACCGCCTTGTTTGACCAGGCGGTCGTTTTTTCATGAGAAGGAAAGAAGCCCTATGAGCATCTCTGTTCGGCAAGCAGGTTTGGTCGACGTCGATATCATTGCGCCGCTGTTTGATGAGTATCGCCGTTTTTATCAGCAAGCCTCAGATTTATCGCTGGCACGCGACTTTATCCACGAACGCCTGTCCTTGCTGGAATCCGTCATCTTTCTGGCGGAGAGCGCCGATGGAACGGCGGTCGGATTTACACAGTTGTATCCATCGTTTTCATCCGTGAGTGCCTGTCGGATCTGGGTTCTGAACGATTTGTTTGTTGCCGAGTCAGCGCGCGGTCAAGGTGTGGGCAGCGCGCTGCTGAATGCGGCAAAATCGCATGCCCTGACCAGTGGAGCAAAACGGCTTGACCTGTCCACTGCGCATGACAATCCTGCGCAGAAGTTATACGAGAGCCATGGCTATTCACGCGATAGCAGCTTCTATTCTTACAGTCTGAAGATTGCGTAATCGTTTCTGACAGTCGAAGACCGTGCTTGACAGCCTCCGATACTGCCCTCTACACTAGCCTCCATGCTGATCATTCAAGCACAATCTCTTTCTCTATCTCTCGTCACCGGCGCTCTGCTAGTGACTGCACTACTGCGCCTAGCGCGCTAATACATCCCCCCTCTTCCTGTTGTTTGCCGTAGCCCGCATGCCAGTTTAGCGATGCGGTTCCGAAATTTTTAGAAAGCCGTACTCCATGCATTTCAAGCGCATGACCGTCATGATTATCAAGGGTGAAGTTCTTGCCCTGATGATCTTTGCGCGTGCGCTTTCGCTACTGCCGCTACCGATCGGTTGCCTGGCCTTGCGCTAGTGGCAGTCAGGCAGCCATTCGCCACATCTGACGTTTCCATTCAAACCAATCCATAAGAGGATAACCATGATGTTGCAGAATCCGGCAGCGAAATACCGCGCCTTCCCTCCTGTTCGCTTGACCGCTCGGACTTGGCCTGACCAAGTGATTACTAAACCACCGATCTGGATGAGTACCGATCTGCGTGATGGCAACCAGGCATTGATCGAACCGATGAGTCCAGAGCGCAAGCTGCGTTTCTTTGAGATGCTGGTCAAGATCGGCTTGAAGGAGATCGAGGTGGCCTTTCCATCCGCTTCGCAAACGGATTTCGATTTCGTGCGCAAACTGATCGAAGAGGAACATATTCCAGAGGATGTAACGATCGAGGTTTTGACACAGTCGCGTGAAGACTTGATCCGTCGCACCATCGAATCGCTGCACGGCGTGAAGCGAGCGATTGTTCACCTGTACAACCCCATCGCTCCGACCTTTCGTCGCATCGTGTTCGGCATGTCGCGGGAGGAAGTACGTGACATTGCTGTATCCGGCACACGTCTGATCAAGCAGCTCACAGACGAGCATCCGGAGACGGAATGGATATTTCAATATTCGCCGGAAACGTTCAGCATGGCTGAACTCGATTTCGCCAAAAACGTCTGTGATGCTGTCTCCGAGGTGTGGAAACCCACACCACAGAACAAGATGATTATCAATCTGCCGTCGACCGTCGAGTGTAGTACGCCGAACATCTATGCCGATCAGATCGAATGGATGCATCGCAAGCTGGCACGGCGAGAAGCCATCATCCTCAGCGTGCACCCGCATAACGACCGCGGGACAGCGGTGGCTTCGGCGGAACTGGCCGTAATGGCAGGTGCGGACCGCGTCGAAGGCTGCCTTTTCGGCAATGGCGAACGTACGGGCAATGTGGACCTTGTGACGCTGGCACTCAACCTGTACACGCAAGGAGTCCATCCAGGCCTCGATTTTTCAGATATCGACGAAGTACGCAAATGCGTCGAAACGTGCAATCAGCTACCGGTACATCCGCGCCACCCATACGTCGGCGACCTGGTATTCACGGCGTTTTCTGGCTCGCATCAAGACGCAATCAAGAAAGGCTTTGCGCAACAGCGCACTGGTACGCAATGGGAAGTGCCCTACTTGCCGATTGATCCAGCCGATCTGGGACGTAATTACGATGCGGTGATCCGTGTCAACAGTCAGTCCGGCAAGGGAGGCATGTCTTACTTGCTGGAGCAGACATATGGACTGCGGTTACCGCGCCGCCTGCAGATTGAATTCAGTCGTGCCGTGCAACAAGTAACGGACGACAGCGGCAAGGAGGTGGCCGCAGAAGACATTCACGCACTTTTCCTGCGTGAGTACCTGGATGCACAGTCACCCTATACCTATCACGCACATCGGATCAGCGACGATACATCATCTTCCGCCCCTGTCCAGCTCAGTGTTGACTTGCACCTTGATGGCAAGCTTTTTACTGTACAGGGATCGGGTAACGGCCCAGTTGATGCGTTTGTGCGCGCCCTTGGGTTGGAGATTACGGTGATGGACTACCATGAGCATGCACTGGGCTCCGGCGCTGATGCGCGTGCTGTCTGCTATATCGAACTGCGACTGGACAATGGTCCTACGTTGTTCGGCGTGGGCATTGACGGTAATATCGTCACCGCTTCGTTGAAGGCCATACTCAGCGCAGTCAACCGACAGCTGGCGATACGTGCCTGCGAACCAGTCGCACAAGTGGCTTGATACCGTTCACTCGTCAATAAGTACAGGCGGCGTTTCTGCCAGAAGAAGCCGCCTCTTAAGTACCCGCGCATAAAAACTGTGAGATGGATGTGGTCCTGGCCGGATGCGATGCAAGGCGCCCGACCCGACGCAGTGCGAGCACTGCTAGGGGAGGGCAACGCGGCAGCGCGCCGGCCTGGGCCGCAGACACTCACAGTTTTTTATGCGCGGGTACTTAACAGCTCTTTGCAAGACGGATTCCCGCAAATTGCCAGCGTGCCGTCGCGGGGAAAAAGTTACGATACGTAAGACGCGTATGTCCATCGGGTGTGGCACACGAAGAGCCACGCAAGACATACTGATTCGACATGAACTTGCCGTTGTACTCCCCGATCGCACCTTCTGCTGTACGGTAACCGGGATAAGCTGCGTAGCTGCTCAGTGTCCATTGCCAGTTGACGCCAAAGAGTTGTGACAAGCCGTCGCTCCTTTGCGCTGCCTGCTCCCACTCTGCCTCAGTCGGCAGACGCGCACCGCACCAGCGTGCATAAGCATCGGCCTCAAAGAATGAAATATGGGTAAGCGGGCGGCTCATATCGAGCGTTCGCATACCGTGCAAAGTAAATTCCTGCCAGCCTGATGCGCGGCGTCGCCAGTACAAAGGATGTTCAAGCCTATTGGCTTGCACCCAATCCCAGCCTTCCGACAGCCACAACGCGGCATTGGCATAGCCACCATCTTCGATAAACGCCAGGTATTCCCCGTTGCTTGTCTGGCGAGATGCTAATGCATACGGCTCGATAAACTGTCGGTGACGTGGTGTTTCATTATCAAAACAAAAGCCCTCTCCGGCATGGCCGATCTCGACGACTGCAGCATCATAAGTTTTCCAGCACAGTGGCAGGATCTCGATATTCCCGTTGAGAGGCAAGGAAGAATAAGCGGGGTATAAAGGGTTCATTGAAAAGAGGTGCTTGACGTCGGTGAGCATCAGTTCCTGATGTTGCTGCTCATGTTGCACACCTGTCTCCAAGAGGGCAAACAATTCAATCGTGAGGTCATTTTGCGCAAGCAGTGCTGCGATGCGCTCATCAACCTGGTGGCGGTATGCACGCACTTCATTCAGCGGCGGGCGGGTCAACAGCCCACGCTGCGGCCGTGGATGCTTTTCGCCAACGCCGTTGTAATAGGAATTGAACAGTACGCGAAACATCGGATGGAAAGGCTGAAAATGCCGTTCGAAACGCTCCAGGATGAAGGTCTCGAAAAACCACGTGGTATGCGCCATGTGCCATTTAACGGGACTAGCATCGGGCATCGATTGCCCACAGCAGTCTTCATCGGATAAGGGCTTGGCCAAGGCCAACGTGCGCTCTCGCACAGCATGATAACGAGCGGCCAACGTATCGACGTTCATCTGCGCAGACCTTTATGAATGGCATATGCATGGCAGACCAGGTACCAGCCCTGCTCATCGGTCCAGGTACGAATGTTTCCAAAGCCTGCCCGTTCCAGTAGTTGCAGGAAGCCATGACGTGTGTACTTGTAGCTGCTTTCAGTATGAATACGCTCACCTGCACGGAAGTCCCGCGAACCTCCTTGCCAAGTGACACGATGGTTGCAAAGCGCTTCGAGATGCATTTCGATACGCCCTTGCTCTTCGTTGTAGAAGCCGCGATGCTTCCAGTGACGCGCACGGAAATCAGCACACAGAAGCCGGTTGAGATGCAGCAACAAATTCAGATTAAAGGCAGCGGTGACGCCGATGCTGTCATCATAGGCCGCATCAAGCATAGATTTGTCCTTGGCCAGATCCACGCCGATCAGTAGAGCACCATCGTGACTGCAGGCATCATGTATGCGACTAAGCAAGGCGACCGCCTCATCGGGGGTGAAATTACCGATGGACGAACCTGGGTAAAAAAACAGACGGTTGTCACGTCGCACCGTTTCTGGCAACGCCAAGGTCGCCGCGAAATCCATGCCAACGCCGGTCACCTTTACCGAGGGAAAGCGTTGCCGCAGAAGGCCTACAGCCTCTTTCAGGAAATCGACAGAGATATCGATGGGCACATAGTGAGCGGGTTGCAGCAGAGGAAGGAGTCGTGCGGCCTTTGCACAGTTGCCGGCACCAAGATCGATTAACGTCGTACCAGGACCAATCGAACGCACCATCTCTGCCAAGTGGCGGTCAAAGATGGCGGCTTCGGTGCGCGTAAGATAATACTCAGGCAGTTCGCAGATCGCCTCGAACAAGGTCGAGCCAAGAGCGTCGTATAAATATTTTGGTGAAGTCGATGCTTGGGGTGCCAATAAGCCCGCGCTCAGTTCAGAACGGATAGCGTCCGGGTCTTTTTGGTAAAGCTGAATGAATCCGCTTTGCAGCGTTTCCAAAGTCATAGAGGCGTCATGGGTTCGGGAAAGCAAATTTTCCTGTAAGGCAATACAGGCCTTAAAGCAATGAATCGCAAGGTTTTTCGTTATCATAGAAGGCAAGCGATAGAGGGCATTGAGGCGACACAAGCGGCTCGACGCATTTCCTTCATATCGATTTGCGTTCCCCACATTCAGGAAACATTCGGCCCTTGGCAGCTTCAATACGACAACATCCACAACAGTCCTTCTTGCCTTCACTTGCATGCTGACATTACAAAACGTGACCAAATCCTATGCAGGCGGTAGGCAAGTGCTGGCTGGCTTGAGCTATTCACTTGGCAATGGCGAATACATCGCCATCATGGGCGAGTCTGGGGTAGGAAAATCGACCCTGCTTAACTTAATTGCAGGCCTGGACACGCCTGACACCGGCGACATCGTGATCGATGGTGTCGCCATGTCGTCACTGACCGATGATGCAGCAACCCGGCTGCGGCGTGAAAAATTTGGTTTCGTTTTTCAGGCATTTCACGTGCTGCCGCACCTGACGGTGGCACAGAACGTTGCCTTGCCACTTCTACTCAATCGCGAAGGTGCGGAACGCGCAGAACACATGCTGGAGGCAGTAGGATTGCGCAATCGTGCAGGGGACTTTCCCAGACAGCTATCCGGTGGTGAGTTGCAGCGTGTGGCGATTGCGCGAGCGCTGGTACATCGTCCGACACTTCTTCTCGCCGACGAGCCGACCGGCAATCTTGACCCCGACACCGCGCATGACGTCCTGTCCCTGCTGCGCCAGGAGATCAAGACGAACGGCGCTTCTGGCATCATCGTCACCCACTCGCCCGCCGCCGCTGCGACCGCCGACCGCGTGCTGATGCTAACGAAGGATGGGCTGCATCCCATGGATCTGAAACAATCGGCATGAGATATCGCAATCCGATGCTTTTGCGCCGCTGGTTGATGTGGGGTGAATGGCGCGCGCATCCGCTGCGAGCGCTGGTCGCCATCGCCGCGATTGCGCTCGGCGTCGCGCTCGGTTTCGCCATTCATCTGATCAATGCCGCTGCATACAATGAATTTTCCGCTGCTATCAAGAGCCTTTCAGGGCAGGCAGATCTGCAGGTGCGGGGCGCACAAGCGTACTTCGACGAGTCACTTTATGAACGCCTTGCACAACGCACGGAAATCGCTGTCGCCAATCCGGTGCTGGAGATTGACGCTGTCGTACCCGGCCAGCACAGCACACTGAAAGTTCTCGGCATTGACGTATTTCAGATGGCGGCGATCGCGCCTGATTTGATCGGTGTAGCGGCAGAAAACAGACCATTCGACACGCTTGCGGATGACGCGCTCTTTCTTTCGCCGGCAGCGATGGAATGGCTGCATGTCAAACAAGGTGACCGCTTGCCATTACGTGTCGGCACACAAACGGTTATGCTGCGCGTCGCAGGCGGTCTGGTACGCGCGCGCGCGGGACAACGTCTTGCCGTGATGGATATCGGCGCCGCGCAGTGGCGTTTTCATCGATTGGGACAGTTGTCCCGCATTGATCTTCAATTGACCTCAGGTGTCAGCCGCGATGCGTTCAAGTCAAAGCTAGCGCAGGAACTGCATCCCAACCACCTGGTGGTTGAAACCGAAGACGAGGAGGCGCGCACCGCCAATATGTCGCGCGCTTATCGTGTCAACCTCAACATGCTGGCACTGGTTGCCTTGTTTACCGGTGTCTTTCTGGTGTTCTCCACGCAAACGCTATCAGTACTTCGTCGTCGCAGCGAACTTGCCTTGCTGCGCGTAACAGGCATGACACGCAGGCAAGTATTGCATCAGATTCTCGCGGAAGGCGTTGTGTTAGGCACCGCCGGTGCGTTGAGCGGATTGGCAATGGGTTATGGAATCGCTGCGATGGCGCTGCGTCTGTTTGGTGGCGATCTGGGTGGCGGTTATTTCCCTGGCGTGCAACCGACCGTTCAGTTTTCCGCGCCGGCTGCCGCAGCCTTCTTTTTACTTGGATTAGCCGCAGCGATTCTTGGCTGTGCAAGCCCAGCCTGGGAAGCGGCACGTGCACGACCGGCACAGGCGCTTAAGTCGGGCAGCGAGGACGTCGCCCTGTCCAAGCTTGCGACGCCCTGGCCCGCGCTTGTTTTTCTGGCTGCGGGAATTGGTTTCACACAGATGCCGCCGTTATTCGAATTACCAGTGTTCGGTTATCTCGCGATTGCATTACTGTTAATTGGAGGAATCAGTCTAATGCCGCGTGTGACCGCCCTGCTCTTCTTCTGGTTGTCACGCGCCGCAGAGCGTTTAGCCTTCGGTGCGATGCCCACGCTCGTACTCGCACGCCTTGCCAATGCGCCGAACCAAGCATCGATCGCCTTGGGCGGCGTCCTGTCGAGCTTTAGTCTGATGGCGGCGATGGCGATCATGGTCGCCAGCTTCCGCGTATCCGTGGACGACTGGCTTTCGCATATTCTGTCGGCAGATCTTTACGTACGCTCGGCAACGAGCGGCAATATAGGAGGACTTTCAGTAGAGGAGCAGAAGACAATCGCCGCAACGCCTGGCATCGCACGTGTTGCCTTCTTGCGGTCTTCACAACTCATACTGGATCCTGCGCGTCCCCCTGTCACCTTGATCGCACGACCTGTGGATCTCCATGATCCCGCCAAAGTATTACCGTTAACGGGCACAAGTCTCAATGCGGAAGAAATTCCCGCCGGGGTCGTGCCGGTATGGGTGTCGGAAGCGATGGTCGATTTATATCACTATCGTCGTGGCGCCCGTATACAACTGACCCTAGGCAATAAAACGCAGGAATGCATCGTGGCGGGGGTATGGCGTGACTATGTGCGGCAATCAGGCGCAATACAAATGCAGTTATCCGATTACCAAACACTGACTGGAGACAAAGAGGTCAATGATGCTGCACTCTGGCTAGAAACCGGCACCACACCAAAACAAATGATTGAGGTCTTGCAGCAATTACCATTTGGCAAAGCGCTTGATTTTGCCGAAGCAGAGGACATCCGCGCAATTAGCCTGAAGATCTTCGACCGTAGTTTTGCGGTGACCTACCTTCTCGAACTCGTTGCGATTGTGATAGGCCTTTTCGGCGTGGCAGCGACTTTCTCCGCCCAAACGCTGGCGCGTGCAAAAGAATTCGGCATGCTACGACACATCGGCGTCATGCGGCGACAGATCCTGATGATGCTTGCAGCCGAAGGTAGCCTGTTGACGATACTGGGCATTGCAGTCGGATTTGTGCTCGGTCTTGGAATCAGCTTGATTCTGGTCTTCGTCGTCAATCCACAATCGTTCCACTGGACCATGCAACTGCATATGCCGTGGGGCATGTTGCTTTCGGCCGCGGCGGCGTTGCTGATATCGGCGGCGTTGACCGCGCTCATGTCAGGGCGTTATGCGGTCTCCGGCGAGGCGGTGCGCGCCGTCAGGGAGGATTGGTAATGTGCTCAAGATTGAACAACTCTCACCAACTCGATGCCGAGAGAATCAGTCCGATCGGGAAATGTATACGCCAGTCGCTGGCTGCATCGATTATGTTGTTGTGCGGCCTTGTTTGTTCGGCAGTTCTGGCAGCGCCACCACAATTTTCCCCCGTTGTTCCGGGAAAGCGTCTTGTTTTCCCACAGGATTTCGGCGCACATCCGCATTTCCGCACTGAATGGTGGTATGTGACTGGAAGACTGGAGACACCCGACAAGAAGCCACTGGGGTTCCAGATCACCTTCTTCCGCTCGGCCACCGAGCATGACGCGAACAATCCGAGCCGCTTTGCCCCCAAACAATTGATCATCGCGCATGCTGCGCTGTCCGACCCAGCGCTGGGTCGATTGCAGCATGACCAAAGGAGCGCACGCGAAGGTTTCGGGCGCGCGTATGCCAAGGAAGGCAATACCGATGTAAAACTAAACGATTGGCGTTTTATACGGGAAGCAGACGGTCGCTATCGAGCCAGCATTACGGCACGCGAATTCACGCTGAATTTTTCGTTGACACCATCACAGTCACCCATGCTGCAAGGCGATAAAGGCTACTCCCGCAAGGGCCCAAAACCGGAACAGGCAAGTTATTACTATAGCGAACCGCAATTAAAGGTCGAAGGCACGCTCACCCGCAACGGCAATGTCGTGACGGTTAGCGGTAGCGCCTGGCTGGATCACGAATGGTCAACCAGTGTGCTTGATTCTGCCGCCGCGGGCTGGGACTGGGTGGGTGCCAACTTGAACGACGGCTCGGCGCTGATGGCCTTCCGCATACGAGGCAAAGGCGGCGAAACACTGTGGACGCACGCCACGCTGCGCGATCCTACGGGACAGATTCTCCATTTCCCTCCGGCACACGTGCACTTCATTCCACAACGCACTTGGCGCTCGCCCCGCACTGGCGCGCACTATCCGGTAGAGGTACGCCTTCAAACGGGTTCGATGCAATGGCAGTTGAGACCACTACAAGACGACCAAGAGCTAGACTCACGGCAATCGACAGGTTCGGTCTATTGGGAAGGCGCTGTCACGATTGAACGCGACGGCCGCCCAGCCGGCCATGGCTATCTCGAACTGACCGGCTACGTAAAGCCATTGAAACTATGACCGAATCAAAAGAACCTGCAAAAGGCAGCCTCACAACGCTCAAAGGCCTGCTTCCCTTCCTCGCGCCGTACAAGAAGCAATTCCTGCTGGCCGGCATCGCACTGGTCCTTGCCGCCAGTGCCACGCTCGTGGTGCCTTACGCCTTCAAGCAAATGATCGACGTCGGCTTCGGCGCAGCCGGTGTAAGAAATGGCGCACAGATCGATCTGTACTTCATTGCGCTGTTCGGCGTGGCAGGCGTTCTCGCAATAGCGACAGCAGCACGGTTTTACATGGTGTCCTGGCTCGGTGAACGCGTCACTGCCGACTTGCGCAGCGCCGTATATCGGCACGTGGTGACGCAAAGCCCGCAGTTCTTCGAGACCACGCAAACCGGCGAAGTACTGTCGCGCCTAACGACCGACACGACGCTGATCCAAACGCTAGTGGGGACCAGCATTTCACTGGCCTTAAGGAATACTTTACTGTTCACCGGCGGCCTGGCGATGTTATTTGTCACCAGCATCAAGCTGTCGTCCATTATCTTGGTGATGCTGGTCGGTGTGGTATTGCCCATCGTGCTGTTCGGCCGCCGCGTGCGCAAACTATCGCGCGCCTCCCAGGACCGCGTTGCCGACGCCTCAGCGCTGGCAGGTGAGATTTTGAACGCGATGCCGACCGTGCAGGCATTTACCCACGAACAGATAGAATCCCAGCGCTTCACTACCTCTGTCGAACGGGCATTTAAGACAGCGATACAGCGGGTTCGCGCTCGCTCTCTGCTCACCGTCATTGCCATTCTTCTGGTATTCGGAGCGATCGTATTCGTGCTGTGGCTAGGTGCGCGCGCCGTCGTTCGCGGTGACATGACCGTCGGCGAACTGGGCCAGTTTATTTTGTATGCGTCCATTGTGGCCGGCGCAATTGGTGCCTTGTCTGAAGTGATGGGCGAGGCGCAGCGTGCTGCGGGTGCTGCAGAGCGTCTGCTGGAACTGCTGTCGGTACGCTCGCCCATCCAACCACCGGCGAAGCCAATCTCGTTGCCGCCACTGCCTGCCCAAGGTGCCTCGCTGACCCTGCGCGATATTACCTTCCACTACCCTTCGCGTCCGCAATCAGATGCCTTGTCGGCGCTGTCCCTCGACATCCGTCCGGGCGAAACGGTGGCTCTCGTCGGCCCTTCCGGTGCCGGCAAAAGCACGCTGTTTCAGTTACTGCTGCGCTTCTACGATCCGCAGCACGGTGCCATCCTGCTGGATGGCGTCGACATACGGCAACTTGATCTCCACGTGCTGCGCAATACAATTGGCATCGTTCCGCAAGACACGGTTGTGTTTTCCGCAAATGCCATGGAAAACATCCGCTATGGCCGTGCCGATGCCTCGGACGATGAGGTCATCGCCGTGGCGAAAATGGCTGCCGCACATGAATTCATCGAAAGACTGCCGCAAGGTTATCAGTCCTTCCTCGGCGAACGCGGCGTGCGCCTGTCCGGCGGACAGCGTCAACGCATCGCGATTGCACGGGCCTTGCTGAAGAATCCGCCGTTGCTATTGCTCGACGAAGCCACCAGCGCGCTCGATGCCGAATCCGAACGTCTGGTGCAAAGCGCCTTGGAAGCGGCGATGGTAGGACGTACGACCCTGGTCATCGCCCATCGACTGGCCACAGTGCAGCGCGCAGACCGGATCATCGTAATGGAGCACGGCCGCATTATCGAAAGCGGCACCCACGCATCGTTGACAGCGCAAGGCGGGCTGTACGCCAATCTGGCCGCCTTGCAGTTTTCTCTCCAGTAAGGCCTTCATTGACACTATTTGACACACTATTTGACGTGTTGCGCTGCAGGATTGATCCTCCTTTGCACATGCTAAAATGTTTCGCGCAGGATCCTATTGCCTCTAATCGGTTCTGGTCGTCCGCTTCAAAAACAGAAAATCTCCCGAAGGCGATGCTGACCGGGAAAAGCGCTCTTCCTGACCGCCCTTCTCGTTTTTCAAGAACTGCATCCGGCTGTTTAGCCGGTAAAATAGCGCCACTCACGGAAAACCTCTCATGCGCCAATATCTCGATTTCATGCGCCATGTCTACGAACATGGCACCGAAAAAACCGACCGTACGGGCACCGGCACACGCTCGGTATTCGGCTACCAGATGCGCTTCGATTTGCAGGAAGGCTTTCCGCTTCTGACCACCAAAAAACTGCACCTGAAATCGATCATTCATGAATTGATCTGGTTTCTTGCGGGCTCGACCAACATTAAATATCTTAAAGACAACGGCGTCTCCATCTGGGATGAATGGGCCGATGCGGAAGGCAATCTGGGACCAGTCTACGGTTATCAGTGGCGTTCCTGGCCAACGCCCGATGGCAAACACATCGACCAGATTGCGGAGGTGGTAGATCAGATCCGAAACAATCCGGATTCGCGCCGCATGATCGTATCGGCCTGGAACGTCGCAGACATTCCGCAGATGAAACTGCCGCCTTGCCATGCGTTTTTCCAGTTCTATGTCGCCGACGGCAAACTTTCTTGTCAGCTGTACCAACGCAGCGCCGACATCTTCCTCGGCGTCCCCTTCAACATCGCGTCCTACGCGTTGCTGACCCATATGATGGCCGAACAGACCGGGCTGCAGGTAGGCGAATTCATCTGGACCGGAGGCGACTGTCATTTATATTCGAATCACATGGAGCAAGTGCGCGAGCAGTTGTCGCGCACCCCATATGCGTTACCTAAATTGGTCATCAAACGCAAGCCGGATTCGATCTTCGATTACAAGTTTGACGATGTCGAGATCATAGGTTACGAAGCGCATCCACATATCAAAGCACCGGTGGCAGTCTGATGGCACAGTTGACAATCGTCGTCGCCGTTGACGCAAAACATGGTATTGGCATCAATAACAACCTGCCCTGGCGGCTGCCGGAAGACCTCGCGCATTTCAAGCGCACCACCATAGGACATCCGGTCATTATGGGACGTAAAACTTTTGACTCAATCGGACGACCGCTGCCTAACCGGCGCAATATTGTCATCACGCGCAATCCAGGTTGGAAGCATGAGGGTGTAGAGGCGACTTCGTCACTGGATGCTGCTATCGCACTGATCGGGGACACACCCGCCTGCATTATCGGCGGCGCACAGATTT
The DNA here is from genome assembly GCA_965974465.1 of uncultured Noviherbaspirillum sp. Classification (GTDB taxonomy): domain Bacteria; phylum Pseudomonadota; class Gammaproteobacteria; order Burkholderiales; family Burkholderiaceae_D; genus Noviherbaspirillum. The sequence goes on from CBHCMF010000005.1 coordinate 43,003, forward strand.
TTGCCGAAGCCCTACCACATTGCGAACGCTTGATCGTTACCGAGATTGACAAAACCTTCGACTGCGACACGTTCTTCCCGCCGATCGATCCGACGCAGTGGAAAGAAGTAGCGCGTGAACGGCATCATTCGGCATCAAACGGATTCGACTACGCCTTCGTTACTTATCAAAGAACATAAGTACCCGCGCATAAAAAATGTGAGCGTCTGCGGCCCAACCCGGCGCGCTGCCGCGTTGCCCTCCCCTAGCAGTGCTCGCACTGCGTCAGGTCGGGCGCCTCGCATCGCATCCGGCCAGGACCACATCCATCTCACATTTTTTATGCGCGGGTACTTAGCAATTTCATAAGTTCGGGAAAAATCAGAAAAAATCCGCTTTTTCGCGGTGGAATCGCGTAAAAGGGTATCGTTTTCCCCCACTTCACCTCGCATATCTGCGAAAATTCGCTCTTTGCATTTTTCGGCGCGCAAGCTCTTCCGCCCAGGCGTCTCCCAAGCCATTTGTCCTCATTGGAGACCACATGAAATTCCGTTTCCCCATCGTCATCATTGACGAAGACTTCCGCTCCGAAAATACCTCCGGCCTCGGCATCCGCGCGCTGGCCGAAGCTATGGAAAAAGAGGGCATGGAAGTACTGGGCGTAACCAGCTACGGCGACCTGTCGCAGTTCGCGCAGCAACAGTCACGCGCATCTGCCTTTATCTTGTCGATCGACGATGAAGAGTTCGGTGGCGGTACGTCGGAAGAGACGGATGCAGCACTGAAGTCACTGCGCGCCTTCGTGGAAGAAATCCGTTACAAGAACGCCGACATCCCCATCTATCTATACGGTGAGACCCGCACCTCACGCCACATTCCGAACGACATTCTGCGCGAGCTGCACGGCTTCATTCACATGTTTGAGGACACGCCAGAATTTGTCGCGCGCCACATCATCCGCGAAGCGAAATCCTATCTGGACGGCCTGGCGCCCCCCTTCTTCCGCGCGCTGGTGCATTACGCCAAGGACGGTTCGTATTCGTGGCATTGTCCCGGCCACTCCGGCGGCGTCGCCTTCCTGAAGTCGCCGATTGGCCAGATGTTCCACCAGTTCTTCGGCGAAAACATGCTGCGCGCCGACGTCTGTAATGCCGTGGAAGAACTCGGCCAGTTACTGGACCATACCGGACCGGTCGCCGCGTCCGAACGTAATGCAGCGCGTATCTTCAATGCCGATCACTGCTATTTCGTCACCAACGGCACCTCAACCTCAAACAAGATGGTGTGGCACTCAACCGTCGGGCCCGGCGATATCGTCGTGGTGGACCGTAATTGCCACAAATCGATCCTGCATTCGATCATCATGACGGGCGCGATTCCTGTCTTCTTGATGCCCACGCGAAATCACCTTGGCATCATCGGCCCTATTCCGCTTGAAGAATTCAAGATGGAAAACATCATGAAAAAGATCGAGGCCAATCCGTTCGCACGCGAAGCCGTGAACAAGAAACCGCGCATCCTGACCATCACGCAATCGACCTATGACGGTGTGCTGTACAACGTCGAGACGATCAAAGAGATGCTGGACGGCCAGATCGACACGCTGCACTTCGATGAAGCCTGGCTGCCGCATGCAACCTTCCACGACTTTTACAAGAACATGCACGCCATCGGCAAGGACCGGCCGCGTGCGAAGGAATCGCTGATCTTCTCCACGCAATCCACACACAAGCTGCTAGCTGGCCTGTCGCAAGCATCACAGATCCTGGTACGCGACTCGCAGACCGTGAAGCTCGATCAGGATATGTTCAACGAAGCTTACCTGATGCACACGTCGACCTCGCCGCAGTACGCCATCATTGCCTCATGCGACATCGCAGCCGCAATGATGGAACCGCCTGGCGGCACCGCACTGGTGGAAGAAAGCATTCTCGAAGCGCTCGACTTCCGTCGCGCGATGAAGAAGGTGGACCAAGAGTGGGGCCAAGACTGGTGGTTCCAGGTCTGGGGCCCGGACAATTTCGCAGAAGATGGTATCGGCTCGCGCGAAGACTGGATGATCAATGCCGAAGACAACTGGCACGGTTTCGGCAACTTAGCCCCCGGCTTCAACATGCTCGACCCGATTAAGGCCACCATCGTCACACCGGGACTGGCACTGGACGGCAAATTCGGCGAGTCCGGCATTCCGGCCTCCATCGTCACCAAGTATCTGGCGGAACATGGCGTCATCGTTGAAAAGGCGGGTCTGTACTCCTTCTTCATCATGTTCACCATCGGCATTACCAAGGGCCGCTGGAACACACTGCTAACCGCATTGCAGCAGTTCAAGGATGACTATGACAAGAACCAGCCAATCTGGCGCATCCTGCCGGAGTTTGCTGCCGCCAATCCGCGCTACGAGCGCACCGGCCTGCGCGATCTGTGTCAGCAGATTCACGACATGTACAAGCTCTATGATGTAGCACGTCTGACCACGGAAATGTACCTGTCCGACATGCTGCCGGCGATGAAGCCATCAGACGCCTTCGCGAAGATGGCGCACCGTGAGATTGAGCGCGTTGCGATTAACGAACTTGAGGGCCGCGTGACGGCCATTCTGCTGACCCCTTACCCGCCCGGCATTCCGCTATTGATTCCAGGCGAGCGTTTCAACAAGACCATCGTCGACTACCTGAAATTCGCACGCGATTTCAACGAGAAATTCCCTGGGTTTGAAACCGACGTGCATGGGCTGGTAACGCAGGAAGTGGATGGTAAGCGCGGTTACTATGTAGATTGCGTTAAATAAGTGAAAAAGAAACGGGGAGCGATGCTCCCCGTTTTCATATCTGACAGATAACGTGCAAGGATAGCTTCTGGACGCGAGATTGACTTCTTGCGTCGCATACCCGACCGCGTCATCTAGTCATATAGCTCCTTCTTAGCGAACAGAATGAGATACCTCGGTTTGATTCCAAGCTGTACGGCAAATGTAGCGGTACTTTATGCTCACCAGATTGCCAAACCAAGCCAGACCACCTTCGAGGATATCTATATACAAAAGTGCCAAATGGGCTGATGCACACTTCTATAGCGACCACGCCACTCCCAAGCCGTTGCTCGCGCCGCGCTGTGCGACAGGCTAGAGCGGCTTACCCGCCGCAGTGAGGCCATAGATTACAAAAACGTTCTTGGTTAAGCCGGTGCTGAAAACAGCATTGGAAGTAGCATTTTAAACAATGTTGATGATAATCTTGTACATTGTCTTTTCCTATGGCGGACAATGGTGGGAGCCTCTTCGGCCTTGACGTCTGCACGTGACCATATATCCGCCGCAGGTTCTCGTTTAGAACTCTCTTTCATTCTTCAAGCAACACAATTTTGCGGATCACCGTTATGCTCAACCGCCTGTGGCAATGTAAATCCTCGAATAGCAAACTCAGTAAAGACCATTTCATTCAAACCCTCGAACGAATCACGAGGAGCACAATGAATAAATTTAAACACTGGCAGTTTGCCACACTTATCTTAGCGATGATGGTTGTTCCTTTTTCTCATGCTGAGATTCGCCGCTATATGGGGCCATTGGATATGAATGACTGGAGCCGAGGGCCAACTTGTACTGAAATAGATCAGGATGATCCGAAACGTATAGGTATAACAGTTCAGTGTGATGAAGGAGATCTGAAATCATTTGATGACGGGTCCGTTATTCCAAATGCCTTCCACAATTCTCATTTTGATCAACTTGAGAAACTTTACTCAACGTGGCGTCATGAAAATGCCATGTATGCAGACGGGATCAGCAAAATATCACTTCTATGTAAATCGCTTTCACGGACCATAGGAGGGGCTGAGATTAAATATTCATTGGGTAAGATTAAGAATTGGCAAAAGAAAAGTGAAGACTCATTTCTCTCTCGATATGCAGAGGCTGCATATTGGCGCTCGGCTGCATGGAATGCCCGGGGTAACGGCTATGCCAATACTGTAACCAAGGAGGGCTGGATACTTTATGGTGAAAGACTGAAGCGTTCATTAGAAATCTTAAATCAGATGCAGGCCAACGCTTCTGAGCACCCATGTTGGCATCCCCTTAAGATCGATGTGATGATTGAACTGGGAGCACCGTTAACAGAAATCCGTAGTGTTTTCTCGAAGGCCATTGCAAACTTTCCTGAATATCATGACACGTATTTCTCTATGGGGAGGGCATACAGCCCGCTGTGGGGTGGTAGCCGCAAATCCTTTGATGCATTTGTACGCGAGGTGGTCGACAAGACCCGAGACTTCGAAGGTGAGGCTTTCTATGCACGACTTTACTGGACAGTTGACGCAGATAACAACATTCCATTCCACAACGAGTCCAGCCAGTACCCAAAATGGAAAAATTTGAAGGCTGGCTATACCGACCTGATGAAGAAGTATCCCGACAGCCAGTGGAACAAAAATCGGTTTGCAGAGATAGCGTGCCGGACTAATGACAGCCAGCTTTATAGACAGCTACGCACCAATATTGATGGACAATTTATTGATCACATGTTTGGCCCGGGGCTCAGAGACACATGTGATCTGAAGCACAATTGGCAATCATCAAAGTAAAACAGTTGATCGCGATTGCTCTGAAGGACCAGGCTTTTCCTGCACTACAGATCAACATCCTTGGCCTGACGGCACCCAGCACAGGCATTCCATCAAACGGATACTCGCTCCATAAAGCCATGCTGGCCATCTATGGCAGGCATGGCCCACTTAGCTGTGTTTGGGTTAAGCACCTTCAGCAAATGCACTGCCTTATGGGGAGGCACCAAATTGTTGGTCGGGTCATAGCTAATCGATTTCCAGACCGAGAGTCATGGATTCTTTTAATGCCCACTTTACGTAATGGACCCAAAGTAAGCAATGCAGCCTAAATTTAAGGAAATAGAATTTGATTGTTTTGCCATGGGCAGCAATGGCCACTTGGCTCTATTGCGGCAGCAAGGCAAGTTTTTTCCACGGTCAGTTGTTGAACATGCCACCGGCCATATCTATATATCAGATTCTTTAACCACTCCACACACTGGCACAGCCGAAGCCTGGAGTAGCTACGCAACTCATAGACTATATGTGCATGACTGGTCGCTTCCCACTACACCATACTTTTTGCGCTGCTAAAAAATGGAGCGCGCAGTGAGTGTCGTGAAACGCTCAAGCGCGTAAGTCCCTGCAAGCGAATTACCAGTCGGGTCTAATCCCGGTGACCACACCGCGACGGAAACATCACCTGGCACCAGCGCCAGAATCCCGCCGCCCACGCCACTCTTTGCCGGCAAGCCGACGCGATACGCGAAATCACCGGCTGCGTCGTACGTGCCGCAAGTAAGCATTAGCGCATTCAGTCGTTTTGCAGAACTGGCATCGAGGATTTGCGTACCGTTCCATGGGATCGTGCCGTGCTGTGCCAAAAAGCTACCGGCCTTTGCCAGCTCCATGCAGGTCATCGTGATCGAGCACTGCCGGCAGTAGCTATCAATCACCAACTCCACCGGATTGCGCAAATTACCGAAATCCTTCATGAAATGCGCAATCGCACTGTTGCGATGCGCGGTCTTGCGCTCGGATTGCGCGACCGTCACGTCGAAGTCGAGCGTCGGCTCACCGGCCAGCATACGGGCAAACTGCAGCACCGCGATATCAGCCTGTACAAAGCGGGTTGCCAGGATATCGGTAATCACTAGCGCGCCAGCATTGATGAAGGGATTACGCGGAATGCCGCGTTCATGCTCAAGCTGTACCAGCGAATTGAAGGGGTTGCCTGACGGCTCCCTGCCCACACGTTTCCACAGTGCGTCACCTTCACGTGAAAATGCCAGCGCCAGCGCGAATAGCTTGGTGACACTTTGCAGCGAAAACTTCACATTGGCATCCCCGACCGAATAAGTGCGCCCGTCCAGACAAAACACGGCCATGCCGAAATGCTGAGGCGAGACTTTCGATAACTCGGGGATGTAGCTGGCGACCTTGCCTTGCTGCAGAAGCGGCTGGACTTCGCCATAGATGGTGTCAAGAATGTGTTGGTAATCAGGGGACATCGGCGGGCACTTCGCAAGATGAATGGCATGCCCTGACAAGGTCAGAGCACCTGCATTGTATAGTGCGTAATTCCAAATAATATTCGGAGCAGTACATCCCGCATCAATACGGGACGGTCAGCCCGGCCAAGGCACGCCGATTGGATTGGTCGCTTTTTCAGGTCTTGGGCAGCGTGACGCCGCATTGCCCCTGATATTTGCCGCCCCGGTCCTTGTAAGACGTTTCGCACACTTCATCGCTCTCGAAAAACAACACCTGCGCACAGCCCTCGCCGGCATAGATTTTGGCGGGCAGCGGCGTGGTATTAGAGAACTCCAGCGTTACGTAACCTTCCCACTCTGGCTCAAACGGCGTCACGTTGACAATAATGCCGCAACGCGCATAGGTCGACTTGCCGAGGCAAATAGTGAGCACGTTGCGCGGAATACGGAAGTATTCCATCGTACGGGCCAATGCGAAGGAGTTGGGCGGAATGATACAGACGTCGCCCTTGAAATCGACGAAAGACTTCTCATCGAAGTTCTTCGGATCGACGATCGTGCTGTTGATATTGGTGAAAATCTTGAATTCGTCAGCGCAGCGGATGTCGTAGCCGTAGGACGACGTACCGTAACTGACGATCTTGTGACCATCGACGCTGCGCACCTGGCCAGCCTCGTACGGTTCGATCATGCCGTGTTCCTGCGCCATGCGGCGGATCCACTTGTCGGATTTGATGCTCATTATTTTCGAGGGAGGTTGGTAGGAAGTCTCGGTGACGCACTACAGGAAAACCCATCCAAAGCGCGTGCCGAATTTTCGCGATTTTACGCGAAAAAATGCGACCGGCCACCAAATCCTCAGCAGGAGTAACGGAGAATGCGCTGAACCGAACAGTTCAGCTGGCTTATGTTATTGAAATAACTAGAGATGCGCCGGTACAACACGCATCCTGCTCGGATGCTGAAATACCGAAGCATGGTTGATGTACTGCTCCTCCACACATGCGCTGTATGCTTCTTTCAGCTGTGTCGGATCTTGCAGCAGACGGTCCTTCCATTCGCCTAGGGGAATATGGTGATGGATCAAGCTACGCAATATCGTCAGGTGTTCGGTTAATCCGATGGCATTACAGCCGATCAGCACATCCTTGGCGAACTCCAACCGAAGGTACTTAAAGCTACGCTCGTCCGCGACCTCCACCCATTGCCCCCCGCGCAGTCCCTGCCACTGGCCAAACGAAGCAGAAATCAGGCCCATCGTATCGAGCACATCGATCTGCCTCACGTTGCGCTGGAATGCATATCTGCCGGTCATGTTCAATGCTGCGCAATAGGCCTGGTCAGCTGCGTTGGGCTGCACACCAGCGATCATTGTCCGCCCTGTCGTATCGTCATAGCATTCTGCGCAATCGCCCGCGGCGTATACACCCGGCACATTGGTCTGCATTGAGGCATCGACAACTACGCCTTGAAGGCACCGGATGCCGCTACCCTTCAGGAATGCGATATTCGGCACGGTACCGACCGTGTAGACGACAAGATCTGCCATCAGTTGCTCACCGCTAGAGAGCCTCACGAAGCGTGGCGACGCTGACTCCATGCGGTCACTACCGATGGCAACGGCGCGTGTTGACACATAGACCTTGATCCCCTTCTTCTCGCACCAACGCCTGACCATCTCACCGGCAGATTTGCCCATCATATTAGGTAGCATGCGGTCTCGTTTTTCGACCACAGTCAGGTCGACGCCACGTGCCGTCAGCGCCTCCATCACAATAGACCCAATGAAACCCGCGCCGATTAGGACGACGTGCGACTTGGGTTGTGCCAGCCGCATGATGCTGCGTGCATCCTCCAGCGTCCAGCACGCATGCACGCCAGGAAAATCAATACCGGGAAGGATTGGAATACGAGGCGCAGCCCCCGTCGCAATCAACAGTTTGTCGAAAGGGACCACCCTGCCATCTTCGATCTTGATATGACGAACGCGCGGAT